>NZ_BAAANS010000109.1:0-13411 GCF_039529925.1 Kitasatospora saccharophila | reverse complement strand
CCCGCGTCATCACGCTCACCAACCTAGCCCCTCGCACAGCCAGGACCTGGGGAATTACGTGACCACGGCCCTTGAGGAATTACGTGACCGTCCACAGGAGCTGGGCTGCCGCGTCTGTGGCGTGGGCGCGGGCACTTCGTGCGGTCATCCGTAGATCACTTTCATCGAGCACCGGCACTGCGAGCAGCACCGGGACTTGCTCGTCCGAGCAGGGACCGAACAGCTCGCTGGCCTTGAGCTTGAACATCTCCTCAAGAATTCTCGGAGCGGGACGGCGAGGCATCGAGACGTCGCCGCCCTTCCATCGAGTGAACGAGTTCTCGGCTACCACAGCACCCCGGTAGATCGGGTCGTTGGTCCTCTGGAACAGGACGGCTGCCGCGAGCTTGTAGTCCTCGGCGAACTCCGAGTAGGTCATGGCGCGCTGTGTGACTAACTGGTGGAGAAGAGTCTTGGACCTGATCACGGCAGTCCCTTCGCTGAATGGCAGCGCGAGACGCTGCTCGTGGCCGTCGTTACGTGCCTACCACCAAGGAACCCCTGACTGCCAGGGCCAGCCGGGAAGTGGGGGCGAAGTGGTGACCGGACGTCAGACCATTCACCTGATCGTGAGTTAAGTGGGTGGTTGAGAGGGGTGGTTGTGCCGAGTAATCGGCGGCACTGTGTACCTCCGCAAGCGAACCGAAGCCCACGGAGCCGCACTGCTCCACAGAACCGGGAGCGGGGTGCAGCATCCTTGAACCACATCGTTTCAGCTGATCAGCAGGATTGGACAGCTGCCTACGAGGTCGAAGTCGCGTCGGTTAAGCATGCACGTCGGGGTGTGCGCGACCAACTCTGCGAGTGGGGCTGGGGGCCGGACAGCCCGGCGGTGGACGACTTGGCGATGATCGCCAGCGAGTTGGTCACCAACGTGGTGCTGCACGCGGCCGTACCCGGCAAGAACGTCGTGGTCCGCCTGCACCGTACGGAGGGCTGCTGCCGTATCGAGGTGCTGGACGGGCGGCCGGACCTGATGCCGCAGACGGCCCTCTTGCCGCGCGAGGAAGGCGGCCGGGGTCTGTTGCTGGTGCGGAGCCTGTCGGCGGCCATGGGCGTGGAGAGATCGGGAGGGGACAAGATCGTGTGGGCCGAGGTGCACCACCAGGGGCAGTTGGGGGCAGTGGCGTGACGGCGCGATGGCCAGAGAAGGTGAGGCGTGCCTTACTCCGCGTGCTGCGGCTTCGCCGGCCGAGCGCGGTCACGCCGGTCGCGCCAGTGTTCTCCGACACCGGGCTGCTGCCGCGCTGGGCGATACCTCCGGTCCATCCCGGCGACACGGCCTTCGTTGAGGCTGAGCGGGTGGGCGGGGCGTACTGGTGTGAGGTAACCGCGCTGACGCCCGGTGCTGGGCGCCGGATGGTGCTTGCCACGTTCGAGGTGTCTTCCCCGCGGGTCGCCGTGCTGTGGATCGTGACGAGGCTGCGGGAGATGGCGGAGCAGTTCGACCCGCAGGAGGCGTACTGGGCGCGGCAGGTCTTCTCGATCGCCGAGGAGCAGGAGGCCGCGATGGCCACCATGGTTTTCGGCGAGGACTTCACGCTGACGCTGCTCGTTGACCAGGTGGTGTACGTGTTCTCGGCCGGGGCCAGCACCGGGGCGGAGCCCCGCCTGCCGGGCCGGTTGCGACCGGCCGTGACCGTCTGATCCAGCACATGATCTCCCAGGCCGCGCCGACGGCGGACCGGCCTGGAGTAAGGGCGCCCCGGCGTCCCCCGCACAGAAGCGCCGCGCTTGCCGCGGCCGACGAGTAGGAGTTGTGATGACCGCCACGGCGGAAACGACCGGCCAGTCCTCTCCCGAACAGCTGCGCACGGCGATGGTCGAGGCGCTGCGCTCCATCGGCGCGGTCCGTACGGACCGGGTGGCGGCGGCGCTGCTGGCCGTGCCCCGGCACGTGTTCGCCCCCGAGGTGCCGGCCGCGGAGGCGTACGAGCCCGAGCGGGCGCTGGTGACCAAGCGGAACGAGCACGGGCTCGCGGTCAGCTCGGTGTCAGCGGCGCGCATCCAGGCGCAGATGCTGGAGCAGGCGGACGTGCGGCCGGGGATGCGGGCGCTGGAGATCGGGTCGGGTGGCTACAACGCGGCGCTGCTGGCCGAACTCGTGGGCTCGGAGGGTGAGGTGGTGACGGTCGACATCGATCCGTTCGTCACCGAGCGCGCGGAGAAGTACCTCGGCGAGGCCGGGTACGAGCGGGTGCGGGTGGTGCTGGCGGACGGCTCCGGGCCGGTGGAGGGCGGCCCGTTCGACCGGATCGTCGTCACGGCGGGGGCGTGGGACCTGCCGCCGGCGTGGACCGATGCTCTCACCGAGGGCGGAACGATCACCGTGCCGTTGCGGATGCACGGGCTGACCCGCTCGATCACCTTCCGGCGGGAGGGCGGGCGGCTGGTGAGCGTGTCCGCCGAGGTGTGCGGCTTCGTCAAGATGCAGGGCGCGGACGCGCACGACGAGTTCCTGGTGCTGCCGCGCGGCACGAAGGAGATCGGGCTGCGCTTCGATGAACTGGAGCGTCCGGACACCAGCCGTCTGGGCGGCGTGCTGGAGACGCCCCGCGCGGAGTGGTGGACCCGGGTGACGGTCGGCAACCAGGAGCCGTTCGACTCGCTGTACCTGTGGCTGGCGTCCTCGCTGCCCGGATTCGGGCTGATGTCCGTCGACTCGGAGCTGGACACCAAGACGGTCGCCCCGGCGAACCGGATGGCGTGCCCGGTGATCGTGGAAGGCGGAAGCCTCGCCTACCTCGCGCTGCGCAAGATCAGCGACGGCCCGGCGGTGTTCGAGTTCGGCGCACACGGCTTCGGCCCCGAGGGGGGACCTCTGGCCGCCCTGATCAACACCGAGGTGCGGAAGTGGGACCGCGAGCACCGCGCCGGTGGCGGCCCGACCTTCACCGCCCAGCCCGCCGGTACCCCCAACGACCAGCTCCCGGACGGGCTGGTCATCGACAAGACCCACGTCCGGCTCACGATCTCCTGGCCGTAACCCGCGGCCAGGTCCTGCACCACCGACTCCAAGGAGGAAGCACTATGACCGCGACCCTCACCGGCGTCGTCGCCGCGGGCGACTTCGACCTCGACGTGACGATCGTCGAGGGCGCCGACCCGGTGGCCGCGCTGCTGCGCGACACCGACGACAACTGCGGCAGCACCTGCTCCGGTAGCGCCTGCGCTTCGGGCAGCGGCAACGTCTGACCGCATCCCTCTCCCCGTGTGACCTGGGCCCGGCGTGCGGCCGTCAAGCCGCCGCATGCCGGGCCCCGGCATTCCCGAAATCTCCCGGAACCGAGGTGAATCCCCGTGTACGAAGCCGTAGGACCGGCCCTGCTGCGCGCCGCCGCCCGTCCGGCCGGGTCCGGGCCGTCCTGGTGGCCCGACCTGGCCGACACCGGTCCCCACGCCACCGCGTACTGGCGGGCCTGGCTCCAGCATGTCTGGGCGGACGCCGACTTCGCCGCAGCGGTCGAGGTCGCCGCCGGCCCGCAACTGGCCGCCCGGGTGCGCGAGGTGGTCTTCAACTTCGACCACGTCCCGAGGCGTCGGCTGCGCCGGCTGACGGACTCGGTGATGCAGTACGCGCTGCGCCAACAGCGGGCCACGCCCTTCGGCTTGTTCGCCGGGGTGACCGCGGTGCCCTTCGGTCAGATCGCCGTCGCGCCCCGCTGGGGCACGTCCCGGGCGGTGGCGCGCCCTGACGTGCGCTGGCTGGCTTCCATAGTGAGGGAGTTGGAGGAGGCCGTCGGCAACCTGCTGCCGGTGACGGCCAACCAGCTGCGGGTGCGGCGCGGGGGCCGTGTCGTGCTGCCGGTGACCCGCAACCCGCAGGACGGGGAACCGGCGGAGGTCTCCGTCCGCGCCACCGGCCCGGTGCTGGCCGTGCTGGAGGCGGCCGACGGCCCGGTGTCGGTGACGCTCGGCGAACTCGCCGACCGGTTCCCGGCCGCCCCGGCGGACAAGATCCGCGCGATGCTCGCCGAGCTGGTGCGCCAAGGCTTCCTGATCAGCGTCTTGCGGCTGCCGACGACCGCGACCGACCCGCTCGGCCACCTGCTGGCCGTCGCCCATACCACCGGCCTCGACCAGGTCCCCGCCGCAGCCTCGTCCTTGGACGAACTGCGCACCGTCCGGGAGCAGTTGGCCCGGCACAATGAGTCCACCGACCCGGTCGAGCAGCGGACGCTGCGCACGCGGCTGGGGCGGCAGCAGGCCGGGCGTGTGGGCGAGGTGCCGTCGCTGATGGTGGACCTGCGTCTGGACGCGGGTCCCGCGGTGCTGCCGCGGCGGGTGGCGTCGCTGATGGCCGGCGCGGCCGAGGTGCTGACCCGGCTGTCGCCGTTCCCGGACGGCCATCCGGCGTGGGTGGACTACCACGGCAGGTTCCTGGAGCGGTTCGGGCCGGGCGCGGTCGTACCGGTGGTGGAGCTGGTGAACCCGGACACCGGGCTGGGCTTCCCCGCCCGCTACCGGGACTCGCTGCTGGAGGACGTGCCGCCCAGGTTCCGTCGGCGTGATGGCCACCTGCTGGCGCTGGCGCAGAAGGCCGCCGTCGAGTGCCTGGACGAGATCGACCTCGACGGCCCGCTGCTGGAACGCCTCGCCCCGGACCCGGTGCCCGACGAGGACGTGGTGCAGCCGCACGCCGAACTGACAGTGCGGCTCTCGGCGGACGGGGCCGTGCCGTTCGCGCCGGTGGTGCAGGCGGTGCCGCGCGGGGCGGGCACGACGGCGGGCCGGTTCCTGTACCTGTTGGAGCCCGAGCGCCGCCGCGAGCTGGAGGCGGCGATCGCCACCGCGCCGCCGCTGCGGACGGACGCGCTGGTGGTGCAGGTCTCCGCGCCCCCGCTGTACGCCCGCACCGAGAACGTTGCCCGGGCCCCGGCGCTGCTGCCCGTGCTGACGCTGGGCGAGTACCCGCAGATCGGATCGGGGGTGCTGCGGCTGGAGGACCTGGGGGTGTGCGCGGACGGGCGCCGGATGTGGCTGGTGCGGCTCGCCGACCGCCGCCCGGTGGAGGTGCGGGTGCTCAACGCGGTGAACTTCCGCTCCCACGTCGACCCGCTGGTGCGGTTCCTGTGCGAGATCACCCACGCCCACACCCCGTGGCTGACCGCGTTCAACTGGGGCGCGGCCGGGCGGCTGCCCTACCTGCCGCGGGTCCGGTACGGGGAGGTGGTGCTGTCGGCGGCGCGCTGGCACCTGCCCGCCGCCGACCTGCCCGGCAAGGACGCCGAGTGGGAGGACTGGCGGCTGGCGGCGGGCGAGTGGATCGCCCGGTACAACGTCCGGGCGGCGGTGTACCTGTCGCAGCGGGACCTGCGGCTGCCGCTGGACCTGCGCCTGCCGGAGCACCTGGTGCTGCTGCGCGAGCACCTGCTCCGCGAGCAGACTGCGATCCTGATCGAGGCCCCCAGAGCGGGCGACAACCGGTGGTGCGGCCGGGCCCACGAGATCACCGTGCAACTGCACTCCACCCGGCCACCGCTGCCCGCCACCCGCCCGCGCCCCGGAAGGCTGGCCACCGTCCGGTCCGGGCACCTGCCCGGCGCGTCCGGGTGGCTGTCGGCCCGCCTGTTCGGCAACCCGCGCCGCGCCGGTGAACTCCTGTCCCGTGTGCCCGGGTTGGCTGATAGCTGGGTGGTCCCCCCGCAGTGGTGGTTCCTGCGGCACACCGACCCCGAACCTCACGTGCGCCTGCGCCTCCCGGTCTCCGCCGTCGCCGCGTGGTCGCTGGCCGCCGAGCGGATCGGCCGTTGGGCTGAGCAGATGCGGGAGGAGGGCCTGTTGACGCGGATGGAGATCGACACGTACCTGCCGGAGTCCGGCCGGTACGGGCGCGGGGCGGCGCTGCGGGCGGCGGAGGAGTTCTTCGCGCTCGACTCCCGGGCGGTGCTGGCCCAACTCGCCTACCAGCGCGCCACCTCCACCGACCCGGCCACCGTCACCGCGGCGAGCATGCTCGACCTCGCCACCGCGCTGCTCGGCCCCGAGGCCGGCCACGCCTGGCTGCTGGAGCGGGTTCCCAGGCGCAGCGACATCGCGCTGCCCCGCACCGCGCCACGGATGGTCGCCGAATTCGCGAACTGGAACGACCAGTTGGAACTTACCGAGGAGGGCCGCCTCCTCGCCCTGGCGTGGGAGGTGCGGGCCAAGAAGCTGGCCGACTACCGCAGGGCGCTCGGCCGGGACGAGGAGCTGGAGCCCGCCGACGTCCTCGGCTCGCTGCTGCACCTGCACCACGCCCGCGCCGTCGGCCTCGATGCGGCCAGCGAGCGGATCTGCCACCGCCTGGCCCGCGCCGCCGCCCTCACCCGCACCGCCCGTGCTCAGGAAGGACAACCGGCATGACCGCCCACCTGCTCGAACCACCCACCACCGCCTCCGCCCAGTGGGGCCAGTCCCTCGCCAAGGGCGGCCTCGCCACCGCCCTGCTCCACATCGAGCGCGCCGCCACCTGCCGGGGAAGCTGGGAGACCGCGCACGAGTGGATCAGTACGTGCGTGAGCCAGCCCGTGAACTCCTTCGCCGGGGCCTCCGTGTTCTACGGCGCGCCCGCCGTCGCCCACGTCCTGCATCTGGCCACGATCCACGGGCCGCGTGCCTACCACCAGCCGCGCATGGGCCTGAACTCCGCGGTGGAGCACGTGGTGGAGCAGCGCCTGGTCGCTGCCCACCGTCGCATCGACTGCGGGATACGGCCCGCCTTCGGCGAGTTCGATCTCCTGGGCGGTCTGACCGGTCTCGGCGCGCACCTGCGGGTCCGGGGCCGCCAGGAGCTGCTGCGCGAGGTGCTGGCCTACCTGGTGCGGCTGACCGAGCCGGTGCAGGGGCGTTCGGGCTGGTGGACGCACCTCGCGCCCAGCGGCGAGCAGGACGACCGCTACCCGGGCGGGCACGGCAACTTCGGCATCGCGCACGGCATCCCCGGCCCGCTCGCCCTGCTGTCCCTCACCTACCTCGACGGCACCCGCGTCCCGGGCCAGCTGGAGGCGATCGAGCGCATCCTCGACTGGCTGGACGCCTGGCAGCAGAACGGTGCTGCCCGCGCCTGGTGGCCCGAGGCGCTGACCGCCACCGAGGCCGACCAGGGCGAAACCCGGCAGTCGAAGCCGCTGCGCCCCTCATGGTGCTACGGCACCCCCGGCATCGCCACCGCCCTGCACCACGCCGCCCGCGCCACCGGCGACACCGACCGCGCCCGCACCGCCGAAGCCGCCTTCCTCGACGCCCTCGAAGACCCCGACCAGGCCCACAGCCTCACCGACCACACCGTCTGCCACGGCACCGCCGGGGTCCGCCTTGCTGCCCGGCGCTTCGCCGAGCGCACCGACCACGCCACCGCGTTGCGCATCCTCGCCGCCGCCAGCAACCTGCCCGATCCCGGCGCCGATGCCACCGGCCAGGGCCTGCTCGAAGGTGCCGCCGGCATCGCC
The DNA here is from genome assembly GCF_039529925.1 of Kitasatospora saccharophila. Taxonomy (NCBI): domain Bacteria; kingdom Bacillati; phylum Actinomycetota; class Actinomycetes; order Kitasatosporales; family Streptomycetaceae; genus Kitasatospora; species Kitasatospora saccharophila. Next base: position 5,942 of record NZ_BAAANS010000109.1, on the reverse strand, counting down.
CTCGCCCGCTGCTCCCTGGCCGCCGAGACCCCCGGTACCGGCTGGGACGCCCTGCTGCTGCTCGTCTGACCCGACCCGACTCGACAAGGAGAACTCTGGTGCTCGCCATCGGCGACCGCGCCTGGACGCAGGTCCACCTGCACCTGGCCACCGACACCCCCGAGGATCACGCCGTCCGGCTCCTCGGGCCCGCCCTGATATCCCTGGAGGACCAGGGGCTGCTGGACGCCTGGCACTTCCTGCGTAAGGGCGAGCGGTGGCGGCTGCGCTACCGCGAGGCCGCCTCCGGCATCCTGGGGGCCGCCACCACCGCGGCTGCGGTCAACGAGGCCCTGGACATGTGCCGCGAGGCGGGCATGATCAGTGACTGGACCCCGGCCGTCTACGAGCCGGAGACCTACGCCTTCGGCGGCCACGCCGCGCTGCCCGCCGCCCACCGCCTCTTCCACCAGGACAGCCGCCACGCCCTCACCTACCTCGCCGCCGTCCACCGGGGAGAACTACCGGACCAGCGGGCCGAGCTGTGGCTGCTGCTCGGCACGGCCGCGATGCGCGGCGCCGGGCTCGACTGGTACGAGATCGGCGACACCTGGGCGCAGGTCGCCGAGAACCGGCCCCGGCTGTCCGTCCCGGACCGGCGCCTGGCCGACGCCGCGCGCACCCTGCTCCGGGCCGACACCACCCCCGGCTCCGCCCTCCTGGAAGGCCGACTCGCGCACGCCGCGCCCTGGTTCGGCGCGTTCGCCGTCTACGGCCTGACCCTGCGGGCCCTGGCCGACGAGGGCCAGCTGTGGCGGGGGCAGCGCGCCGTCCTCGCCCACCACCAGCTGTTCACCGCCAACCGCCTCGGCCTGCCCCACCAGCAGCAGGCCGCCCTTGCCTCGGCCGCCGCCGGCGCCGTCTTGGACCTGGTCGACGCCGACGAGGCGATCCTGCGATGACCGTCCAGCCCACCGGCCCGCTCGGTGACGCCCTCGCCCGCCTCCCGCTGGTCCCCCGCAGGCACGCCCTCGCCGTCCCGCTGGAGCAGCGAGTCCAGCGGCTCACCGACCTCGCCCGGCAGGCCGCCGACACCGAGGACCCGGCCACCGCCACCAGCGTCCACAACCTCGCCGCGCTCCTCGCCTCCGACCGCGGCCTGCCCGGCCTGGCCCGCGTGCTGTGCCTCAACCACGCCGGCTTCTACCTCGCCCACCGGCCGCTGCCCGCCGACCTGGCCCGCCTAGCCCTCGAACCCCTCGTCAACCTCGCCCACCTCGAACTGCGCGCGGGCAACGGCACCGCTGCGCTCGCCGTCCTGGACGAACTGGAGCGAGCGGTTGCCGAGAACGACGACGCCACCCTCGGCGGCCTGCGCATTCCGCTCGCCGGGCTGACCGCCAGCGGTGTCGACCGCGGCGACGTCCACAAGTGGCTGGACGACATCCGGGTCTTCGACGGGGCCCGTGCCCTGGTCCGCGCCGGGCGCTGGGCCGAGGCGCACTTCCACCTCAGGCAGTCCACCGACCGTGGCACCCGCCTGTTCGAGGCCCGTCAGGTGGCGGTCGTCGCCATGGCCCTCGAAGGCCGTACCGCTCTGGCCCGCGCCCTGGCCCGGGACACCCCCGCTGAGGAACCCTGGGAGCACGCCATCGCCGCCGCACTGACCGTCGCGTGCACGCTGCTCGACGGTGCCCCGGCCGCCGAGCAGACCGAGGCCCTGCTCCACGCCCACACTGCCGTCGCCCAGCAGGACGGCAGCGCGGTGTTCGACACCCGGCTCGCCTTGACCGTCGCCGACCTCGCCACCGCCGCCGGCCAACTGCCCGACGCCGCCCGCCTCTACACCACCGCCGTCAGCCGGACGCTCACCGAGCCCGAGGGCTACAGCGCCCGCGACCTCGCCCGCCACCGCCTCGCCGACGGCCTTCCCACCGAACAGCGCCGCCAACTGGCAGCCGTCGCCGTCGACTCCTGCGTCGGCGGCCCGGCCACCCTGACGACCGACCACGACGACCGGATCACCGCCGCCCTCGCCCTGGCTGCCGCCGTCATCACGAGGGCGGGAGCGAGCAGGTGAACCGCGGTGTCGACCGAGTCGAACGGCTGGCGCTGTTCGGCGCGCTGCTGTCCGTCTTTGGCGAGATCCACCCGTTCTGCGACCAGTGGGCCCAGGACTCGATCACGGCGCGGTGCAAGCGGCTGGCCGGGCGGCACCTCGTCTACCGGGACGGCGTGCGCGTCGGCGATGAGAGGGGCGACCGCGGCGGCGAGCCGACGATGACGGCCGACGCCCGGGCCCGCCGCGCGGTCGCCGTGCACGTCGCCACCTACACCGCGATCCAGAGCAGCGCGGCCCTCGCCCTCACCAGGGCGTTCGGCTACCGCGTCCCGGCCTCCGCGCTCCTGGCCGGCGCGGCCATCAACGCCGGTACGCACGCGGCCATCGACCGCGGCCCGCTGCTCCTGTGGCTCGCGGACAGGGCCCGCCTGCGCGGCTACATCGACCACTGCCAGGCCGTGCGCCTCGACGGCGACGGCGAGGCACACGCGGAGATCAACGGCCCCGGCACCGCGTGGTTCGAACTCGACGCCGCCCTGCACCGGGCCGTCGGGGTGTGCGCCGCGGCCGTCACGACCTGGCTCGCCACCCGCCGTACGCACCGCAGGTGAACCACTGCCCCGGCGAACTATTCCCGTCAGCACCCGGCACCGAGAGGGCATCCGCATGACCAGCACACCCACCACCGACCCGGGCACCTTCGTCCACGTCGGCTGGAACATCCAGCACGGCTGGCGACTCGCCGACGCCCTCGACCAGATGCGGCGGTTCGCCCAGGAGCACGGCGCCGAGCGCCCGCAGCTGCTCACCCTCCAGGAACTCCAGGAGGGCCAGGCTCAGATCGTCGCAAACGAGTTCGGCCTCACGGCCGTGGAGGCGCCCAACATGCGCCCCGGCAGCCGCAACGCGCTGTTCTTCGCGCCCGAGCTGTTCGAGGCCGACCCCGAGTGGGTCGGCTACCCGGATGAGATCCGGCACCGCCCCGCCACGGCGAAGCTGACCACCATCCACCCCTCCGGGGCCCGCAGCCGGCGCCAGCTGTCGGTGGCCTCCGTGCACCTCGCTTTCGGCAACCCCCAGCACCGGGACCACCAGACCCGTTGGGTGCTGGCCAACATGTACAAGGACAACGAGCTGCTCTTCGACCAGGGCGACAGGAACTCGTGGACGGATTGGGGCGCGCCCCTCACCTTGGACAACGTCCAGGACAAAAACTTCGTGGTGGACCGGTCGATCATCCTGCCCGACGGGAGCAGCCAGCCCGACGTCATGCCCCACCGGATCATGGAGATCAGGGAGCTGGTGGAGCTGGGCCGGTACGCGGCCACCATCCTGGGACAGGCCGGCGCGGACCGGTCCACCACCTGGGACGGGCCCAAGAAGCACCGGCAGCGAATTCCCGCCGCGGACTGCCCGCCCGGTGGCCTCAGCGCGATCGACCGCACCTACGTCGCCCCCGACCTGGTCGAGGCGCTCGTCTCGGCCACCATCCCCGCCGAGCCGCAGGTGCAGGCGGTCTCCGACCACCTCCCGCAGGTCACCGTCTGGAACACACGGAGGTGGTGGGAGGTCGTGAACGCCGAGGTCGAGACCATCCGCCACTGACCCGCCCGGTGCCGCCCCGCCCCGGGCGGGGCGGCACCCGCCATCCACCCGAAGGAACGCCCCTCATGCTCGCCCCCGGCACCAGCACGGCCGCACCGGCCCGCAGCACCCACCAGCACCCCGTCCGCGCCGCCCGGACCGCTCTGCACCACGCCACCGCGCTCGCCGGACTCGACCCGGCAGGCGCCCAACTCCTTCACCAGGGAGGCAACTTCGTCTTCCGCCTGCGCGGCGGAGTGATCGCCAAAATCCACCGCCGCCGGTACGCCGACGTGCAGCGAGACGCCAGGGCGGCTCATGCCCTGCTCGCCGCAGGCATACCCACCGCCGTCCCCGTCGGCGACGGCCGCCCCATCACCGCCAACGGCGGCCTGGTGGTCGCCTTCACCGAGGACCTGGGCACCACGGAGCCCACCTGGGGCCAGCTCGGCGAGGCCGCCGCCCGCCTGCACCACATCCCGGCCCTGACCGGCCTCGGCCTCCCGCGCATCGACAAGACCGACAGCGCGGCCCGCCGCATCACCCTGCTCCCGTCGAGTGTGATCTCCGGACCTGACCGCGCCCGGCTCCTGACCCTCCTCACGCGCACCGCCGACGCCTACACCAGCATCACCTGGCCCGCGCCGTGCACCGTCCACCTCGACCTCAACCCGACCAACGCCGCCCTCCTCCCCGCCGGCGACACCGCGCTCCTCGACCTGGAAACCCTCTCGATCGGGCACCCCGCCTTCGACCAGTCGGCTGCGGCGTTCGCCCGCGACGCCTTCGGCCTCGACCCATCCGTCCACGAGGACTGGGTGAACGGCTACGGGCACGACATCACCACCGTCGCCGGCGGACTCCCGTACCGGACGATCGCCATGCTGCTCGCCATCGGCGCCTACCTGTTCTACGCCGAGCTGGGCACGCGGGGCAGGCCCGAGGTCCTGCCGCAGGCCCGCCACCGGATGGACACCCTCCTCGCGGAGCGTCAGTTCCCCTGGGACTGGGCTCCCGCCAGCCCCGTCCAGACCGCGGCGCCCAGTGCCGGGCGGGCCGCCGCCCGCCCCCGGGCCGAGTCCGCGCCGTGAGGCCGCCTGCCGCCGTCCGGACCGGCGCGTACCCCGCCGCCCCGGACGGCACCCCTGCACCGCCCCCCCACCCTCGAAAGGCGTTCCTGCATGTCCCAGCAGGACTTCGTGTTCGTCGCCTCCGGCCGTCCGCTCGCCGCCGTCGCCCGGGAGATCGCCCGCGCCGTCGGCGCCTCGGTGGACCCGGAGCACTCCTCCCCGCAGCGGGTCTCGCTCGTGCTCAGCAGCCCCGCAGCCGGGCCCGAGGTCGAGGTCAGGTGCCACGTCGAGCGCAACCAGTTCTCCGAGCAGGCCCCACCGCCGGAGGAGGTCAACGCCTACGACGGGTACCCCGTCCTGCTCGACGTCTGGCTCCGGCGCCGCAACGACCAGCGCCAACAGGTGGCAGCGAGGGCCCTGTTCGAGCGTATGGCCCAGGCCAGCCCCCGGACACCGACCCTCCTGGTGCAGGAGCTGGGCCTGCTCCTCGCCGCCCACCTCCCCGACCACGGGGTCCACGAGTTCCCGCCCGGCACCACGGTGGACGCCCAGGACCAAGAGGCATGGGGCAACTGGGTGTTGTCCGGGAAGTGAGGCCGGGGTTCCGGTCGGCGCGCTCGGCCGCCGCCGGCGGCCTCGACCCGCCCGCTCCCGTGGAAGTGGACCAGCGGCGTGACCCGCACCGAACGATCTCCCGCCCCGACGACTACTAAGAAACGACGGAGGAACACGCCATGGAAGACGGCATCCAGGACTTCGCGGGCATCATCTTGTTCGTGACCACCCCGGCCTCCGGCCGGCTGCTGATGAACCTGCGTGACGACATCCCCGGCATCGCCTGGCCCGGCAAGTGGACACCGATCGGCGGCACACGGGAAGGCGGCGAGACCCCCTTCGAGACCGCCCACCGGGAAGTACTCGAAGAAGCGGGCATCCGCGTACGCGACATGCGGATGATCCCCGGCCCCCGCTACCACACCCACGAGAACAACATCCCCCTACACGCGACCTTCGACGGCACCGACGCCGACCTGGTCCTGGGCGAAGGCCAGGCCATACGCCTAGTCCCGATCGCCGAACTCCACCAGCTCGACACCCCGCCCTACATGGACCACTACCTCAACCTGATCCGCGACGCCTGGCAGCCCTGAGAAGCGATTCCCAAACTGATGGACACGGCTGCTGCTCGAACCTTCGTACGCATCAGCCTCGTTCGGGTGATCGCTCCGCAGCTGGCGCATGGAAGA
>NZ_BAAANS010000108.1:0-14164 GCF_039529925.1 Kitasatospora saccharophila | reverse complement strand
CGGAAAGTTGCACTCGCATCACGGAACACGGTCTACCGGATCAGGCCGCGCCGCGAGGGCAACTTCCCAGAATGATCACAACAGAATACGAGCCCTAAGGCGACGATGACGGCCCCGGGAATGCCCTCCCAGGGCCGTCGCTGTTGTACGGAGCGGCTCCTGCCGTCCCCCCGTCGCCGCCGTACCCGGGTGCGGGGACGGCGGCGGCGGGCAGCGTCGCAGAAGATGACGTGCGGTCAGGCCGCGGCGAGGGCGGCCGGACGCCGGGGCCGGTAGCGGGGGCCGGAGCGCAGCGGGCTTGCGGCGGCGACCAGCCGGTCCTCGGTCGGGGTACGCCGCTGGTCGACGTCGGCGGCGCGGGCCGGACGGGGCTCCGGCACAGCGAGCGCCCGGGCCAGCAGCGGGAGCAGCTCGCGGGCGATGGTGGCGTAACGCACGGAAAACCTCCGGAGATGCGAAGCGGCGACCCGGAAGTCCGGGCCGCCGCGGGCTGGTGTGCTGTTCAGTTCTGGAACCGGGACCGGCCCGGTGCGGTGCCCTGGTCAGGCGGAGAGCTGCTGGTTCTTGCGGATGGGGTTCTCGTCCAGCACATCGTCCGCGCTGCGCACCGTGCCGATCGGGCGGGCGCCCTTCGGCACCGCCGCGCCCCGGATCGGCTCGACGAGGTCGCCGGTGAAGTGCTCGAACTGGGCCCAACGGCGCTTCTCGATCAGGGCGTCCACCCGCGCGGCGGACCACTCCTCGGCCCGACGCTCCAGCCGCTTCTTGGCCTGCTCCGGCTTGGCGGCCCGCTGCTCCTGCTCGGCGCGGGCCTGGGCCGCGAGGCGCTCCGGCTCCCGGTACAGCGCGACCCGCAGGTCATCCTCCAGGCGCAAGCCGTCGGTGCAGTGCGCGTGGCCGGTGCAGGCCGCGCAGCGGGAGCGGTGCGCCTCGTAGGTGCGGCGGGCGGTATCGGCGGTCGGCGCGGCCGGGGTGAGCTGGTGAAGCGCCGGAACAACCGGCGTCTTCACCTTCTTCAAGACGGTGGTCGGGCGGCGGGCGGCGACGTCGGCGACGGCCTCGGCGCGCCGGGCCTGCCAGACCACCAACGGGATGTCGATGGTGAACAGCCGGTTGCTGTTGCCGCAGCGGCGGGCACCGGGGGTGCCGGCCTTCGTGGTGTGGTGCGGGACGAGCTTGAGCTGCTTGGTGCCCTTGTGGGTGGTGAGGGGGCACCAGGTCCCGCACTCGGGGCAGGCCAGGCGGTCGAAGCGGGGCACGCGGTCTACGGCCGTGAGCGGCAGCTCCGACAGGAGCAGGGCCGGCCGGGCGGAGACGGTCGTCGTGCGGGTCTTGGTCTTGCGCTTGGCCGAGAGGGGCGCGGTCGGGGTGGTCATCGAGACTCCTCGTGAGTGTGGAGGGAGATGAGGGCTGCGTCGCGTTGCTCTCTCCGTCCGCCAGGCCAACCGGGAGTTCCGGCGCCCTGGCGAGCGGACAGCGCATCGGCGCTGCGGGCAGTCGCGGGGGTTTGGTGGAGCTACCCTGCGCCCACTCGGGCGGCGACTGCAGGTCGTGCGGCGTCCAGGAAGTAGGTAGGACGGCCGCTGAACTTCTCATGAGAAGTTCCGACGAGGAAGACGCTACGGGAGAGTTGACCACCCGTCAATGACTTCTCATGAGAAGCCTTGTTGCGCTTCAAGAGAGTTGACTGTTCGTCACGCAAGAGTCCTCAGTAGCTGACTTCTCATGAGAAGTCAGCTACTGTGCTGCCATGACGACGAGTCCCTCCACCTCACCCCGGGTGCCCGATGTTGCCGCCGACCTGCGCCGACGCATCGAGGCCGGCGAGTTCGGCGAGTCCGGCAAGCTGCCGTCGACTCGGTTCCTCGTCGATCACTACGGCATTAGTGCGCAGGCGATCGCCCGCGTGGTTGGGCTATTGAAGAGCGATGGCGTTGTGGTCAGCCGCCAGGGGGCTGGTGTTTTCGTCCGTCGGGTCAACCCGCTCAAGTGGGAGCTGAGCGCCTTCGAACGTGGCAACCGACGAGACGACGTCCTCACCGGTTTGGACGACTGGAAGGCCAGCGTGGTCGAGCAGGGGCGGGTCCCGGAGCAACGGCTGATCAGCGTTACCGAGGAACCGGGCGAGGCCCCCCCGCCGTCCGTGGCGCAGTGGTTGCAACTCGAAGCTGGTGCCCTCGCCGTGTCCCGCCGCCGACTCCGGCTTGTCGACGGCGAGCCCTACCAGATCGCCGACAGTTGGTTCCCCGCCTCGGTTGCACTCGGCACGCCATTGATGGAGCCACACGACGTCACAATGGCCGGCGGCATCCTCGCGGCCATCGGCCAGCCACAGATCCGAATTCGTGACGAAATCACATCCCGGATGCCGACGCTTGCCGAGATCACGCAGTTGGACCTGCCAGCTGGTACGCCCGTCGCCCAACACGTGCGCGTTGGCTTCGGCCCTGACAACACGCCGGTTCGCGCGATGGTCACCATCGCGCCCGGCGACCTGAACATCCTCGTGTACGAGATGGAGATCTGAATGAGCGCCTACCAAGTTCGCTTGGCCACGCCCGACGATGTGCCGACCCTGATGGAGATGCGCACTGAGGCGGAGCAGTGGCTCGCCGAGATGGGCATCGACCAGTGGTCTGACCCTGATCTCGGTGAGCGAGCCATGCAGAGCTGGCTCAAGAGGATCGAGCTGGGCAGCATCTGGGTGGTCCTCAACGGCTCCGGCCGGATCGCCGCGACCGTTAGCCGCGGGCGGGCCGACATGGACTTCTGGAACGAGACCGACGACCCGCACAGCGCCTTCTACATCTACAAGTTGATCGTCTCCAGGGCCGAAGCGGGCAATCATCTCGGCGCGCGGATTCTTGACTGGGCCTCGGTGATCGCAGCCGCTGAGGGCAAGGCGTGGCTCCGTCTCGACGTCTGGCGTAACAACAAGGGCCTGCAGAAGTACTACGAGAAGAACGGGTTCGCGCACGTCCGGACTGAGGCACCAAGCCACCGTCTCAGCGGTTGGCTCGGACAGCGACAGGCCGGGACCGTACTGCATCCCGAGTGCCTCCTGCCCGCCATCCAGACGCCTCTGCCGAGTGATCTCAATGCCGAGTTGGCTGCCATCCAGGCTGAGGTCGACGAGCTGGCGAAGCGGGTGACGCGGCTTCGTTCCTCCTTCGACGCCACGTCAACCCCAGCAACAGGAGTCGTTCGATGGGCGTACGACGATGTTCAGGAGAACCTGGTCGATCTCGACCGAGGCATGAAGGCCGCAGTCAGGTCCGTCGACGCGGCAAAGACCAAGGCGGCAACGCTGCCAGATCCGTCCGACCTCGCCTGGTCTTCGGCGCCGCGACGACCCATCGAGTCGTGGCCGGCCAAGTAACTCGTAGTGCACAGACGATGGAGGAGGGGGCAGAGGTTGTCGTCCTGCGCAATCGTCATCTCATCGGATCGACACGGTGAGCTGGCGGCTACTCTTCGAGTTGTCCACAGGGGTACGCTAGCTCCGACAGTGATCCAAAACGCACTCCGCCGCCCGGCCCTGACGGACCGGACGGCGGTTAAGTGGATCGGCGCCCCCTGCCAGGGGCCCGTCCCGGTCAACCACGAAGAGGGTGGTGACGTGATGCAGGGTACCCGCGTCTGGCCCCCTCATGCGCACGGCACCCCGCCGTGGAGTCGACCGGGAAATCTCCGGGTCTCGCTCCGGCGGGGTGCCGTCTCTGTGTGCGTGGCCGGTCACGGCGGCCCCCTTGGTGGGGGTGTTCCGTGACCTAGGCCATCGTCCGGTGCTGACCGTTCCACGGGTCTAGCGCCGCCGGCCGCTCTCCGGACTTTCCACCCGGGTCAACGCGGCCACCTGCTCCGCCCCGCTCTCAGGTCTCCCAACCGTTGAGCGGGTTGCTGGGGATCGGGCTTTCCACCCGGTCACCAGCGGTACTACCGGTTCACCAGAACCACTTGCACGACCCCCCGAAAGGGGACGCACCACCGGCCTCCTGCAAGAGGCCAGCAACCCGGCCCCGTTTCCAGGGCCTTGCACTACCGCAGTCGGAGCCCCTGCAAGGGCCTCGGCTGCACCCAACCCGCAACACAGGTCCCGAGAAGAACTGAGAACTGGAGGTCGCTGATTGGTTTTCGCCCCCGTGAGGGGGCTGTGTGTCCACACCCGCAGGGGGTGCTTCTTGTGAGCACCCCCTGGGGGGTGCCGTGCTTTCCCATCTAGCAGTAGGGAGCGTTGTCATTTTGCAGCAGGTCAGGATGCCTTTCCAGTCACACGGTTCGCCGGTCGGCGCGGTGGGCTCCGCTGGTTCGATCATGATCGACGGCGGCCGGGAGGGGGGGAGGAGAGTTCTCCCCCCTCCAGCCTTGGGTTCTGTCGGGGGACCGGTTGTCGGACCGGTTGTCGGGGACACCACCCACCCCAGTAGCTATGTGATGCACATCACACCTTCGGGTGAACGTGTCGGGGGTGTCGTAGACGGCCTCCCGGGTGTAGATCCGGCCGCGCCGCAGGTTCCCGGCCAGCGCGGGGAGACGGTCGACGTCTCCGCGGTTCCGGTGTCGCGGGCGGCGCGGCGGTTCGTTCCGTGCGTGCCGGTGTTGCCGCGGCTGCTGGTGCCGGCGGCGGAGCAGTGGGCGGCGACGACGCGGGGGCGGGTCGTGCTGGACCCGTATTCGTGGATGCAGGCGGTGCACTGGGTGGTGGCGTCGGGCTGCTACCGGCCGTCGCGTTCGCACGGGCCGCGGGAGATGGGCCGTACTGCGATCCGTACCGCGCAGCTGCTGATGGAGCTGTCGCCGTGCCGTCCCGGGGTGGACTACCTGGCGCGGCGGCTGGGTGTGACGGAGCGGACCGCGCAGTACCAGCTGGACATGCTGCGCGAGTCCGGCCTGCTCGCCTACGTCGCGAAGGGGACCCGGGTCCGCGGGGAGAAGGCGAAGGCGAGCGAGTTCGTCCGGGTGGTCCCGCTCGAGTTCGACGTCGCCCTGGGCGTGCGGGTCGCGGGGGAGGGCAGCGGTCGGCGGGTGGTGGGGATCGCGGAGGCCGGGCGGGCGGCGATGGCTCTGCTGGGCAAGCGGGCCTCGCGCAAGGTCCGCGCGGCCCGGCCGAAGCCGTCCGCGAAGGCCCCGCTGACGGCCGGTCAGGGTCCCTCGGATGCCGTCCAGTCCCACGTTTCACAGGCCGCTGACACCGCCTCAGCAGCAGTCTGCCGTTGCACCCCAATGGGGGGTGGTTGCTGTACTTCTCCTACTGACGGTTTGACTCACCTTCCCTCCGAGACAGACCTCGCAAGCGGGAAGCCGAAGTCCAGCGCCGCGAAGAAGTCCACCAAGCAGCCGGGCCGGGCCCCTCGCCCGCTCAACAAAGTCGGACGCCGGTTCCAGCTGGCCGCAGAGCTGGTGCGCCAGGTGCCGTGGCTGCGCCGCGCCCTGGTGCCCCGGGTCGCGTGGATGGTTAAGGAGGTGGCCGACGCGGGCTGGAGCGCGGAGGAGGTCGTGGCCTGGCTGTCCATGGTCGAGGCGCCCAAGCGCGGCACCTGGCGGCCCACCGGCCTGCTCGGCCACCGTCTGCGTGGCATGACGCAGATGCCCGGCTGGCGCACCCCGGCCGAGCGTGCCGTCCAGGTCGAGCAGTGGCGCGACTCCCGCTCCGCCGCCCGCGCCCGCCACGACCGCACCAGCTCGGAGTGGACCCTGACCGACTGGCAGGCCCCGGCGACCGGCGCGGTGGGCCGCCTCGTCGACGCCGCGTTCGCCCAAGTTCGGCAGACCGGCACCCAGGACGCTCGCGAGCTGGAGCTGTTCGCCCAGGACCAGGACGGCCTGGTCGACCTCGCCCAGCTCACCCGCGAGGACGTCATCGAGCTGCGCGCCCTCGGCCAGAAGGACCCGGAGATGGTCCTGATGGCGATCCGGGAGTTCGGCGAGGACTACGCCCGCCGGCTCTACACCCACGGCCTGGTCGACCAGGTCCTGCGCCTGCGCCACACCGGCCGCATGGTCATCCACCAGCCCTGGAGGTCCGCGTGACCGAGCCGTCCACCAGCGGCGTCGACCTGGCCCGCGTCGCCCTCAAGGCCGCCCGGGAGGCCGCCCGCACCCGCGGCGCCGACGCCCCCGGCGGCGCCAGCGCCACCGCCCGGCCCGCCCGCCGCCGCACCGTGCGCACCGGCGGCCGCGACCCGATCGGCCTCGGTGCCGCCTTCGCCGGCCTCGTCGCCGACCGGGCCTGGGAGATGCCCACCGCAGGCGGCGGCGTCATCGACCAGTGGGCCGACATCGCCCCCGAGCTCATCGGCAAGGTCGCCCCCGTGCACTACGACCCGCCCACCGGCCGCCTCGACCTCCAGCCCGCCAGCGCCGCCTACGCGACCCAGCTGCGCCTGCTCGGCCGCCAGCTCGTCGCCCGGATCAACGGCAAGGTCGGCCGGACCGTGGTGCGGGATCTTCGGGTGCTGCCGCCCCGCGCCCTGGCCAGCGCAACCGGCCCCGGCCAGCCGGCCGAGCGGCAGCACGCGGCCGCGCAGCCCGAGGCTCCGGCCCGCACCCGCGACGACGTCGCCAGCGCCGGCTACCACCAGGCCCTCGCCGCGATCCGGCCCAGGCAGGCCAGCATCGACCCGGTGGTCGCCGCCGCGATCGCCCGCCAGACCGAAGCCGTGCTGAGCAAGCGCGAACCGGAGGACGTGTTCGCCGAGGCCGTCGCCGTCCGCGACCACCAGGAAGAGACGACTGCCCGCGCCGCCGCGGCCGCCAGCTCCCAGGCGATCGCCGAGCGCCGGGCCCGGGAGGAGCGGGCAGCCCGCGGCACCACCCCGCTGCACCCCACCCGGCTGCCGCGCACCCTCAGCGGCGCCGCCTGAGCCGGGCCCGGCGGCCGGCGATTCACCCCTCCGAGTGATGCCGAACGGCCCTACGCCCTCCCGTCCAGCTACTAGCGTGAACTGCCCCGTCCGATCGAGCGAAGGAACCCCGCGTGGCCCAGAATCCCAGTACAACGAGCGCTAGCGTGCACGAGATCGGCAACCTGCGCGCTGTGCAGGCTCCGCAGCAGACCCCAGACCTGGAGGGCATGCTGCCGGAGTGGGCCCGCTTCCTGACGGACTTCCCCACCGTCCCGGCCGCGGTGAAAGCCGCCGTCCAGGGCCACGAGGTGATGGTCGCCAGCTCCGAACACACCGAGTTCCGCCGGCGGGTACTGGCCACCGCTGACGGACCGGTCATCCAGGACACCATCTACCCGCACATCGACCTGCAGGACATGATCGCCACGGCCTGGCTGAACCACCCCGCCCCGAACCACGAAACCGCCCAGCACATCAAGGAGTTCCTGCTGTCCATCGTCCCGGACGGCACCCCGGTCGAGCGCATCACCGTCGTCCAGGAGCAGGGCCACGGTCCCGTCCCGCTCTTCGGCTACCAGACCACCGCCACGGCCGACGGCATGGACAGCTGGGACGAAGTCGACGCGCGCACCACCTTCGGCCCGCTCTACCCGGTCATGAACTACGTCAACGACGACCGGCTCGAGCTCACCTTCGCCCAGTTCGCGGATCTCCGCGAGCGCGGGTTCGCGGTGCAGGCATGCGACGGCTGCGGGCGGTACCTCACCAACGGCCACCCCTCCTGGCCCGGAGTCTGGATCGCGCTCGGAGAGGAAGGCGGACCCTCCTGCCCCAACGCGGACAACGACGATCGGTGGAACGACGTCTACACCATCACCGTCCACGGCCCCCACAGCCCCGCCCCGCTCCCTCCGGAAGGCACCGACGCATGAGCGGCACCCCGGCAGCGCCCTGGCGCGAACTGCTGGCCGACCTCGGCGACACCTACGACGGCTGCACCGCCGAGGAGGTCACCAACTCCGCGGCCGACCGACCGGAAGCCGCGGCCTGGCTCGCCGCCACCGCCCTGACCGGCGTGGAGGGCATCTCCACCGCGCTCACCACCCCGTGGGCCGTGCAGACCCCCCAGCAGGCCGGAGCCATCGCCGCCGCTCTCACCGTGATCCAGCACCAGGCCGAGCAGGCGAAGAGCCACCTCCTCGACGCCCTGGAGGCCATGGAGCGGCGAGGCGAAGTACAGCTCACCCGGTTCGGCGACGATCCACAGGAGCCGCTCGACCTCGCGCTGGATCTGTTCAAGCTGCAGCCGTCCCCGGAAACCGCCGACCACCTCTTCGCCGAGTTCTCCGCCGTACCCCTGCTGCGCACCGTGCCCACCACGTACGTCGAGGTGCTGGAGCAGGTCGCCGAACTCCTTCCCGACTTGGTCGTCCCCGGCAGCGGCGTCACGGCCTTCGAAGACCCCGAGCACCCCGAGCACCAGGGCTTCGTTCAGCTCCGCCACCAGGGCCAGGAGTGGCGGCTGTACTTCTACGACCACGAGTGGTTCCTCGACGGCCCCTCGCATTCCCCTCCCGCGTACCTGCTGCTGGACCGAATTCCGCTGCCGGCCGCCCACCCCACCCGGATCGCCGAAGCGACCCGTGCCAAGCTGGCCGAGTTCGCGCAGGCGCGATCCGCCGCCCTTGCCACCGCGCATCGCCCGCCGTCATCGAGGAGGACCAGGTGACCACCCAGCCCGACCACCAGGCCGCGGCCGCGCCCCGGCCGGCCACCCTGCACGAACTCCGCACCGCCCTCAGCAGGTACGGCCTGCCCGGCGACCGCGAGCAGTTCGAGAAGGACCTGGCCGCCGCCCTCGACGCCTCCCCGATCGGCGACCTCGCCGCCGTCACCGAGGTCGCCGCCACCTACCGCCACCGCCTGCTGCTGCGCACCAATCCGGACGCGATGGACTCCCTGGCCGCGCCCATCGGCGGCCAGAAGTGGAACTCGGCCGCCGACGTGTTCGCCCGCCTGCGCGCCACGGGCGGCGACCGGTGACCGACCAACCCGACCAGCAGCCGGCCCCGGCCCCGCTGCACGTCTTCCTGCCCGCCGCCGCCGAGCACGCCCTCGCCGCCCTGCAGCCTGGCGAGCTGGACGCGGTGGAGAAGCTGATCGAGCGCCGCGCCGTCCACCCGCGCCTCGGCATCCCTGTCCCCGGCGGCACCGACCCCGAGGTCGACGACTACACCGCCCGCACCGACCCGGCCGCCGACACCGGCGACCGCATCAGCCTCGTCTACCGTTTCCACTCCTCGATGTCCGCGGTGTTCATCACCTGGGTCATCGCCGGGCCCTGACCCGCCGCCACCACCCGCCCGGCCACCAGCTTACGAAGCAGATGCAGGTCACCCGGGGCCACGCGGAGGTCACCCGGCAGAGGGCAATCCGGCGATCTCTCAGGCACTCCTGCCGGGCCTTCCCCGATGCTGCTGCCCAGGACGTCCCCGATCCGGTCGAAAGGAGCACACCGTCGTGCGCCAGGCCCAACCCCACCCCTACCCCGCAGGCACCGTCTGGCTGTTCAACGCGAACAGGAACAACTACCCCAACGCCCACGAACTGGTCCTGCGCTGGGAAGCGGACAACGAGCGGACCTTCCGCGACCACGCACCCGCGGACGCCGACGCACTGACACTGTGGCACCAGTGGACCGACGAGATGGCCGACCACCTCCACAACCAGCACCCCACCCGCTACCAGCCCGGCGACGTCCACATTACCTGGACCATCAGCACCCCCACCGGAGTCGGCATCGCCGAGTACGCCCCGCACTACGAACGCAGCCCCTTCCAGCAGACCCTCACCCCCCACGAGGACTTCCTCACCCACTACACCCACCCGGTCCACAGCACCACCGGCGAGCGCCTCAACTGGCTGCGCCTGCCCGTGGCCGACCGTCGCGACCAGGACCCCGGCAGCGGCTTCATCCAGGACGCCACCGGCTGGAAGCCCGGCCCCCTCCAGCCCTTGATGAACGTCCACCGACTCGCAGCCGCAGCCGGCCTCCAGCCGTGACCGGCGACCCGCAGCAACTCGCTGCTGCGTCGATGCCCGTCCCGACCGCCTCCGCCTACCAGCTGGCCGACGCGATCCGCCTCTTCGCCCGCTCTCTGCTCCGGCACAACCCCACCACCGACGGTCCCGTCGACCACGGCGAGATCGCCGCGGTGCTCCACCTCGCCTTCGACAGCATGCACGCCGCTCTGGAGAGCGCGGCGATCCACGCCGGCGGCCCCCTGAACCTCCCACCGGCCAGCGCCTGGGACCGGGCGATGCACGACGCGCTGAACCTGCGCGACCACCTCGGATACGCGATTCCGGACGGCTTCGACTGGGACCGCACCGAGAGGTGGCCGGGCCAGCCCGGCGGCGCGTACGACGTGGTTGCCCAGCGGCTGAACCGGCTCCGGACCCTTCGCCGCACCGGGTCCTCCCCGGTCACCGGCCGGGAGTGAGGGCCCGCGCCGCGGAGGTAAGAAATTCTTACCTCCGCGGCGCGGGCCCTTCAGCGCACGGCCTGGATTGCCGCCGACGTGCTGCTACAGGTCGACCCCGGCAGTCCGGGCGGCGGCGTTCAGCTGCTCCAGCACCGCGGCCGCGGCCTGGCGGGTGACCGGGTCCTCGTCGTCGAGCAGCAGCCCGACGAGCTCGGCGGCGGCCGCGGCCACCGGCACCGGAACCTCGACGGTGCGCAGCTGCAGCAGCCGCGCGGCAGCCCGGCCACCGGCGGTGCTGAGGACTGGATGGTCCGGGCTGCCGCTGCTGCCCGGATTGGGGATCAAGGCGGTCAGACCTGCGCCGAGGCCCAGCGGCCGGGCAGTGGAAGAGGTGCTCACCTCCCGATCAACACCGGCCTGGGCGCCGAGGTCACGGCCGGAGGGGTAACCCGGGCGGCCGCCCGTACGACTGACCCGGTTCCGGGAGACAGGTGCCGGGACGGCGGAGATAGATCATTTAGAGGCGGACGCGGATCGGCGGTGATCTGTCTCTCGCGCGCACCATTTGCCCGATAGATCTGTTTTATCTATCTCCTGATACCCCTGTTTTACCTGGTAGGAGAGTTTTCGGCCTCACCTGCGTCTACCTGTGTCCACCTAATCCGATGTGTAGGCAGTTCCAGCGTGCCCGGTGGAAGGGCTGTTCTGGGGTTGCTTGCCGTGGTGGATGCCTGGGCTCTCCCCTGGCCCGTGAGGTCTTGCGACAGAGCGGCGCCATCACGATCGGAGTGGGTGTCGCGGTGTCCTGGCCGGTGCCGGGCTGGACGCCTTTGTGTCTACCGACCTGCGAGGTCTTGAGACAGGCCGGCGCCGATGGGTGCTTACCGGGCCGCCGCGACGCCTGCCGGTGACCGTGTTGTCGTGGTCGTGGCGCGAGCCCGCTCCAGGGCCGACCCCTTGCTTGTTCTCCGCGAGTCGTCGAGCTCTGGTGAAGACGGGGGCCCCTGGAGCGCGCTGGTGTCACGAACGGCTACTGAGATGGCGGACCACCGAGTCCTGGGATTAGGTCGCCGCGTGACCCGCATGTGCTCGTGACCTGCGAAAACAGGCAACACAGGGAGGATCGGATGGAGATCTTCTGCGGCATCGACTGGGCCGAGTCGCACCACGACGTCGCCCTGGTCGACGGCACCGGCCAGTTGCTGGCCAAACGTCGGATCACCGACGACGCGGCCGGATACCGGCTGCTGCTCGACCTGCTCGCCGAGTACGGCGACAGCCCCGAGGAACCGGTCCCGGTGGCGATCGAGACAGGCCGCGGCCTGCTGGTCGCCGTCCTGCGCACCGGCACCCGGCAGGTGTACGCGATCAATCCGCTGGCCGCCGCCCGCTACCGCGACCGCCACGGCGTGAGCCGCAAGAAGTCCGACCCGGGCGACGCCCTGGTGCTGGCAAACATCCTGCGCACCGACATGCCGATGCACCGGCCGCTGCCCGCCGACACCGAGCAGGCCCGCGCCGTCACGGTGCTCGCCCGCGCCCAGCAGGACGCCGTCTGGAACCGCCAGCAGCTCGCCAACCAGATCCGTTCGCTCCTGCGCGAGTACTACCCCGCCGCCCTGGAAGCCTTCCAGCACAAGACCGGCGGCCTCACCCGCCCCGACGCCCGCGAAGTCCTCACCACCGCCCCCACCCCGGCCCGAGCCGCCAAGCTCACCCTCGTCCAGATCCGCGCCGCGCTCCGGCGTGCCGGCCGCACCCGCGGCATCAACACCGAAGCCGAACGCCTGCGCGACGTCTTCCGCGCCGACCGCGCCCGCCACCCCGAACTCGTCGAAGCCGCCCTCGGCCGGCAGCTCCTCGCCCTCCTGGTACAGCTCGGCGCCGCCTGCCGGGCCGCCGACGACCTCGCCGACGCCGTCGAGGAAGCCTTCCGCGAGCACCCGGACGCCGGGATCTATCTCAGCTTCCCCGGCCTCGGCGTCCAGCTCGCCGCCCGCCTCCTCGCGGAGATCGGCGACGACCCGGCCCGCTTCGCCGACGCCCGCAGCCTCAAGGCGTACGCCGGATCCGCCCCGATCACCCGGGCCTCCGGCAAGAAGAGCTACGTCGGCCGCCGCATGGTCAAGAACAACCGGCTCCTGCACGCCGGCTTCCTCTGGGCCTTCTCCGCGCTCCGCACCTCACCCGGCGCCGACGCCCACTACCGCCGCCGACGCGAGAAGGGGGACTGGCATGCCGCCGCCCAGCGCAACCTCCTCAACAGGCTCCTCGGCCAGCTCTACTACTGCCTCCACAACCGCCAGCCGTTCGACGAACAGATCGCCTTCGCCATTCCACACGGACTGGCCGCAGCGGCGGCCTAGCCATCAAAGGCAGGCTCGGTGCATCTAGTACTGCAACGGTGCTTACCGTGACGGTTGTTGGGTTCGCTCGTTGGGCCGTTCATGGGTGGGGACATATCCGAGGTCGATGCTCGTCGCTGGTCGGACGGGCTGGCCGGGCTGCATGAGCGGTTTGCTCACCGGTTCGCGCGGAGCGAGTCGCGCGAGTCGGCACTGGCCTACATGCGGGGCCTGCTGGCGCCGTTGGAGCGCAAGAACGGCTGGACCGTGGCGGAGGAGGCCGGCCACGGCGGGCCGGACCGGATCCAGAGGCTGCTGAACCGCATCGACTGGGACGCCGACAGGGTGCTCGACGACGTGCGCGAGTACGTCGTCGAGCACCTGGCGGATCCCTGCGGCGTGCTGATCGTGGACGACACCGGCTTCCTGAAGAAGGGAGTGCAGTCAGCCGGCGTCCAGCGGCAGTACTCCGGCACCGCAGGGCGGACCGAGAACTGCCAGGTCGGAGTCTTCCTTGCCTACTCCAGCGAGCTGGGTCGGACGTTGATCGACCGGGCGCTCTACCTGCCGAAGTCCTGGACCGACGACCGCGTGCGCTGCCGAACGGCCGGGATCGGCGACGAGGTCGAGTTCGCCACCAAGGTCCAGCTCGCACGGGCAATGGTCCGCCGCGCGATCGACGACAAGATCCCGTTCCGTTGGGTGACCGCAGATGCCGGCTACGGCTACAGCAAGGGCTGGCGCTACGAACTCGAGCAGGCCGACGTCTTCCACGTCATGGCCACCACCAGCCACGACACCGTCGTCACCTGGCAAGCCATGGACCATCGGCTGCACGACCTGGTCGCCGACCTGCCCCGGCAGAGGTGGAAGCGTCGCTCCTGCGGCGAGGGCGCCCACGGCCTGCGGATCTACGACTGGGCTCGCGTGGAGGTCCGCCCCTGGCACCGTCCTGACCGCAGGCACTGGGTCCTGGCCCGCCGCAGCATCAGCGATCCCACGAAGGTCGCCTACTACATCGCCTACGCGCCAGCCGAGGCCACACTCAACGAGCTGATCGCCGTCGCGGGCGCCCGCTGGGCGATCGAGGAGTGCTTCCAGACCGCAAAAGGCCAGTGCGGCCTCGACGACTACCAGGTCCGCCGCCACCCGGGCTGGTACCGGCACATCACCCTGGCCATGGCCGCCCACGCCTACCTCACCGTCGTGCGGGCCCAGCAGCTCGAAAAGGGGCCGGACCTGCTCGAACACCAGACCTGGTACCTCTCACCCTCCCCGAGATCCGCCGGCTGATCACGCAGCTCACCCGGCCTGTTCGCCGCAGCATAGGCCACGTCCTGCACTGGTCCCGATGGCGCCGCAGACGCCAACAACAGGCCCGGACCAGCCATTAGAAGCGATTCCCAAACTGATGGACACGGCTGCTGCTCGAACCTTCGTACGCATCAGCCTCGTTCGGGTGATCGCTCCGCAGCTGGCGCATGGAAGA
>NZ_BAAANS010000107.1:0-14438 GCF_039529925.1 Kitasatospora saccharophila | reverse complement strand
TTCAGCCACGTGATCATTCTGACGGTCCGGTGCCGCCCAGCACAGCAATCGGGCGACACGTCACAACGGGGCAAACGTTGCCTGATGCGGCACTAGTATCCGCCGGGACAGCAGCCGCGAGATCTTCAACGCCATCGGGGTCTCCTGCAGCGGCAGGTTGACGTGCGTCGCCGTCCGGTGCAGATCGTGCAGGACCTGCCGGCGGGGGCTCAGGGCCTGCCACTGCTCCAGCGTCAGCACCGGCGCGGGGACGAACGCCCGACGGTTGGCCCGGTAGTGCTGCCAGCCGGCGAAGGTGTCGCGCCGTGGCGGCTTGCCGGCCAGGATCGCGCCGAGCGGATGCGCCTGCCCGGTGGAGTCGCTCACGAACTCTCCCTTGCCTCGGAGTCGTCGTCGGACGGCAGAGCGAACAGGCGGCGCCGCCGCAGGCTGTCGCCCAGCCGCGGGGGCGGGGCGGGAGCGCGGACGACGCTCGCCTCCCGCAGCCGGCGGCGCCCGGCATCGACTGCGGCGTCGACCGCCGCCGCCTCGACCGGCCAAGCCACCACGTTGTCCGCGAGAGGCTTCGCCGGTGCCGGTGCCGGTGCCGGTGCCGGTGCCGGTGCCGGTGCCGGTGCCGATGCCGATGCGGGCCGGTCGGTTGCGGCGGCCGCAGCCTGAGCGGTGCGGCGCGAGCGGCCGGTCTTCTCGCGTTTGGTCATCCGGGTCGGCCACTGCTCGACCGGGATCGCCGAACCGAGGATCTCCAGCAGGACGGGCAGCAGTTCGGCGTCGGTGCGCGGGGAGATCCCGCGGGTGCGGACCTCTGCCAGCAGAGTGGTAGCGGTCGCGTCGGAGAACGCGGGGACCTCGTCCTCGGGCGGCAGACCGGTCCAGCGCAGGACGTGCCAGCGGCCCGGCTCGTCTGGGTCCTCGAAGAACACGGACCGGCGGTCGCGCCGGTCCGAGCGGACCAGCCACCGACCCTTGTGCCGGCCGCCTCGTGCGGACGGGCCGCGGAAGCGGTCCTCCTCCAGCACCGGGTGGTGGTAGTAGAGCCCGAGGATCTTGACCCCGCGGCCCTGGTGGATCTTGACGTGGTGGCCCCGCAGCAGCTGGTAGTAGAGCTCGGGGGTAGGGATCTCCAGGTCGATCCCGCCCTGCATGGCGGCAGCCGCGAACAGCGAGTTCGGGCTGTGCTCCTCGCCCGGGCCCCAGGCCGGCGCGTACTCGCCCAGCACGCGGTTCTGCCAGACCTTGACGATCCAGGTCGCGATCACGTGCTCCATCTGCGACATCGTCAGCAGCGCGTCCGCCTCCGGATCGGCGCCCCGGTCGGCGACGTCGGTGCCGGTGAAACCCAGCAGGTGCTCCAGCAGCAGCGTCTTGATCGAGGAAAACGCCCGCTCGACGGCGAACTTGTCGCTCGCCCGCAGAGCGCGGGCCGGCAGGATGTTGCAGCCCAGGACCTGGTGGGCGTCGACCAGATGGTGGCTCTTGTAGGGGCCGCCGTGGTCGGTGGTCACCGTCTCCGGCGCGAAGAACGGCAGCGCGGCGACCCGGTGGCCCGCGAACTCCGCGATCACGGAGGCCGGGACGCCTGGGTAGGGCCACTCCATCTCCTCGCCCCAGCCCTCGCGCATCGGCAGCGGCAGCATCACGTCCCGCAGCAGCATCGCGATATCCACCGAGGTGTCCGACACCAGGGTGAGCCGGAACGCGACCAGCGAGTGCGTGTAGAGGTCCAGCGCGATCGAGAGCACCACCGACACCGGCTCGCCGAACACCGACTCGCGGACCTTCACCGGCAGCGGCGTCGAGTCCAAGGCGACGACCTGGCCCGGCCGGTGCACCACCACCCGCTGCCCGGTCTCCGCAGTCTCTGCCGTGCGGACGTAGCGCTGGCGCGCTCCGTCCGGGCCGAACCACTCCCGCCAGACCGCGACGAACGTGTTCCGGGACGGGACGTCCTCCAGCGGGAAGTCGGGGAACACCTCGCTGACGTACTGGTGCAGCAGCCGGTGCCTCGCTGCCATGGTCATCCGTGATCGCCGCAGCGACTCCTGTCGGACCGCGAAGATCCCTTCCCGGATCTCCGCCGTGACGCTCGGATGCCCGCCCCCGGTCCGGGTCCACCGGCCGTCGGCGCAGGCCAGCACCAGTTCCCGGCCGCTCTTCCCGGCCAGGCGTTCCAGCGTCCGCTCGCTCATGAACCGGATGCCCAAGGCGGCGGCCTCGACGGCCGGCATCGCGGCGACCTCGGCGGCCTTGGCCCGGCGCCGCTCGCCCACCGACGTCTTCTCCGGGGCGTAGGCGGGTCGGGGCTCGCCCGGCAGGGCCCGCGACGGGTGCCCGGCCCGGAACCCGGTCTCGGCCTCCAGAACGTGCTCGGCCCTGATCCGGGCGCGAAGCAGCTGTTCCTCGGTCAGGTCGCTCAGAACGACGTCCTGCCGGCTGCTGCGAACCGGCGCCGGCCCGGGAGGGCGGACAGGCCGGATGCCCGGATGGTTGACCAGCCAGCGCAGCGACCGGCGCTTGCGTTCCCCGCCCGCGCCGACCAGCACGATGCGGCCGACCTGCGGTTCCACCGCCTCGACCGTCCACTCGGCCCCGTCGACCTCGACGGCCGACCCTGGTGCCAGGACCAGGACGCCGCGGGTCACGACCCGTCTCCCGCAGCCGCCGAACCGCCGCCAGCCCATACCAGCGAGTCGTCGCCCAACGGCCGCCCCAAGTCGACGCCGAGACGGCGGTGCCAGAGCAGATGGACCGCCTCCGCCCGGGCCGGAAGCGGCCAGGGAGTCGAATCGACCAGGTCGCCGAACCGCAACGGCCCTTTCGCGGCCCGCTCCAGCAGCAGCGGTTGCAGCCCGAGCCGGTCCGAGCGCTGACGCCGTCGGGCCGACAGCGCGTCCACCACGCTCAGCACGTGCCGCCGCCACCCCGCCACCACGCTGTAGCGCCACCCGGCGCTCGCCGCGGCCTCCCTCGTCGCGGCGAACTTCACCAAGTCGTCATCCCGAATCAGGTTGGCAGGCCGGACATCCAGCACCCACCGCCCGCCGTCCGGCATCACCGCCAGGAAGTCCGGAACGTGCACCGACCGCCCGCCAACGTGCTCGAAGTCCAACCGGAACGGCTGCGGCAGCACCTCCGTCACCCCGACGAAGTCCAGCGCCAGCAGCAGGGACCGCTCTTCCAGCGACTCGAAGCCGTGCATCCGCCCGGTCGACACCAGGAACTCCAGGCCCGGTCGATGCAACTGCCGCGGCAGCCACGTAAACCGCCGCACGGGCTGCGACGACAGCACCGCCACCGACGCCAAGTCCCGAACCGGCCAGACGACTTGATCGCCGCCAATCGTCCACGACGTCGCCCACCGACTGGCCCGGCCGCTACCAAGCAGCAACCGGGGCCGGGCCGCCGTGCGGTCCGCGTGTGGCACGAAAAGTGCATCGAGGCCGCATGTATCCGAGCGAATCGAACCCCTGCCAGCGTGCATGCACATAGGTAAGCGCGTCTATATGTACAGATGCGCGAGATCTTCTAAAGTGCGCGAATATGACAGAAGATGATCAGTCGGTCAGGCTGTTGCGAATTGCCGCCACGAACTCTGCGCGACTGGCCGGATCAACGGACTCCCTTGCCCAGACCGCGGCCATCGCGTCCCACAGGTGGTCTGTTCGCATGCGCGGGCCAAGCTGCTCGGCCGTGCGCTGGACCCAGGCGTGATGGTTTCCTACCTGTTGTGCGTTCTCTGCGGCTTGCAGAAGGTCGCCAACACGGATCTCCAGACGCTCCGCGACCTTTTCCCAATTGGGATCACTGAAAGATTCGAAAAGCTCCTTCTCGGGAGCCTTGCTGCCAGGAAGGCAAATGCAGCCGTCCGCTGGCTTCTGGTCTGCGTCAAGAATTCCTATGGCTCGCACCGGAAAGCGCTTCTTGAATGAGAGGTCACCCAACGTGGACACAGTGGATGCGGGTCCTGCGGCCAGAATCTGGACCCTGCGGATCAGGTCTGCATCCTCGTTTCTGATCAAGGCGTCGATGAGAGTGCCAGCCTTGGCATCCTCACAGAAAAGAACGAGGTCAGGGTGGTGGACGTCATCCATCAGGGACATGGCGAAATCACTTGAGACGCCATAGAGCACGCTCCGCCCGCCGCCGTGCTGAGCCTGAATGTATACGCGCGCTTCGGTGGGGAGTTGCTCAAGGATCACCTGAGAGTGGGTGGACAGAATGAACTGAATCCCCCGGGTTCTGGCAATGTCAAAAAGTTCCACCATGAGGCGCCGCTGGGCCCGGGGGTGTAGAGAAGACTCGACTTCGTCAATGATGATCAGAGAATTCCTGGGGGCCAATCGAAGCAGGTCGACCAGATCGGCCGTTGCGTCTTCTCCTGCTCCCTGATGAAAGTTCGAGTAGGTTCCGTTTCCGGTGTCCAGTACGCCCACTTGCTTGTTCTGGTAGACCGCCATCCCGCCAGCCTTGATCGGCTTATTCAGAACCCGCCCCAGGAGCTTGCGGTCATCGTCGCCGAATGGCGTGATCTGGCCCGTGAAGTTCGCGCGAGTGGCGGCCTTTCCGTAGCCGATCTGCGTGTTGATCGGCTGCGTTCGGCTGATATCCAGAAAATACAAAGGCCGCTGAGGCCGGTCCGGCATTCCGCGCCAGCGACTGGTCACTTTCCCCAGCCTGGCGGGAATTACGGACGTGCCCTGTCGAATTTGATAGGTTAGCGTCACTCCGGCGACACTTTCCCAAATGGTGCTCGGGAAGAAGTCGTCGGGATAAAAAGTGTGCCCGTCCTTCTGGCTGGCCTCGTAGGCGGCTGCGGCAACCTTCAATACGGTACTTTTCCCGGCGCCGTTCTCGCCTGCAATGGCAACGACGGGGAACCTGAAGTCAACCCCCTCGCCGACCCATCCTCGCAACCCGTCGATCTGGACCCTCTCCAGGAACAATGGCCAGTCCTTGCCGGGTGTGCGCGAGTTCCAGGCGTCAGCCAGGGCATTGAGGGTCGGGATCTTGCGATCCGAGGCGGTGTACACGCGCGTCTCCTTGGCCAACCCGGGATCGAGGGGGTGGGCGGTAGTCCGATCCCCAATGCTGACATGCCAACCGGCGTTGGTTCGACGCTTCACACAAACAGGTGGATCGTCACTGGCGGTGACTGGCGCCGCGATCGCCAGCTAGCACTGACATCCGCCAACTATCGCTGACAGTCACAGGGCCGAGGACGAACCCGCCCTCCATCGGCCACCGGATACGTTGGTAGGACTTACTCGAAAGACATGGACAGTGTCGCAGGGGAGGCGTAGAGTTCTCCTAGTTCTTCTAGCTAGTTCGATAGACGTGGAGGTTGTGGGTGTGTTCGTGACGACGGGTCAGGCCGCATCGGCCCTGGAGTGCTCGATCCCCACGGTGAAGAAGCTGATGTCCACCGGTGTGGTGCCCGGCGTTCTCGACAAGGGTCGGCAGGTGTTTCCGCTGGCCGCGCTCCAGCAACTGGCCGCCCGGCCCGCCGCGGACCTCACCGCACTCGGCGCATCCGAGGTCGCGGTGCTGCGCGTGTCCGCCCCGGCCCGGGTCGAGGAGCCGGAGAGGGAGTGGATCGGCTTCGGCACCGACCTGGACCAGGACCAGCTGCTGGCCGCGCTGTCGGGTTGGTGGCGATGCGATCCGGCCCGAGTCGCCGCAGGCGGAGTCCTGCCGGTGACGGTGGCCGGCTTCGTCGTCGCCGTGCTGACCGGCCTGGACGAGTGGGAGTCGGACGGCGCGGTCGGCACCACCGCCCGCTTCCGCTTCCCGGCCGCGCGCCTGGCTGGCTACCTGACCGACCTCACCACCCCCGCCAACGCCGCCGACCCGACCGGCGCGGACGACGCCCGCCTGGCGGAGCTGCTGCTCGGCACCCGCCTGCCGTCCGTCTCCAGCGGCCCGATCGCCTACGTCCCCACCCGACCGACCACCAACGCCACCGACGAGGAGGAGTAAGCCAGATGTCAGACGAGCTGTTCGAGTCCGTGGACGCGCTGCTCGCCGCCGTGAGCACCGGACTTCCGGCCCCGGCGGAGCGCAAGCGGCTGCGCCTGGCGGCCGCTCTGACGCCCGCGCAGATCGCTGCGGCGCTGCGCGTGAACTCCGCGCTGGTGGCGCAGTGGGAGGATGGCAGCGCCCACCCGGGCCCGGACGTTGCCCCGGCCTACATGCGCCTGCTGGAGGGCCTGGCCGCCCGCTTCCCCGCCCCTGAGCAGCCCGCCGCGCCCGCCCCGGCGGCGTTCGTCGCGCCGGTGCAGGGGACGGTGCTGGACCAGCACCCGGACGGTTCGCTGGTGACGGGCCCGGCCGAGCCGTGCGTGCAGTGCGGACAGCCCGCGATCTACCGCGTCCAGGGCCGCCCGATGCACCTCGGCGGCCTCTGCCGCCCCGCCGCCCCTACTCCCGCTCCGACCGAGGCGGAGGTCGAGCAGCAGGCGCCTGCGGCCGCCGCCCCGGTGGCCGACGTACCGGCCGCCCAGGCCGCCCCCGTCGAACCGGCCCTGCCCGCCCCGGCTCCGGCTCAGACCGCCGCTTCGCCGTCCCGCCCCGCGCCGGCTGCGGCTGCCGCTCCGACGCGGTCCGGACAGCGTTCGGCATCGGCTTCGGCTCGTGTCCAGGGCCGCCCGGCCGCGCCGCGCACCGCCGGTCCGGCCCCCGCAGCCGCGCCGACCGCGTCCCGGTGGGTGCCGGTGGTGGCGCTGGACGCAGACCCGGACGGCGCCTGGGTGCTGGACGCGCCGGGCTTCCCGGTCCCGGCCGGGCCGAAGCTCGGCGACTTGTTCGCGTGGCTGGGCACCGGGCTGCCGCTGCGCGTCGAGCGCGCCCACCCGCAGGGCCGCGGCGGGGACGGCGCGGTGTGCCTGACCGCCGCCGCGCTCAAGCAGCTCGGCTTGCCCGCCGCCCTGCCCGCCGCCGACAAGGCGCTGAACGCGCTGCGGGCGAAGCTGGCGAAGGCCGCCGCAGCCGTGGGCATGGAGATCAGCGAGAACGTCGGGCCGGTCTTCCGGGCGTTCCGCCGCGCCGGGTCGGCGGGCGGGCCGAAGACCTCGCTGCAGGTGACCGTCGCGCCGTGGCTGGGGCAGGGCGACGCCCGGCAGCAGGCCGTCAGCGCGCTCGCCGCGCCGCTCGCCACCGCCCCCGACCGCGCGCGGGACGGGGCGACGTTCGCCCGCCGCTACCGGGCCTTCATCGCCGACCTCGGCGTCGCCCCGGGCGCCACCACCGCCTCCACCGCGATGCTGCTCCTGGACGCGGTCCGCCCGCGGGTGGAGTGGGTGAAGGACGAGGCGACGGGGGAGTGGACCTCGCACCTGCGCGAGGGCGCGCTCCCTGCCGGAGACCGGTGCGTGCCGATCGCGGCCGGCGCCCGGCACCCCCTCACCCGCGAACTGCTGTCCAAGGGCCGGGCGGTGTGCGAGGAGGAGGACTACAAGTGGTGGGCCCGGCAGCTCACCGACGACGAGGCCGGGCGCCGGTTCGCGGTCGCGGTCGACGTATGCGCGTCCTACCTGTCCGTCACCGACTCCCTGCCGCTGCCGATCGGCGAGCTCGAGCACGTCACCCACCCGGCCTGGGGCAAGGGCAAGACCGCGGGCCTGTGGCTGTGCGACTTCACCGGCGTCGAGGTGGACGAGCTGCTGCCGCACCCCGCCACCTTCCACGGCCGCCCGCCGACCGGGCCCGGCTGGTACGCCACCCCCACGGTCGCCTACATGGCCTCCACCTACGGCTTCGACCCGGCCACCATCACCGAGGCGTACCTGTCCACGCACACCGCGCCGCTGCTCAAGGAGTGGACGACCCGGGTGCGGGGCGGCTACAAGCGGGTCTACGCCGACCTCGGCCTCATCGACGGCCAGGGCCCGCAGGAGTTCCTCGCCGCGTACGCGGTCCACAAGGAGGCCGGCACCGACGCGGTACGCGCCGACGCCCTGACGCTGGGCTCCCTGTACAAGAACATCTACAAGGGCGGGATCGGGAAGTGGTCCGACTCCGCCCGCCACCTCGACGACGAGCAGTGGCTGGAGAAGGTCGCCGGGTCGTGGTCGTACCGGCCGGAGATCCGCTTCCACATCATCGCCGCCGCCCGCATCGCCGCCCACCGCCGCCTGCGCAAGACCTACCTGCTCACCGGCCGGGCCCCGTTCGCGGTGAACGTCGACTCCTACCTCTACGCCGCCGACGCCCCGTCCCCGATCGAGCTCCTGCCGGTGAAGGACGACGGCTCCCCGGTGCCGGGCGCGCTGCGCCTGGGCATCGCGCCCGGCTCGCACAAGCACGAGTCGTCGATCCCGCTGCAGGAGGCGGTGGAGGCGATGGAGCGCCGCGAACACCCCTCCCGGCTGACCCACCAGTACGCGACCGACGGCACCCCGATCCAGACCAGCACCGCCATGGAGTCCGAGAGTACCGACGAGCAGAAGAAAGGTGAGAGCTGATGGCCGGCGGATTTAGGGGCCTGTTCGGGAAGGTCCGCGAGTCGCTGTTCCCCAGCAGGAAGGCCCCCGCGAAGACCAAAACTCAGGCCGGGCAGGTGAGGGAGCGCAAGTACGGCGGCAGTACCAAGGCCATGGCCGCCGCCTACGGTGTCTCCGCCCGCACCATCTCGCGCTGGGTCGACGGCACTCGCCACCCGGCAGGCCCGCACCGCGAGAAGCTGCGCCTGGACGCAGTCGACGTGCAGACCACCGGGCTGGGCCGCGAGCGCAAGGCCAAGCAGTTGGCCAAGCTCGGCTCGCACTCCGGGATCACCGTCAGGGTCGGCCGCGCGCACACCTTCGAGATCCAGGGATCGGACGCCGTCCGGGCCCGAGACATCCACCTTGGCCTCACCGGCGACCAGGCCGCCGCCCTCGCTCTCGCTCAGGACGAAGGCGAGGTCCGCGAGATCATCGGCGAGGCCCTGGCCGAGTACTTCAACGGCGGCTCCTACGGCGGCTTCCGGGGCGAGGACTTCGATTACGACGTCGACGACTTCGACTTGAACTGACATCGTCCTCGGGACGGCCTGCACCAGGGCCGCCCCGAGGCATTTTTTCGCCAACTCTGTTGCAGTTAGCGGCAGTTGATTGAAACCTTGCCGCTCCTCCCTAGGCTTCGGCGCTCCACTTCCACGGCGGACCCGCCCGTCCTTAACTGATCTTGCGACCGGCTGAAGGCACCTGCGAGCCGACGAATCCACAGAATTTCAGGCCGAAGGAACCACCGGTTCTACTCCGGCGCGGAGCAGATCCCGAGCCGCACGACGGAATTCACAAGCTTTAGAAGAATTCCACTCGGCCATGTTCTGGAGCGGACCGGCCACTGAAAGGAATTCCTCGGAGCGGACATTGCGCCGCCGGATTCTCCTCCGCCACCGTCGTCCAGGAGCCGGGCCTGTTCGCCGTTTCGGAGGTCTCCCGGACCGCCAGCTTCGGCGCGCCGGGCGCGTCCCGAGGGCCGTCTCACCAGCTCCAACCAGCAGCTGCGAAAAGCGACTTGTCCGAGATGGACCGTAGTGTGATCGGCCAGGCCGCGCGTTCGCGGCCTGTGCCGGAAGAGGAGAGAGGAGTCGACCGTGGCGATCAGCACCGTGCGGGCGGCCTGGGTACCAGACGACGATCCCGAGAGGGATTGGGAGCTGGCAGCCGACCTGGCTGTGTCCTGGATACGGCGGGAGTGTGCTGAGCAGGGGGCATCCGGCGTTCTCGTCCTCAACGCCGACGGTGCGCACGAGTCGGTCCCGTCGTTGCGCTCCTTCGCAGCCGAGCACACCGTGACGACTCCAGCTGCTTCCCGCGATCGTGTCGGACGCGGCATCGGGCCCGTGCTGGCGTACGTGCCCGACGAGAAGACCCTCGACTTCGCCATGCGTCTCGCTCGCGGGTCGTCGTTGGCCGTCGTGGAGAGCGCCCAGGGCTTCGCGCTCCGGGGCTGGGCGAACGCGCTCGGGGCCATCGACTTGACCAGACCCGACGAGCGGTCGGAGGAGGCCGGTCCCGGATTCGCCAAGGCCATCGACCGGTTGGCCTTCTACAAGAACAACGGCTTCGGCGACCCGTTCGGCAAGCAGCAGGCCCTGCACATCCTCCAGGACCTGGCCAACTCGGAGGGGCTCGACCCCGAGGCCGTCCTGGGCGCTCTGGCTGCCCGGGGCGCTTCCAGCCGGGCTATCCGCAACCTCGCCAAGCTGATCGACGGGCTCGGCCAGCGCTGAACGCACCCCGGCGCGAGGGGCGGAAAGTCCGCGCTGGTCAGGGCTCGATGAAGGGCAGCGAGACGGCGGCCAGCTTGGTCTGCAGGTTGAGGTCGCTGGTGACCACGTACCAGGCCGAGCCGGGGTGACGGGACTGCAGCAGCAGGGTGGAGGCCACGAACCGGTCATCCGGGACGTCCAGGTCCAGCCAGGCGGGCAGGGCGTCCGACTTCGGCTCGATGTGCTCGAAGACCGCGTGCACGCCGCCGGCGACCCGGACGCCGCGGGTCACGTCCCCGCCGTTGCTGCGCAGCCCCTTGAGCCGCCGGTCCGCCTTCTTCGCCGCTTCCCGCAGCTCCGGCGTCCGGCCGCCCCGCTTGTGGTCGTCGATCTCCCGCAGCACCACCGGCAGCAGGTGCGCCATGTACCGCTGGCTGGCCTCGGCCGTGTACGCGGCCAGGTCTGGGTTGTCGATCAGCGCGTTGGTGTCCACCACCAACCGCACCGGCCACTCGTCCTCCGGCAGCAGTTCGGTCAGACCGCGCAGCTGCGCCACGGCGGCGTGCAGCTTGTCGACGGCCTGGGGGATGTACTGCGGCACGGAGTGGTCGGTGGTCTTCCCCGAGCGGACCAGCCAGTTCCGTAGGAGCTTGAGGCTCTTGTCGAGCTTCTTGGCGGTCTCCGGGGTCGGGTGGGGGAACAGGAGCCGGAAACGCGGTTCCCAGTCCCGGAGCCGGCCGAGCAGGCCCACCCGCTGGCGCTCGACCTCGGGAGTGCTCGGCCCCCAGCCCCAGTCCGCGGCACCCACGAAGAAGACTCCGCTGCCCGATCGGTTGGGGTTCACGTAGAGGATGGTCGACGCTTCGAGGACGGCGACGAAGTCCTCCTCGATCGCAGCCAGTTGTTCCAGGAGGCGGTCGCTGTACGTCGGCGGGAGCGGCTTGCGGTTCGACATCCCCTGATGATGTCCGACGGCTCCGACACCCAGCACCCCGTTTTGCGTGATCGCTGTCCACAGGCCAGCGGTTGAACCCTGGCCCGATGACCGATCACACCAACTCCAGCCCGGCACCTGGCGCGTACGGGCGCCGCCGCCGCCAGATCCAGCGCCTGATCGACCACCGCCGGCTGAACGACCTCGCCCCCGAGCCCGGCGACGAACGCCTCCTGGACGTCCTCGCCCGCACGGGCCACCGCACCGCCCTGGACGTCCAGAGCTGGCTCACCACGGCCTTCCTGAACAGCACCGGCTGCTACGCCGACCCCGCCGTCCGAGCGGCCTCCCGGCTGCCCGCGCCGGTCCTCGAGGAGGCCGAGCGCCGGCACCCCTGCCCGGCCGCCTGTCCTGCCGCGGGTTCGCGGTGCGACGGCTGTGCGCAGGCATGCGGGAGCGGCGCCCACCGCGGCCTGGCCCTGCTGTTCCGCAACCTGTCCAACGCCCTCGGCGCCCGCCAGCAGCACGCCCAGCGCCTCATGGAGGCCCGCGCCGCCTCCGAGTAGGCACAGCGACAGGTCCCGGTCGGGAACACCGCCGAGCGCGGTGTTCCCGACCGGGACCTCGAGTTCGTTCTGCCGGAGCAGAACGAACTGATCAACCCTGTGATGACGACACCGACCCCTACATCGCCTCCGCCCGTACGTCTTCCTGAGCGGGAGGACCGGCCAGAGTCGGGTGCTGCGGGTCAGATGAGGTCAGCAACCCGTTCGTCGCTCAACCGGCGGCCAGCCTCCAACAACCACTGCCTCAGGTGCCTCGCCTCACGGGCATCGTTCAACAAGTCCGCCGCCGCACTCTCCTGACGAACCTGCTCTTCCTGATCGGGGCTGTCGGCCACCGCGGCGAGCTGCGCGAGCGCAGTCACGCGCCCCTTGTCCGCGAAGTCCGACAACGCCTCCAGGACCAGGGGCAGGTTCTCCCACACCGCCTCCCCCATCTCGCGGGTCACCTTGCGCTGATCCAAGGTCACCTTGCCCTGCTCCAACGTGACGACGAGCCCCTCTGCCAGCCCCGTGGCCACGCGGTCCCCTGCCCGCTTCCAGATGCCTCGCTCTTCCAACTCCGCCCCCATCTCTCCACTCCAATCCAGCAGTGTCAGCCTGTCGCCGACACGGACTTCAGTTCCTACGCGGTCTTCTTCCGGGAGGGCACCGCAGTCAGGTGCCGGATGGGGGCCGGAGCGGCGGGCGCGGCAGGCTCGGGCAATTCGCCGGCCTGGATGGCCTGCAAGGCGTCAGTGATCCCCGCCTCCATCTCCTCGACGGTGTTGTAGCTGGCGAACAGCGGGTGGATGTTGTAGCTGCGGTAGCGGCCCTCGGGACGCAGCACGACGTGCCGCTCCACGAGCTGGTTCACCGCGATGGACGTCCGGTTCTTGCTCAGCCCCACGGAAGCCGCCAGCTCGGCCTGTGAGGCGTTCACCTCGCCCCCGGAGTGCTGGACCTCCGACATGGCGCTCAGAACGTCGTAGGCGGCCTTGGAGAGCCCCAGACGGTGCAGCTGCGCCATAGCGAGGTGCGACTGAATCAGCATGCCTGTCCCTCCACCACCAGGTCGTCGTTGTCGTCCCCGAACGCCAGCTGCCTGCTGCGCGGCGGCGGGAGCTTCGGCGGGACGAAGTTCGGGAACTCCTTCTCCGCCACCTTCTTCATCTCATCGTCTCGCATCTGCGGGAAGTGCTGGCGCAGGGCGGCCGAAGCGTCCGCGCGCAGCTGGGCCAGCGTCTCCTCCTGGACGTCGCCGTTGCCCTTGAAGCAGATCAGCGGGTTCACCACGATCACCGAGTTCGACCGGCGCTGGAGCATGTGCCAGCCCTCCAGCGTGCCCAGGGCCCGAGTCACGTTCGCCCGCTCGATCCCCAGGTGCTTCGCGATGGCCGCGTGGGTGGCCTTGAGCCGGCCCTTGCGCTGGCGGCCCATGCAGAACACCAGCACCGCCGACTGCGCGGGCGACATGCCGTGACGGGCGATCAGCACGGCCAGGACCTCGGAGAGGAAGTCGTTGCTGACCTGGCTGTAGCCCTCACGACCGAAGACCTGGTGCGGGGCCCGGTAGACCCAGTCCACCTTCGCGGCCTGCACCGGCCGGCCGGGCTTCGGGGGCCGCTGCTCCATCGCCTTGGCGAAGCTGTCCGCCAAGGACGTCGTCCGCGGCGGCTCGGGACTCTCCCCGGCCTTGCCGCGCCTTGCCTGGGCCACGCTGCGCTCCGCTTCCTCGGTCCCGATCATGTCCTCCGGCACCCTAGCCGAGATTGTCACCGCAATCCGGGAACTTTGTCCCTGTCGGCGTGGCCCCCTTGTGTCGGGTGCGACACCAAGCGTCGACGCGGGAGACGCTGGCACCCCGGCTGAGCAGCACAAATGTTTTTGTCCCTCTTTGCGTGGCCAAATCTGGTCCCTCGGTGTTCGCCCCAGCACAGACCCGCAGGTCAATGTGCCAGAACCAACACATAACCTCCAGCAAAACCCCAGGTCAAAGCCACAATCCACGGTGGCCCCTCTTTTCAGTAAGACGCACGCGCGCGAGGCCCCGCCACCACCGCCCGCCACCACGCGCCCAGGGGCACGTACGCGGCCTACCCGCCGTCCGGCAGCATCGGCCTGCGGCCGATCCGGCAGTGCCGCGCCCGCTGCGCTCCACCTGGACCGGACGGCGGGTCAACTGCCCTCCCGCCGGACGTGCGTGGCTTCCAGCCGCGCGGAGTGCCGGCGGGGGCTCCTCCGGACCCCACCCCCGCCGGATCGGCACCCCGTACCCCGCCGTAGTCCCAGCGCCATCCAGACCGCCCCAAGGCCCCCGACCCGCGCGCGACAGTTCCCAGCTGAATTCGCCGTCATCCGATCCCCTATTGCTGCTCACATCACGTCCATTTCTCCCGCCCGAAATTAGCCGACAAGGTAGAGTCGGATGCGCATTTCCCGGCACCTTCACGGAAGAACTCCGCCGGATTTATCCGAGCGAATCTCTAGCGGCCGAAAAATCAACCCAGGCCCCTGCCCCAGCTCCAGAGTCTAGCGGGCAGAATTTTTGATGCACGCCATCGGGCGAAGCCCGCCCCCTACCCCACTCCAACGAGTGACGCACTCTCAACCATCCCGCGACCCTGGGTCGAAGGCCCCACCAACCCACTCCATCAACTCCGCGCGAAGCGGCGGAGTTGACCCCCCACCACCTCAGACCCCACCCACCCAAACCCGCCACATGAACAGGCGAAGCCCGAACAGCCCGGCGAAGCCGGGCAGTCGG
>NZ_BAAANS010000106.1:0-15495 GCF_039529925.1 Kitasatospora saccharophila | reverse complement strand
CCGGGGGGGCGGCCGCCGCGGCGGCGGGGGCGGGCACCAGCGGGGCGGGCACCAGCGGGACGGGGCGGGCGCGGGGCGCGGGGGCGGGTGCCCCGGCGGCGGGCAGCACCGCGACGGACGGCACCGCGACGGACGGCACCGCGACGGACGGCAGCGCGACGGACGGCAGCGCCCGGGGGGCGGGCGCGGGAGTCTCGGCGCCCTCCCTGGGGCGGGCCCAGCGCTCGATCCACTGCCGGTCCAGCACCCGGCGCTCGTCGGCCTCTCCGACCAGCTCCTCGGACTGGTTGAAGTCCCCGTCGGCGGCCTGCAGGGCCCACAGGTGGACGGCGACGCCGTGCTCCTTGGCGGAGGCGACGCCGGGCAGCAGGTCACCGTCGCCGGTGACCAGCACCACGTCGGCGCAGGCGTGGTTGCGGGCGAGTTCGCTGAGTTCGGCGTGCATCGCCGCGTCCACGCCCTTCTGCACCCAGCGGCCCTCGGCCTTGGTCAGCGCGCCGAGCCGGACGGTGACCCGGGGCAGCACCCGCAGTCGGCGGTGCTCGGGGGCGGGGCGGCGGTCGACGGCCGCGTCGAACCAGTAGATCCGCAGCAGCGGCAGGCCGGTCTCGGCCTCGGCGCGTTCGCGCAGGGCGGCGATCAGCACCGGGTGGTCGACGGCGATCCGGGGGCGGCCGGGATCCCCCGCGAGCAGGCTGGCGGCCGCGCCCAGCAGGTAGCCCGCGTCGACCAGGACGACGCAGCGGTCCATCTCCGGCACCTCCTCCTCGGCCCGGTCCGGCGGTGAGGGCTCCGCCCGGTGGTCCGGCGACCGTTGGGCACACCTTTACCCTCCGTTCGCCCGCCGAACCGCGCCCGTCCCGCCCGTCCCGCCGCCGGACCGGGCCGGGCCGCCGGCGGTCGACCCTGGATACTGGGACACCGTGCGGAAGAGTGCGGTGGCGTTGTGCGCGGTGGCGGCGGTCGGGGCGGTCGCCGTCGTCCTGGTGCCCGCGACCGCCCCGGAGTCCTCCAGCGGGGACGTCGAGCTGCTGTCCGTCTCGGTGGACGGCGGCCGGACGGTCGAGCTGGGCCCGGACGGGACCCGCACGGTGACGGTGGAGGTGACCGCGCGCGACGACTCGGGGATCCGCTCGGTCGACCCGGTCGGCCTGTGGGGGCCCAACTACGCGGCCCTGAAGGTCGGCCGGATGACCTGCGCGCCGCTCGACCCGGCCGGGACGACGGCCCGGTGCAGCGGCACGGCGACCGTCTCGGCGACCGCCCGGGCGCTCTTCGACGACCAGGCCGGCAGCTGGTTCGTCGACCTGCGGATCCGCGCCAACGACGGCGACCGCTACCTGTCGAAGAACGCGGCCGGCTTCTCGCTCAAGCACGCCGCCGGGTTCGACCGGACCGCGGCCCCGACCCGGGCGGCCCCCGGCGAGGCGGTCACCGTCCGGGCCCGGCTGCGGCGCGCCGAGTGGGACGGCAACACCGACGTGCCGCAGCAGGGCACCCTCGCCTACCTGCAGTTCCGTCCGGACGGCGGCGACACCTGGACCACCCTGGCGGTGGCCGGCACGGACGCCGGGGGCGAGCTGGCGCTGAACGTGCCCGCCCGGCTGTCGGGGACGTACCAGTGGTACGCGCCGGGCGACAAGTGGACGGCGGCCGCGCTGTCGGCGGAGCTGCCGGTGGCGGTCGACGGGCAGTCGGCGCACCCGGGCCAGTGAGCGCCCCCGGACGGCGCGACGGGCCCCCGGGTGCTTCCACCCGGGGGCCCGTCCGCGCGGGTCAGGCGCGCAGCTCGGCCGCGACCAGCTCGGCGATCTGCACGGCGTTGAGCGCCGCGCCCTTGCGCAGGTTGTCGTTGGACAGGAACAGCGACAGGCCGTGCTCGACGGTCTCGTCGGTGCGGATCCGGCCGACGTAGCTCGGGTCCTGGCCGGCCGCCTGCAGCGGGGTCGGGATGTCGGTCAGCGCGACGCCGGGGGCGTCGGCCAGCAGCTCGGTGGCCCGCTCGGGGCTGATCGGGCGGGCGAAGCGGGCGTTGACCTGCAACGAGTGGCCGGTGAAGACCGGGACGCGCACGCAGGTGCCGGAGACCTTGAGCTCGGGGATGCCGAGGATCTTGCGGCTCTCGTGGCGGAGCTTCTGCTCCTCGTCGGTCTCGTTGCTGCCGTCGTCGACGATCGACCCGGCGAGCGGGACGACGTTGAAGGCGATCGGGCGCTGGTAGACGCCGGGCGCCGGGTACTCGACGGCGGCGCCGTCGTGGACGAGCGCGGCGGCCCCGTCGACGACCTTGCGGGCCTGCTCGTGCAGCTCGGAGACGCCGGCCAGGCCGGAGCCGGAGACCGCCTGGTAGGTGGAGACCACCAGGGTGACCAGCTCGGACTCCTCGTGCAGCGGGCGCAGCACGGGCATCGCGGCCATGGTGGTGCAGTTCGGGTTGGCGATGATGCCCTTGGGGCGCTCGGTGATCGCGTCGGGGTTGACCTCGGCGACGACCAGCGGGACCTCGGGGTCGCGGCGCCAGGCGGAGGAGTTGTCGATGACGACGGCTCCGGCGGCGGCGACCTTGGGGGCCAGCTCCTTGGAGGTGGCGCCGCCCGCCGAGAAGATCACGATGTCCAGGCCGCTGTAGTCGGCCGTGGCGGCGTCCTCGACGGTGACCTCGGTGTCCTTCCAGGGCAGGGTGCGCCCCGCCGAGCGGGCCGAGGCGAACAGCCGCAGCTGCTCGACCGGGCCCAATCCACCAGTCAAATCAGCACGTTCCGCCAGGATCTCGCGGACCACGCCGCCGACCTGACCGGTGGCACCTACGATGCCGATCCTCATCCGTCTCTCCTCCTGCTACCGGTTGTGCCGGTTGTCCCGGCCCATCATGCCTTGTCAGAGCGGGTTTCGGCGGGGGTGTCCCAAAGCGTGAACGCTTGCCGTCCGCGGCGGAAATCCCTCCTGCGCAGGCCCTTCCCCGCCGGAAATCCTGCGTGCGATCCGGCTCTTCCCGGGTGTCCCCGGGAGCGGCCGCTCAGGCGTCCCCGAGGTCGTGCGCGAGCAGCGGCAGCCGCACCGCGGGCGTCGGGATGCGTCCGGCGCGGTGCAGCAGCGCCTTGAGCGCGGTCGGGTTGGGGCCGGCGAAGGCGGTCCGGGAGAGCGCGGCGAGTTCGGCGCCGAGCTTGCGGGCGAGCGCGGCGTCGCCGTCCTGCCAGGCCCGGTGCAGGGCGACGAAGCGGGCGGTCTCCAGGTGCGCGGAGGCCAGCACGCCGCCGTCCGCGCCGAGGGCCAGCATCGGGGAGAGGAACAGGTCGTCGCCGGCCAGCACGCCGCGCGGTCCGGCGGCCAGCAGGGCGACCGTCTCCTCGTCGATGCCGCCGGCCGCGTACTTGATCCCGGCCACGGCGGGCAGCGCGAGCAGGTCGAGCAGGGTGTCGGCGCCGAGCCGCTGCCCGGTGCGGTACGGGATGTGGTAGATCATCAGCGGCAGCGGGCTGGCCGCGGCCAGCGCCCGGAAGTGGGCCAGCACCCCGGCCTCGCCGGGGCGGACGAAGCCGGGGACGGCGACCAGCGCGGCGTCGGCCCGGCCGGCCAGCGCGGCCAGCGCCCCGGCGGTGCGGGCGGTGCCGCCGTGGCCGGCGCCGACGGTGAGCACGGCGCCGTGGGCGTCGGTGGCGCGGCGGCAGACCTCGATCACCGCGTCCTGTTCGGCGTCGGTCAGCGAGCCGGGTTCGCCGGTGGTGCCGAGGGCGACCAGGCCGGCCGCGCCGGCTTCCAGGCTGTCGTGGGCGAGCCGCTCCAGGGCGTCGAGGGCGAGCGCGCCGTCGGCGTCGAAGGGCGTGACCAGCGGGACGTGGATGCCGTGGAGTTCCATGCGGGAAGCCTGCCGGGCGGCGACCGTGCAGGTCCAGTTCACATTGCCGATGCTTCTCGTAAGCTGGGCCGATGCTCGATGTGCGAAGGCTGCGGTTGCTGCGCGAACTGGCCCACCAGGGGACGATCGCGGCGGTCGCGGAGGCGTTGTCGTTCAGCCCTTCGGCGGTGTCCCAGCAGCTGTCGGTGCTGGAGCGGGAGGCGGGGGTGCCGCTGCTGGAGCGGACCGGGCGGCGGGTGGCGCTGACCCCGGCGGGGCGGAACCTGGTGCGGCACACCGAGGCGGTGCTGGAGCTGTTGGAGCGGGCGGACGCCGAGCTGGCGCGCGCCCGGACCGGGCCGGCCGGGCCGCTGCGGATCGGCGCCTACCCGTCCGCGGTGCGCGCCCTGCTGCCCGCGGCGCTGGCCGAGCTGGCCTCCCGGCACCCGGAGCTGGAGGCGATGGTCAGCGAGGTGGACCCGGCGGCGGTGGCGGCCGCGCTGCGCGCGGGCGAGCTGGACGC
The DNA here is from genome assembly GCF_039529925.1 of Kitasatospora saccharophila. Taxonomy (NCBI): domain Bacteria; kingdom Bacillati; phylum Actinomycetota; class Actinomycetes; order Kitasatosporales; family Streptomycetaceae; genus Kitasatospora; species Kitasatospora saccharophila. The sequence goes on along the minus strand of NZ_BAAANS010000106.1, from coordinate 11,137 downwards.
GGCGCTGGTGCACGAGTACGACCTGGTGCCGGGCGAGCCGGAGGACGGGATCGCGCTGACCGGGCCGGTGTTCGCCGAGCCGCTGTACCTGGCGGCCCGCTCGGCGGGCGCCCTGGCCGGGCACCGGGACAGCCCGTGGATCACCTCCCCGCCCGGGACGCTCTGCCACACGATGGTCCAACGGGTGTGCCAGTCCGCCGGGTTCGGCCCGCGGGTGCGCCACCGGGTGGACGACTTCGCCGCCCAGCTGGCCCTGGTCGCGGTCGGCCAGGGGGTGGCGCTGGTGCCGCACCTGGGCATCGGCGACTGCCCGCCGGGCGTGGTGCTGACCCGGGTGGCGCTGGTGCCGCACCTGGGCATCGGCGACTGCCCGCCGGGCGTGGTGCTGACCCGGCTGCCGCTGTACCGGCGCACCCGCACCGCGTTCCGGGCCGGCGGCGCCGCCCACCCGGCGGTGGCGGCCTTCGCGGCGGCCCTGCACGCGGCGGTGCCCGCCGAACTCCGTTCGGCCTGACCTTCCCGCCGTTCACGGACGGTCGCTAGCCTTCCGGCATGCATCAGTTGAACGAGCAGCAGGAACAGCCGGGCCGGTTCGGCGCGGACGCCACGGTGGAGGTCCGGGCCGAGGGCGTGGGCCGGGTGCGCACCGAGTACGCGCCGGACCACGACGGCGACCCGGACCCGGGCGAGATCGTCTGGACGTGGGTGCCGTACGAGGAGAACGACGGGCGGGGCAAGGACCGGCCGGTGCTGGTGGTGGCCCGGGAGGCGGGCGGCTCGCTGCTGACGGTGATGCTGTCCAGCAAGGGCCACGACGACGACCGGGACTGGGTGCCGCTGGGCGCGGGGCCGTGGGACCGCAGCGGGCGGGACTCCTGGGTGGCGCTGGACCGGGTGTTCCGGGTCCGCGACGGCGGGATGCGGCGCGAGGCGTGCGCGCTGGACCGGGCCCGGTTCCAGCTGGTGGTCGACGCGCTGCGGCACCGCTACCGCTGGCAGTGAGCGGGCCGGGGCGGGGCCGGGCCGGGTAACGATTGTCGGATCGTTCTTCCCCGGTCCGCCCGCTGCCGGTACAACGGCTCCAGGAATCCCCACAGTTGAGCTGGAGTCGTACGCATGAGCAGCAGCACCCCTCCCGGCTACGGGTCTCCGCAGGAGCCGTACGGCCAGTACCCGCAAGGCGCGGGGCTTCCGGGCTGGCTCGCCCAGACCCCGCCCGGCGGGCAGCCCGCCCCGGGCACCCGGGTGCTGGCCGCGCCGCTGGACCGCTTCCTGGCCCGCCTGATCGACGTCGCGGTCCTGCTCGTCCCGCTGGTCATCGTCAACCTGATCGCGCCGAGCCTCTACCTCTACTACGTGCTCGCCGCCGTCGTCATGGTCGGCTACGAGGCCGCCATGCTGCTGACCCAGCACGGCCAGACCGTCGGCAAGAAGGCCATGCGGCTCCGCGTGGTCAGCGCGGCCCACGGCGGCCGCCCGACCGACAACGAGCTGTGGACCCGGGCCGGCGTCTACGGCGGGCCGGTCCTGGTCCCGTTCGTCGGCGGCCTGTTCTCGCTGGTCAACTGCCTGTCCCTGCTGTGGGACAAGCCGCTGCAGCAGTGCTTCCACGACAAGGCCGCCAAGACCCTGGTGGTCAAGGAGGGCTGACCCGGCCCGCGCGGGCGGGGCTCGGCCGGAGCCCCGCCCGCGGTCTCAGCTCGCCAGGCAGCTCGGTCCGAGCAGCTGCTTGAGGTCGCCGAACAGCGCCGGGTCGGACTTCACCCGGTGCCGGTCCAGCCGCAGCACCACCGTCTTGGTCTCCCCGCGCAGGTGGACGTGCACCTCAGTGCTGCCCTTGTGGTGGACGAGCACCTCGCGGAGCCGGCCGACGATCGGCGGGGTCAGCCGGTCCTCCGGCACGGTGATCACGATCGGCAGCTGCGCCGCGAGGTTGTTCAGGTCGGGCACCGACAGCTCCATGCCCATCAGCCGCGGCACGTCCTCCCGCTTGTCGACCTTGCCGCGGACGAACACCACGGCGTCCTCGACCAGTTGCGAGGAGACCAGCTGGTAGCTGGCCGGGAAGAACATGCAGTCGATCGAGCCCGCCAGGTCCTCGACGGTGGCGATCGCCCAGGCGTTGCCCTGCTTGGTCATCTTGCGCTGCAGGCCGGAGATGATGCCGCCGATGGTCACCATCGAGCCGTCCGGCCGCTCGGCCAGGTCGGCGACCGCGCAGTCCGCCTTGTCGGCGAGCACGTGCTCGATGCCGTGCAGCGGGTGCGAGGAGACGTACAGGCCGAGCATCTCGCGCTCCTGGGTGAGCAGGAAGGGCTTCTCCCACTCCTCCTCGGAGAACACCACGTCCAGTCCGAAGGACGGCTCGTCCGAGACGGCGTCGCCCCCGCTGTGCCCGATGTCAGCGGAGCTGAAGAGGTCGAACTGGCCCTCGGCCTCCTTGCGCTTGATCCCGACCACGTTGTCGATCATCGGCTCGAACTGGGCGCTCAGGCCCTTGCGGGTGTGCCCGAGCGAGTCGAACGACCCGGCCTTGATCAGCGATTCGACGGTGCGCTTGTTGCACACCACCGATTCGACCTTCTCCAGGAAGTCCGGGAACGAGGTGTACTTCCCCTTGGCCTTCCGGGTGCGGATCATCGACTCCACCACCGGCCCGCCGACGTTGCGGATCGCGGTCAGGCCGAACCGGACGGTCTCGCTGCCGTGCGGGGTGAAGTCGGCGTCCGACTCGTTGACGTCCGGCGGGAGCACCTGGATGCCCATCTTGCGGCACTCGTTGAGGTAGACCGCGGACTTGTCCTTGTCGTCCTTGACCGAGGTGAGCAGCGCCGACATGTACTCGGCCGGGTAGTTGGCCTTCAGGTAGGCCGTCCAGTACGAGACCAGCCCGTAGCCGGCGGTGTGCGCCTTGTTGAAGGCGTAGCCGGAGAACGGGACGAGCACGTCCCAGACCGCCTGGATCGCCGCGTCCGAGTAGCCGCGCTCCCGGCAGCCGCGCTGGAACGGGACGAACTCGGCCTCCAGGATCTCCTTCTTCTTCTTGCCCATCGCGCGGCGCAGCAGGTCGGCCTGGCCGAGCGAGTAGCCGGCCAGGATCTGCGCGGCCTTCTGCACCTGCTCCTGGTAGACGATCAGGCCGTAGGTGGGCTCCAGGATCTCCTTGAGCGGCTCGGCCAGTTCGGGGTGGATCGGGGTGATCTCCTGCTGGCCGTTCTTGCGCAGCGCGTAGTTGGTGTGCGAGTTGACGCCCATCGGGCCGGGCCGGTAGAGCGCCAGGACGGCGGAGATGTCCTCGAAGTTGTCGGGCTTCATCAGGCGCAGCAGCGAGCGCATCGGGCCGCCGTCGAGCTGGAAGACGCCCAGCGTGTCGCCGCGGGCCAGCAGTTCGTAGGCGGGCTTGTCGTCCAGCGGGAGCTGGAGCAGCTCGATCTTGACGCCCTTGTTCTTCTCGATCGCCTTGACCGCGTCGTCCATGATGGTCAGGTTGCGCAGGCCGAGGAAGTCCATCTTGAGGAGCCCGAGGCCCTCGCAGGTGGGGTAGTCGAACTGGGTGATGGTGACGCCGTCGGTGTGCCGGGTCCAGACCGGGATGTGGTCGGTCAGCGGCTCGGCGGACATGATCACGCCGGCCGCGTGCACGCCGGGCTGCCGGATCAGGCCCTCGATGCCGCGCGCGGTGTCGATCACCTTGCGGACGTCGGGGTCGTTCTCGTACAGGGCGCGGATCTCGCCCGCCTCGCCGTAGCGCGGGTGCGAGGAGTCGGTGATGCCGGACAGCGGGATGCCCTTGCCCATCACGTCCGGCGGCATCGCCTTGGTGATCCGGTCGCCCATCGCGTACGGGTAGCCCAGGACCCGGGAGGAGTCCTTGATGGCGGCCTTCGCCTTGATGGTGCCGTACGTGACGATCATGGCGACCTTGTCGGAGCCCCACTTCTCGGTCACGTAGCGGATCACGTCGCCGCGCCGGCGCTCGTCGAAGTCGATGTCGACGTCGGGCATCGAGACGCGCTCGGGGTTGAGGAAGCGCTCGAAGATCAGGCCGTGCGGGATCGGGTCGAGGTCGGTGATGCCCATCGCGTAGGCGACCAGCGAGCCGGCCGCCGAGCCGCGGCCCGGGCCGACCGCGATGCCCTGGCTCTTGGCCCACATGATGAAGTCGGCGACCACCAGGAAGTACGCCGGGAACCCCATCTGGACGATGGTGTCCATCTCGTACTCGGCGAGCTTGCGGTGCTCCTCGTCGTAGCCGCCCGGGAAGCGCCAGTCCATGCCCTCCCAGACCTTGGACCGGAAGAAGTCCGCCTCGGACGCGAAGCCCTCCGGGATCGGGAAGCGCGGCATCAGGTTCTTGAACTCGAACATGCCGGCGGTGTCGACCCGCTGGGCGACCAGCAGCTGGCTGTTGCGGCAGCCCTCCTGCCAGATGTCCGAGCCGTCCAGGCCGTACATCTCGGCGGCCGACTTGATGTAGTAGCCGGTGCCGTCGAACCGGAAGCGGTCCGGGTCGGAGAGGTTCTTGCCGGTCTGCACGCAGAGCAGCAGGTCGTGGGCGCCCGCGTCGCCCTCGGTGGTGTAGTGCGAGTCGTTGGTGACGACCGGCGGGATGCCCAGCTTCCGGCTGATCTCGACCAGTCCGTCGCGGACCCGCTTCTCGATCTCCAGGCCGTGGTCCATGAGCTCCAGGAAGTAGTTCTCCTTGCCGAAGATCTCCTGGTACTCGGCCGCCGACCGGACCGCCTCGTCGAACTGCCCCAGCCGCAGCCGGGTCTGCACCTCGCCGGACGGGCAGCCGGTGGTGGCCATCAGGCCCGCCGCGTGCTCGGCGATGATCTCCTTGTCCATCCGGGGCCACTTCACCAGCCAGCCCTCCGCGTAGGAGCGCGAGGTCAGCTTGAAGAGGTTGTGCAGGCCCTCCTTGTCCCGGGCCCAGATGGTCTTGTGGGTGTAGGCGCCGGACGCCGAGACGTCGTCCTTCTTCTGGTGCGGCTGCCCCCACAGGATCCGCTTGGTGTTCGTCCGCGACTCCGGGGCCACGTACGCCTCGATGCCGATCACCGGGGTGATGCCCGCCGCGACGGCCTGCTTGTGGAACTCGGCCGCGCCGTACATGTTGCCGTGGTCGGTCATCGCCACGTGGCTCTGCCCGAGCCGCTCGACCTCCTTGAACAACTGCTTCAGCCGGGCTGCGCCGTCCAGCATCGAGTACTCGGTGTGGACGTGCAGGTGCGCGTACGGCTGGTCGCTCAAGGCGGGGCCTCCGGGGTCCTGGGAGAGGGCTGAAACACGTGAGGCCCGAGCCACCACCAGGGCTCGGACCACGGCTTCCGGGATCGCGCCCCCGAGTCTAATCCTCCCCTCCGGCCCCATCCTCCCCCCACGCGGCGGCCCGGCTGTCCTGACGGCCTGTTAGCTTGGGCCACCCCCGCACGCCCCCCAGGAGGCCCCGCGATGCCCGCCGCCCGCACCCTCTCCGACCGCGAGCTGACCGCCTCCTACTTCGCCCGCCAACTGCTGCACCGCACCGAGCGGCCGTCCGCCGCCGGGGCGGTGGCCCGGCTGGCCGCGCTGCAGGCCCAGTACTCCCCCTCGCCGCACCTGGCGCTGTGGACCCGGCTGCCCGGCTTCGAGCACCGGGAGCTGGAGGCGGCGCTGCTGGACGGCACGGTGGTCAAGTCGACGCTGATGCGCGGCACCCTGCACCTGGTGGCCGGGGCCGACTACGGGCACCTGGCGGCGGCCTGGCGCGGCCGCTGGCTGACCGAACTGCGCGGCCGGCACCGGGACGCCGACCTGGACGAGGCCGCCCTGGAAGCCTCGCTGCGGGCCTTCGCCGCCGTCCCGCGCAGCGCGGACGAGCTGCGCGAGCACACCGCCGCGGCCTCCGGCGGCCGGGTCCGCGCCGCGGACCTGCTGCACTACCCGCGGGCGCTGCTCCCGCTGGTGCACGTCGCCCCGTCCGGGCACTGGCGGGCGCACGGCAAGCCGCGGATGGTGCTGTGGGCGGGCGAGCTGCCGCCCGAGCCGGCCGCCACCGCGCGGCTGGCGCGCCGCTACCTGGCGGGCTACGGCCCGGCCTCGCGCGCCGACCTCGCGCACTTCACCGGCCTGCGGCTGCGCCAACTCGACCCGGCGCTGGCCGAGCTGGACGGGGCGGGCGAGCTGGTCCGCTACCGGGCCGAGGACGGCCGCGAGCTGCTCGACCTGCCCGGCGCCCCGCCGCCGTCCGACCCGGGCGGCGAGCTGCCGGTGCGCTTCCTGCCGAAGTGGGACGCCGCGCTGCTCTCGCACGCCGACCGCACCCGGATGCTGCCCGCCGAGATCCACCAGCGGGTCTACCGGGCGGTCAACGGCACCCTGCTGGCCTCCTACCTGGTGGACGGGCTGGTGGCGGGCGTCTGGGAGCACGCCCGCTCGGGCGGCGCGGCCGTGCTCACCCTGACCCCGCTGCTGCCGCACGGCCGCCGCCCGGAACTGGAGCGGGAGGGCGAACGGCTGCTGGCCTTCCTGGAGCCGGACGCGGAGCGCCGCCGGGTGGTGTTCGCGTCCTGAGGCGCGGCGCTCGGCCCCGCCCGCCCGGCTCAGCCCTGCCCGTCCAGCTCCGCCAGGAAGGCCAGCGCGGCCGCCCAGGTCCGCTCGGCGGCCTCGGCGTCGTGGTCGGGCAGGTCGGCGTCGGTGTACAGGTGCCCGGCGCCCCGGTAGCGGTGCACCTCGACGTCGGCGCCGGCCCGGGTCATCCACAGGTACCAGGTGTTCAGCCAGTCGTCGGACTCGAACGGGTCGGGTTCGGCGACGTGCAGCTGCACCGGGATCTCGGTGGCGGCGTTCTCGCGCAGGTCCGAAGTGCCGTGGAAGAGCACCAGGCCGCGGGCCTGCTCGTCGGCGAGCGCCAGGTTCTGCGCCAGCGACCCGCCGAGCGAGAACCCGGCGTACACCAGCCCGCCCTCGACCGGCAGCAGCGGGGCGACGGCGCCGACGGCCCGGCGCAGCAGTTCGTCGTTGCCGACCTCGTCGCGGTACGCCATGCCCTCCTCCAGGTCGTCGAAGGTCTTCCCCTCGTACAGGTCGGGGGTGTGCACGGTGTGCCCGGCGGCGCGCAGCCGATCGGCGGCCGCGGTGACGGCGGGGCGCAGGCCGTACGCGGAGTGGAACAGGACGATCTCGGCCACGGGTCGGGCTCCTCGGTGCTGCGGGTGCGGTCCCCCCATGATCGCCCATCGGGGGACGCGCGGCGGCCCGGCCCACCGGTGCGGTGGGCCGGGCCGTTCGGTGCGGGACGGGCTCAGAAGCTCGCGCTGACGGTGGCGCCGGCGAAGTCCTGGGCGGCGTGGAGGCTGACGTAGTTCCAGCCCGCGGTGGGGTTGGCGACGGTCAGGGTCTCGGTGTTGCCACTGCTGGTGGACTTGGCGGTGTTGGCGCCGGTGGTGGCCCAGGTGCTGCCGTTGTAGTACAGGTCGGCGTTGCCGGTGCCGCCGGAGGCGTTGATCTTCAGGCTGGCGGTGCCGGCCGGCACGTACACGTAGAAGTACGCGTAGTCGCCCTTGACGGCCGAGACGTTGCTGCGGACGCAGCCGTTGTCGAGCTGGCGGGTGTCGGCGGCGGTGCACTCGCCGCCGGTGTTGCCGGGCGGGGTGGTGGCGGTGCCGTTGGCGGCGGTGATGGTGACGCCTGCGAAGGACTGGTTGCCCGCGGCGTAGAGGCTGACGTAGTTCCAGCCCGCGGTGGGGTTGGCGACGGTCAGGGTCTCGGTGTTGCCGCTGCTGGTGGACTTGGCGGTGTTGGCGCCGGTGGTGGCCCAGGTGGCGCCGTTGTAGTACAGGTCGGCGTTGCCGGTGCCGCCGCTGGAGCTGACGGTCAGGTTGGCCGTGCCGGCCGGGACCCACACGTAGAAGTAGGAGTAGTCGCCGGCGGCCGCGGCGGCGTCCTTGCGGCTGCAGCCGAGGTCGAGCTGCTGCGGGCTGGCGGCGGTGCAGTCGCCGCCGGGGGTGGTGGGCGGGTTGGTGCTGGAGCCGGTGCCGCAGGCGCCGGTGTTGCAGGCGGTCAGCCAGGTGTTGAAGTCGGCGTCGTAGCGGGTGCCGATGGTGGTCTTGAGGATGCTGCGGGCGCCGTTCCAGTCGCCGGTGCGGTACTTGGCGAGCACGGCGTCCATGTCGGAGCGGTGCTGCTCCAGCATGTAGCGGACGGCCAGGTAGCCCCAGCTGTAGATCCGGGTCTGGTCGGCGTTCTCGTAGGTGGTGTCGAACAGGGTGGACAGCGGGTAGGTGTGCTGGCCCGCCTGGTCGATCGCGCCGGTGTCGTCGGCGCCGCGGTAGCCGTAGTTGACGTACTCGGCGAAGCCCTCGACCCACCAGACGGTCGGGGTGGTCAGACCGGCGTCGAAGTCGCCGTACATGTCGAACCGGCCGTCGAGGAAGTGGGTGTACTCGTGGTTGAGGTTCCAGATCTGGAAGTCCGGGCGGACCCACTCGGCCTCGTAGGCGATGAACCGCGGCTGGTTGCCGGCCGCGGTCGGGTCGCCCTCCAGGTACATGCCGCCGTTGTTGGTGGAGATGCCGAAGATGACGCCGGCGTACTTCTGGTAGTCGCTGCTGGAGTGGAAGACCACCACGTCGATGGTGGTGTTCCGGTCGTCGGCGACCGGCCCGTTGTCCTTGGCCACGTTGTGGAAGTACGCGTCCTGGCCCTTGAGGCTGGTGCAGGCGGTGGCGAGCTGGTCGGCGGTGAGCGACTGGGCGATGATGTCGATGCTGTCGCTGCAGGTGTGGTTGACGGTCAGCACGGCGGCCTTCACCCGGTCCACCAGGTCGCAGGTGCCGTAGTACGAGCAGTTCGCCTTGTCGTAGCTGTCGGTCATCTCGGCCAGGCCGACCCACAGCGAGGCGGTGCTCCCGGTGATCGAGCTCTGGTCGAGCAGGCCCTTCACCTGCGGGCGGACGGTCGGCTGCAGGTCCGCGTACTGCAGGAAGCGGCCCAGTTCGCGGCCCGCGTTGGCGACCAGGAAGTCGTTGTTCCCGCCGAGCAGGCCGAGGTTGCGGGCGGCGAAGGACCGCAGGGCGTCCAGGGCCGCCGGGTCCGCCTTGACGGCGGGCAGGAAGTCGCTGTTCTGGTGGCCGCGCCAGTACACCGTGAAGGTGTTGTTGACGGCGTTGACCATGTACCAGGACGAGTCGTAGCTGCTGTCGTAGCCGTTCAGCAGCCGCTCGACGACCTTCAGGTAGCGGGCGTTCTCCAGCGAGCTGTCGATCAGGGTGACGGCCTCGCCCAGCGTCTCGCCGTTGGCGTCGGTGACGTCCCGCGAGTGCGCGCCGGCGAAGAAGGCGTCCAGGCCGCCCTCGATCGCGCCCTTCAGGCTGCTGCCGTAGGTGCCCACCACGTCCGCGTTGTACCACTGCACGTAGTAGCCGGCCCGCAGGTAGAGCACGATCTGGTGCGCCGAGGTGGAGTTGTCGCCCGGGTACGCGGCGGACGCGTCGCGCAGCGCGTTGGCGACGGTGACCATCTGGGACTCGTTGAACGCCGCCTTGGCGTCGTTCCCCTTGAGCAGGAACAGCGAGTTGACGCAGTCGACGGTGGAGGACTTGATCTGCGTCACCAGTGCCGCGCCGGTGCGGCCGGTGAAGTCGGCGGCGTCGCAGGTGGTGGTGGCGGCCGGCACGTCGCCCGGCAGGCCGCCGGGAGCGCCCCCGGTCGCCAGCGGGGGCCGCTTGCCGGCGTCCGAGCGGACGTTGCTGGCGGAGTCCTTGCGGCGCTCGGCCGCCGCCGAGTTCAGCGGCGCCTCCTTGCCCGCCTTGGCCGCCCGGTCGGCCTTCAGGGCCTGGTCGGACTTCTCGGACTTGGCCGGCTTCCGGTCGGCCGGACCGGCCGCCCGGGCTCCCGGCGCCAGCGCGCCGAGGAACCCGAGGGCCATACAGAGGGACAACAACAGACTCAGCGTCCGTCCTGCGGACGCGAGGGTCATCCGGAAGGTTCGCACGTGGGGGCCTCCGGGCCGATATGACGCCGCGCTTGGGGACGCGGCGGAGGGTCGGTGGCCGCCGAGATGCCCCTCGACGGCCGGTGACATGTACAATTACACATGTCACCTGTCACCGAAAGACCCCCGGTGCAAGTCGACTGCCGGCCATAACCCCGGCGGGCGCCCCCGCCGCCGGCCCGCTACCCAGACAGCCGCCCGGCCAGCTCCGGCAGGTCCGCGACGAACCACAGCTGCAGGCCCCGGTTGCTCTCCCGGACGAAGTCGCGCAGCGCGTCCGACGCCGCCACCCGCTCCGCGACGTCCCCCACCACCGCCAGCCCCATCCGGTACTGCGCGAACTTCTGCACCACCGCCCCCGCGACGCCGCTGCGCAGCCGGAAGAACTCCGGATCCAACCGCTCCACCGGCAGCACCACCCAGGACGCCCCCCGGTAGGACGCGTCCCCCAGCAGGTCCAGCGCCTGCCGCTCCCCCGCCACCACCTCCCCCTCGGCCGGCGCCACCATCACCGGCACCCCGCCCAGCTCCCGGATCTCCGTCACCGCATGCCTCCCGCCAACTCGTCGATCAACGCCAACACTTCGGACACCCGCCGCGGCGGCCCCAGCACCACGAACCGCAACGCGCTCCGCTCCTCCTCCCGCACCGCCTGCACCCACAACGGCCGCGATCCCCCCGACCACGCCGACGCCGCCGCCAACACCCCCGTCACCAACCGGTCCGCGTCCCGCGCCCCCACCCCGTCCACCTGCACCACCGCCGAGACCTCCACCCGGGACGGCCCCACCGGCACCCCGCCCCCCGTGAACGCCTCCACCTCCGCCCGGGCGATCCGGTACTGCTTCCCGATCCGCACCGCCTTGAGCTTCCCGTCCCGCACGTACCCCCGCACGGTCTTCACGTGCAGCCCGAGCAGCTCCGCCACGTCCTCGACGGAGTAGAAATCGTTCATTCCCTATCCTTCCCTATCCCTCCCCAAAGTACAGCCAAATAGAGAACAACCCACCCCGCCACGCCGCCCCATGCCTCACCTTCCCCCTCGCCCCCTCTTCTGCTCCCCCTCCCCGCTCTCCCCTCCGCCCCCTCCCCCGCCCCTCCCCCTCTCCCCCTCCTTCTCCTTCCTTCTCTCCGCCCCCGCTCCCCTCCTCCGCCCCTCCC
>NZ_BAAANS010000105.1:0-15602 GCF_039529925.1 Kitasatospora saccharophila | reverse complement strand
GGGCGGCGGCGCCACGCCGCTGCCCGAGGCGTTCGACGGGCGCGGGCCGCCCGCCGGCGGCGGCCCGGACGGCGGCCCCGGGCCCGGCCCCGCCGGCCCCGCCGGCCCCGGACGGAGGTTCCGCCGCACCACCGACACCCGCTTCCGCTGCTCCTAGCCCCGCGCCCGTTCCCACTCCCGGCCCCGACCCCGACCCCGACCCCGACCCCGCTACGGAAGCGCCCCCGGTCGGCGGCCGCACCACCTCCGTGGGCTGCGGCGCCGCCCCGGCCGACGCCCCGTCACCCGCGCCGGGCACGCCGTCCGCGGCACCGGCCCGCTCCACCAGTTCGGTCGGCGCCCCCTGCGCATCGGCTGGATCGGCTGCACCGGCCGGATCGGCCTGCGCATCGGCCCGGCCCGTTCCGCCCACCACCTCGGTGGGCGGTCCGCCCGTTCCGCCCACCACCTCGGTGGGGCGGTGCGGCGGCGGGGCCTGGGCACCGTCGTTCTGCTGGTCCGGCTCTTCGGGCTGCCGGGGCGTCGGCTGCTCAGTCACGGGACTGCCTCCCGGTCGGACTCCCCCGAGTCCACGTGCGCATCCACCATTGTCCGCCCGCCCCTGCGAACCCGCCGCCCCGCACCACACCCCCGCCGGCCCCCGCCCCACGGCCCCCGGCCCCCCGCCGCCCCGGCCCGCCCCGCCTGCGGCGATTCGCCGTCCGCCGCGGCCTGTCGGAAGCTGGAGGGGCCGGCCGGTCCGGGCCGGTGCCGGGGGGCCGGGCTCGAAGGGCCGGTGAGACGCGTGTCTGGTGCCGCCACTCCTGCGAACCTCCGCACGCCTTCGCCACCACCGTCCCCCGGCCGGTCCGACCGGCTCTCCGCGCCGGTGTCGGTCCTGTTCTCCGCGCTGGTGACGACGGTGGGCGCGCTGGCCGCGATGGCGGTGGTGGCGGCGCTCGGCCTGTGGCTGGCGGGTGCGGACGAGCTGCCGGGCGGCGGTTTCGGCTCGGTGCTGGCGGCCGCGCTGCTGCTGGCGCTGGGCGCGCCGGCCCAACTCGACGGCAGCGCGGCCTTCGTGGCGACCGCGCAGGGCGGGATCAGCGCGATGCCGCTGTCCGTGACGCTGGCGGGGGCGCTGGTGGCGGCCTACCTGTTCCTGCGGCCGCTGCGGCGGCACGCGGTGGTGGGCGGGCGGCTGCTGCTGGCCCGGGTGCTGGCGCTGGCGGTGTGCTGGACGGTGGCGGTGCTGCTGCTGTCCGCGGCGGCGCGGCACTCCTTCACGGTGCCGACGGGCGATCCGCTGCTCGACGAGCTGGGCGGCGCGTTCGGCGCGGCGCCGACGGTGGGGTTCCGGGTGGATCCGGGTCCGGCGGTGGGGTTCGGCCTGCTGTGGCTGGCGGTGGTGCTGCTGCTGGCGCTGGCGGCCTCGCGCCGGGCGCCGCTGCCGACCGCGCTGGTGCGCTGGCACGGCACGCTGCGGCCGACAGTGCACGCGGTGCTGGCGCTGCTGCTGGGGTACGTGCTGCTGGGGCTGGTGGGCGGGTTGGTGGGGGCGGCGACGAGCAGTGAGCCGCGCGAGGCGCTGGCGGTGCTGTGCCTGGGGCTGCCGAACCTGGCCTGGCTGGGGTTCGGGGTGGGCCTCGGCGCGTCCTGGCACGGCCACGTCACGGACAGTCTGGGTCTGCCGTTCCCGCACCCGCTGGCGGCGGTGCTGCGCTCCGGGCAGGACGTGACGCTGGACCTGGGCGCGCTGGCGGAGCAGAACGGGTGGGCGTGGCTGCTGCTGCCGCTGGCGGCGCTGCTGGTGCTGGCGGCGGGCGTGGTGTCGGTGGCCCGGACGCGTCCGGCGCTGCCAGTGTGGCGGTCGGCCGTGCAGTGGGCCGTGGTGCTGGCGCTGGCGGTGCTGGCGGTCGGTCTGGTGACCCGGGTGTCGGCGGTGTTCGGGCTGTCGCTGCTGGGCCTGGGCGGTGGCGGGCGGGCGGTGCTGGAGCCGAACCTGCTCACGGCCGTCCCGATCGCGGCCGGCTGGGGCGCGCTGGCCGGTCTGCTCGGCGCGCTGCTCGCCCGGAGGCGGACGCGGCACCGGGCGCCCCCGACGGCCGGCTGACCGACCGGCCGCCTCCCCCGCAGACCCGCGAGCGGCGCCCGCGAACGGCCGGGCGTCCCGTACCGGCCCGGCCCGGCACCCTCAGGGTTCGAACACCGGCCGCGCCCAGGCCGGGGGCAGCGGCGGCCGGTCCCGCCGGGAAGCCGAGGCCGAAGCCGAGGCCGAAGCCGGGGCCGGGGCCGCCGGGGCCGCGTCCCGCGCCTCCGCCGCCCGCACCTCCGCCGCCACCCGCACCTCGGCCACCGCCCGCACCTCCGCCGCCGCCCGCAGCGCCGAGACGAACTCCAGGCAGCTCCCGTACCGCGCCCCGGGCTGCTTCGCCATCGCCCGGGCCAGCACCGCCCCCACCCCGGCGGGCAGGTCCGCGCGCCGCTCCCGGAGGTCCGGCGGCGGGTCGTTGAGGTGGGCCCAGAGCAGGGCGAGGTCGTCGTCGCGCCGGTAGGGCGGGTCGCCGGTGAGCATCTCGAAGACCACGCAGCCCAGGCTGTACACGTCGCACCGCCCGTCCACGGGCTTGCCGGAGATCTGCTCGGGGGCGACGTAGTCGAGCGTGCCGACGAACTGGCCGACGGTGGTCAGGCCGGTCAGCGAGAGGGACTTCTTGGTGAGCCCGAAGTCGGTCAGGTAGGCGTGCTCGGGGTGGTCGGGGTCGGTGCCCTCGGCGATCAGCACGTTGCCGGGTTTGACGTCCCGGTGGACCAGGTCGTGGGCGTGCGCGGCGTCCAGCGCGCTGGCCACCTGGACGGCGATCCGCACGGTCTGGGCGGGGCCCAGCGGCCCCTCCCGGTCGAGCAGGGCGCGCAGGTCGCGGCCGCGCACGTACCGCATGGCCAGGTACAGCACGCCCTCGACCTCGCCGGCGTCGTAGACGGGGACGATGTTCGGGTGGTCGAGCGAGGCGGCGACGTGCGACTCGCGGACGAAACGCTGCCGGAAGGTCTCGTTGCGGGCCAGTTCGGGGGCGAGCAGCTTGACCGCGACGGTGCGGCCGAGCCGCAGGTCCTCGGCGCGGTAGACCACCGCCATGCCGCCGCGCCCGAGCACGTGCTCCAGCCGGTAGCCGGCCAGGGTGCGGCCGTCCAGTTCGCCCGGCTCGGCGGCGGCCAGGGACGGCTGCTCCGGTGGCTCCCCTGGCATCGGGTCAGCTCCGGTCGTCGCGGTCGGCGGCCGCGTAGGTCTGCAGCTGGGCGGCGTCGCAGTAGTACCAGCGGCCCCGGTCGAGGTCGAGCAGCCAGGCGTCGGGGCCGTCCAGCACGGCGCCGAGCCGCAGGTCGCGGGTGCCGTCGCGGAAGGTCTCCAGGTCGATCCGGCCGGCCGCCCAGTCGTCGACCAGCCGCCGGTAGGTGGCCAGCGAGCGTTCCAGCGCGGCGAGCAGCGGGCGCGGGTCGTCGGTGGTGGCGAGCGGGGCGCCGGCGGCCGGGGGGCGCTGCGGGAGGGCGACCAGCAGGCGTCCGTCGACCCAGGCGGACCAGCCGTTGGAGCAGACGATCCGGGCCCAGTTGCCGTTGGCCTGGGCGAGCGCGACCGGTAGCAGCGGGTCGAGCCGCACCCCGGCGGCGGCCGGGTCGGGCGCGGTCCAGGTCGGCAGGCCGTCGGCCGGGACGACGTGGGTGGGCCGGAATCCGTCGGGCGGGCCCATGCGCTACCGCCGCATCACGGCGGGTTCGTGCCGGCGCAGCAGTCGGGCGACGACCAGTCCGTAGGCGACGGCCAGCACGATCAGCATGCCCGTGTCGAGCAGCCAGACGCCCTGCCGGTGCGCGAACAGCGGGTCGTCGGTGAGCGCGCCGGGCACGGTGGTGTGCAGGTCGATGGTGGCGGCCATGGCGCCGAGCGCCCAGCGCGAGGGGACCAGCCAGGACAGCTGGTTGAGCACCGGGATGTGGTCGAGTTGCAGCAGCGCCCCGCAGAACACCACCTGGACGATGGCGACCAGCACCAGCAGCGGCATGGTCACCTCTTCCTTCTTGACCAGCGCGGAGATCAGCAGGCCGAGCATCATCGCGCTGAGCGAGAGCAGCGCCACGGCGAGGGTGATCTCCAGCAGGGGTGGCAGGAACACCCCGCTGCCGCCCTGCGGTCTGAGCTGCACGCCGATCAGCGCGACCATGGTCAGCACCACCGACTGGACGACGGTGACGGTGCCCAGCACGACGACCTTCGAGCACAGGTACGCGGATCTGGACAGGCCGACGGCGCGTTCGCGCTGGTAGATGGTGCGTTCCTTGACGAGTTCGCGCACCGCGTTGGCGGCGCCGGTGAGCACTCCGCCGACGCACAGGATCAGCAGCGCGTTCAGCGCGGTGTCCTGGTTCAGCCGGCTGCCGGCCAGGGCGTGCGCCATCGCGCCCATGACGAACGGCAGCGCGATCATCACGGCGAGGAAGGTCCGGTCGGCGGCGAGCGCGCTGGCGTACCGGCGGCACAGCGTGCCGACCTGGCCGAGCCAGCTCCGCGGCCGGGGCGGCGGGGCGGGGGTCGCCTCCGCTGGCAGGGCGTGCTCGGCGGGGGCGAGCGCGCCGGGCCAGTCGCCGGGGCCGCCGGCCGGGCCGCTGACGTACTTGCGGTAGGGGGCGGAGGAGCGGAACTGGCCGGCCCAGTCGCGGTCGGTCTGGTTCTCGAACGCCTCGAAGGCGTCCGGCCAGTGCGCGAACCCGAAGTGCTCCAGCGTCTCGCCGGGCGGCCCGTACCAGGCGATCCGCCCGCCGGGGGCGAGCAGCAGCAGCCGGTCGCACAGGTCGAGGCTGAGCACGCTGTGGGTGACCACGATGACGGTCCGGCCGTCGTCGGCGAGGCCGCGCAGCATCTGCATCACGGAGCGGTCCATGCCGGGGTCGAGTCCGCTGGTGGGTTCGTCGAGGAACAGCAGGGACGGCTTGGTGAGCAGTTCGAGGGCGACGCTGACCCGCTTGCGCTGGCCGCCGGAGAGGCTGGAGATGACCTGGTCGGCGCGCTTGCCGAGGCCGAGTTCGTCGATCACCTCCTCGACCCGGGCGGCCCGTTCGGCGGGCGCGGTGTCGTCGGGGAAGCGCAGTTCGGCGGCGTACGAGAGGGCCTTCCGGACGGGCAGCTGGGTGTGCAGGATGTCGTCCTGCGGGACGAGGCCGATCCGGCGGCGCAGTTCGGCGTAGTCGCGGTAGAGGTCGCGGCCGTCGTAGCGGACGGTGCCGTGGTCGGCGGGGCGCAGCCCGGTGAGCGCGTTGAGCAGGGTGGACTTCCCGGCGCCGCTCGGTCCGGCGACGGCGAGCAGGCACTTCTGGCCGACCGGGAAGGTGACCCGGTCGAGCAGGGTGCGGCCGCCGTCGACCTGGACGGTGAGGTCCTCCACGTCGAGGTCGATGTCGCCGGTGTCGACGAACTCCTGCAGTTCGTCGCCGACCAGGCAGAACACCGAGTGGCCGATTCCGACCAGGTCGCCGGGCCCGACGGGGGCCTGCCGGACGGGTTGGCCGTTCAGGTAGGTGCCGTTGTGGCTGCCCAGGTCGGTGATCTCGTAGCGGCCGTCGGGCGCAGCCCGCAGCTCGGCGTGCTGCCGGGAGACCGACAGGTCGCCGATCACCAGGTCGTTGTCGGGGGCGCGGCCGATCCGCACCACCTTGGTCGGCAGCGGCATCACGCTGGACGGCGGCCGGTACGAGCCGGTGATCGCGGTCAGCCCGGACGGGCGGTGGCCGGGCAGCTGGTGCACGGCGGTCGGCTCGGGCAGCGCGCTGAACGTGCAGCGCGCCCCGTCGCCGGGGCTCCCCAGGCAGAGCACGGTGCCGGGCTCGATCTCCAGGTGGACCACCCGGTGGCCGTCGGCGGCGTAGGTGCCGTTGGTGGAGCCGGTGTCGTCGACGATCCAGTGGCCGCCGCCGACGTGCAGTTCCGCGTGGTGCCAGGAGACCCGCGGGTCGGTCAGCACGATGTCGCCGGTGGGGTCGCGTCCGAGTGCGTACCTGCGGCTCGGGGTGATGACCGTCGAGTCGCCACCGGTTTCCAGGATCAGTTTCGGCGCGGTGAGCGCACCCTCTCGCTCTCCCATACGTCGATGCTAGACCGCACGCCGAGCACCCGCCCGGGGGGCGGTTTTCGGCCCTTCGGGTGACAGTGGGAAGCGGTCGCCGCGGATCGGGTACCTGTGGGGTCGGGACCGAGCGGCCCGTTGGGCGGCGGATGGGAGCGGGCTTGTGAACACCTGGGCAACCTGGACCACTCAGGGCATTCTGTCCGGCCACGGCGGTGTGAAGACCGTGGAGATCGGCGTCATCACCGGGGACCTGACGGTGCACACCATGTGGATCGAGGGCGAGGCGCGACTGACCGTGCAGTACAGCGGCGCGCTCGACTGGTTCACCGTGGAGGGCAGCCCCGTGGCGGCCGCGGACGAGGCGGCGGCGCGCGAGGTGCACCAGCACATGGTGGAGGCCGTGAAGACGGGCGGGGGTGCGACCGCGCCACAGGCCTGACCGGAGCAGCCCGCCCGGGCCGCCGCCGACGCGTGGTCGGCCGCGACCCGGGTTTCGTGCGTCCCGCCCCGGCCCGGCTCACGGACAGGAGTAGCCGAACGCCGCCTCGGCCGGGCGGACGCCCGCGGGTTCCAGCACCTCCAGCCGCGCGGTGGCGGCGTACTCGCCCCGGCCCCGGAAGGTCCACTCCAGGGTGAGCGCGGTGCTCCGGTGCCCGGCCGCCACGTGCTGGACGAGCGGCCCGGAGTCGGTGCCGTCGCTGCGCACCCACCGGTAGCGGACGTCGCCCCCGCCGCCGTCGGTCTCCAGCGTCCCCGTGACCACGGCGGTGCCGTCGCACCCGGGCCCGGCGGCCGCGGTGCCCGCCGTCACGCCCGCCACCTCGACGGGGCGGCCGTACCCGTCCCACAGCAGGTACCCGAGCAGGGCGAGCAGCAGGACCAGCGGCACCAGCAGCCACCTGTCCCACCGCCGCCGGGCCGGCGCCCCGACGGCGGCCGCCCCGTGCCACACCGCGGCGGCCCGGGGCGGCACCCCGGGGCCGAACCGCCGCAACCCGCCGTCCGCCACGGGCCCGGGCAGCGCGGGTTGGAGCACCGTGGCGGCGAGGTCGGCGGGCGGCGTCCGTGCCGGATCGAGCCGGACGGTCTGCTCGGCATCGGACGGCGGTGGGGCGGCCGGGCGGAGCCGGACGGTCAGCCGGTCGTCGCGCGGCACGGCGGGCCGCAGTTCGACGGTCGGGTCGGGCGGGGCCGGCCTGCGGACCGGTCCGAGCCGGAGGCCGGGGTCGAGGACGGGCGTGTCGTCGGTCATCGTCGCTCCCCGCTCATCTGAGGCAGAACACGGTGAAGGGGCCGCCGGGGACGGCGGTCGGGGCGGCGGGGTCGCTGGTCACCACGACTCGCGCGGTCCAGGTGCGACAGGCCGAGGTGAGCGTGCTCGACGCGGTGGTCCGCCCCTCGGTGACCGGGCCGTAGCCGGTCGTGCCGACCAGCGCGCCGGACGCGTCGTCGTACCAGGAGAAGGTCAGCGTCGCCGTGCCCTGCCCCCGGACGGTGACCGGGACGGTGGCCGTCACCGTCCGGCCGGCGCCCTTCAGGGACGGTGTGCCCAGCACCACCAGGACGGGCGGCGCGGTGCTCAGCGTAGGGGTGGGGGTCGGGGTCTGGGTGGGGGTGGGCGTGGGCGCCGTGCTCGGCTTCGGGGTGGTGCT
This sequence comes from Kitasatospora saccharophila, assembly GCF_039529925.1. Taxonomy (NCBI): domain Bacteria; kingdom Bacillati; phylum Actinomycetota; class Actinomycetes; order Kitasatosporales; family Streptomycetaceae; genus Kitasatospora; species Kitasatospora saccharophila. The sequence goes on along the minus strand of NZ_BAAANS010000105.1, from coordinate 7,852 downwards.
GGGCTTCGTCGTCGGGCTGGGCGGGGCGCTCGGGCTGCCCTCCTCGGTGGGCGGGGGCGAGGGGGAGGCCGTGGGGCTCGGGCTCGGGCTCGGCGGAGCCTCGGCCGTCGCCGTCACCGCCGTCGGGCTCGCGGTGGGTCCGACGCTGGTGGTGGCGGGCGGGGCGGCGGCCGGTCGCGGGTCGGCGACGGCGGCTTCCTCGCCGGCCGAGGCGACCGCCGCGAGCGCGCCCGCGACCAGGACGATCGCGCCGACGGTGGCGACCAGCCGTCCCCGGAACGGGCGTCGCGGGGGTGCCAGCACCGTCGTCGCGTACGAGGTGGCGCCGGGCAGCGCGCCCTCCGCGGTCGGGGTGGGCAGCAGCAGCGGCAGCAGGGCGACGAGCGCGGCCAGCCGCTTGCGTCCGCGCTCCTCCCAGTCGGCGCCGTAGGCGGCGCCGGCGGCGGCTTCCAGCTCCTCGACCAGGGCTTCGGCGCCCGGGGGCCGCTGCTCGGGGGTCTTGGCGAGTCCGGACCGGATCAGCGGCCGGAGGGCTTCGGGGGCCAGGGTGTCGGGGATCTCGGCCTCGGCGTGCTGGACCGCGAGTTCCATCAGCGTGGTGCCGGCGTACGGCTTGGCGCCGGTGAGGCACTCGAAGAAGGTGGCGGTGGCGGCGTACACGTCGGTGGCCGGGGAGGCGGGGCCTCCGGCCCACTGCTCGGGGGCCATGTAGGCGGGCGTGCCGGCGACGGTGCCGCCGGTGCCGTCGCGGACGGCGATGCCGAAGTCGACGAGCTTCGACTCGCCGTCCACGGTGACCAGCACGTTCCCGGGTTTGTAGTCCCGGTGCACGACGCCGGCCCGGTGCGCGGCGGCCAGGCCGAGCAGCGAGCCCTTGAGGACCACCAGGGCGGCTTCCGGCCCGGTGCCGCCCTCGGCGCGCAGCAGGTCGCGCAGCGAGATCCCCTCGACGAGCTCCATCACGATGGCCGCGCCGTGCGGGCCCTCGACGTACTCGTGGAGGCGGGTGACGTGCGGGCTGTCGAGGGCGGCGAGCAGTTCGGCCTCGACCCGGAAGGCGGCCCGGTCGGGGTGGTCGCCGAGCAGGTACTTGACCGCGACCGGGGTGCCGGTGGCCCGGTGCCGGGCGAGGACGACCCGGCCGGACGCGCCGGCGCCGAGTTCGCGCCCGTGCGCGTAGTCGGGGAGTTCCCAGCGGACCGGCGGCTTCTCCCCGGGGCGGCGCGGGGGCGGGGGCGGGGTCGCCGGTCCGCTGCCGGGGTCGTGCGGGGGCGGGTCCGCCGGTCCGCCGCCGTCCGGGCGCTGCTCGTTCGTCACCTTGTCCACCCCCGGCGTCCCCGTGCTGCGCGGGGGCGTCCCGTCCGTCGCCTGCGGGCCGGTGCGGGTGCCCGGCCACCGGGAGTGACGCGCCCCCGGCCGGACGGGTTCCGGTGCGGGGGCGGGGAGAGGTCACGATTCGGGTGTTTCGTGCACCGATCGTCGGCGGGTCGGGGGCGGGTCGGTCACCAGGCGCCCTCCGAGGACGGTGCGTCGCGGCGGCGGGCGGATTCGGCGGCCTCGGCGGCGGTCGAACCCCGGTGGACCAGCTGCCGGCCGAGCGCGCTGAGGGCCCGGCCGACGGCGAGTTCGTCGCCGATGCCGGGGTCCGCGGGGTCGCTGGGGCTGCGGTGGGCCTCCGCCTCGACCTCGATCAGGTTGACGCCGGTGTCGAGGACCGCGTGCGCCTGGGTGAGGTCGCCGACCTCGACCACCCGCAGCCGGACCGACCATTCGCTGCTGTGCGGTTCGGGCGCCGCGGCGTGGCCGCTCACCGCGGCTCCTCCTGCTGCGGCGGTTCGGTGGGCCGGTCGCCCTCCGCCTGGGACTCCTCCCACGCGTGCATGGTCTGGTAGGAGGTGATGCCTTCCTCGGGGTCGGCCGACCGGACGTCGTCCTCGTCCCGCCGGGCCTTCTCGTCGAGCCTGCCGTTCATCTCGGACATCCCGGGCTCCTCGCTCTAGCGCCCCCGCTTCTCCTTCCAGCGTGCCCCCGCGGGCGGTCTCAGTCGAGTTCGGCCAGGAGGGCGGGGTTGACCAGGGCCAGGACCGTCCGGACGTCCGCCGCCGCGACGGCGGGCCACAGCACGGCGCGGGCGGCCCGGTAGCGCTCGGCCAGCCGTTCCCGGTCCGCGGCCGGGAGCAGCGCGGCCCGGTCGGCGCGGGAGTTGTGCGCGTTGTCGGCGATCTTGACCAGGGTGGCGGCGTGGTCGGTGGTGACGTCCAGCAGCATCGTCCGGTAGTCCGTCCCGGGCGTCCGGGTCAGCCGCCGGACGGTCGCCACCACGGCGGCGGGGACGCCCGCGGCGAGCAGGTCCGCCGCGGTGAGCGGGGTGTCCTCCAGCACGTCGTGCAGCAGCGCCGCCATCCGCAGGCCCGCGCCGAACGGGGCGACGCCCGCGGCCACGGCGCGCACGTGCTCGACGTACGGCACCCCGGTCCGGTCGTACTGGCCGGCGTGCGCGCGGGCGGCGAGGGCGTCGACCCCCTCCGGGGTCAGGAACGGCGCGGTGGTCATCTGCGGTCTCCCCTGGTCTCCTGCTCGGCTCCGTCCGGAGTGTCGCACCCTCCGGGGTACCGCTCCGTCCGGGGGGCCGCACCCCCGGCCCCGGCGCGGAGCGGTGGCCGGGCTCCGACCGCCGCGACGTATAGTCCGGATGACCGGAGGGAGTGATCGTCAGGTGCGGGTGACACCGATCTCCCCGGAGCGGCTGGTCGGGCTGCTGGCGGGGCGGATCCACGGACTGGCCCACGACGAGCGGCGGTTGCGGGTCGCGGTCGACGGCGCGGACGCCACCCGGCCCGGTGAACTGGCGGACGCCCTGGTGGAGCCGCTGCGCCTGCTCGGCCGGCCGGTGCAGCGGGTCTCGGCGGACGACTTCCTGCGCCCCGCGTCGGTCCGCTTCGAGTACGGCAAGCAGGACCCGGACGCCCTCCACGACCTCTGGCTGGACCAGGGCGCGCTGCTGCGCGAGGTGCTCGACCCGCTGGAACCGGACGGCGACGGCCGCGTCCTGCCCACCTACTGGGACCGGGAGAGCGACCGCGCCACCCGGGCCCGGTACGTCGAACTCCCGCCGCGCGGGGTGCTGCTGCTGGACGGGCCGTTCCTGCTCGGCCGCTGGCTGCCGTTCGAACTGACCGTGCACCTCACCCAGTCCGCCGCCGCGCTGGCCCGCCGCACCCCGGCGGCCGAGCACTGGACGCTGCCCGCGCACGAGCGCTACCGCACCGAGACCGACCCGGGCGCGCTGGCCGACCTGACGGTGCGGGTCGAGGACCCCCGGCACCCGGCGCTGGTGGAGCGGGACTGACCCGGGCGCGCCGGGCGGTCAGGCGCCCGGCGCGGGGCCGCGCTGGCAGCGCGGGCACCAGTAGGCGACGCGGTCCCGGTCGTGCCGGGCGGAGCGGATCGGCGTGCCGCAGCGCAGGCAGGAGCGCCGGCCCCGGCCGTACACCCAGTGCTGGTGGCCGGGCCGGGGGTCACCGGTGGTGACGTGGCCGGGCCGCAGCTTGTTGGCGTCCAGCAGTTGCCGGGCGCCGTGCAGCAGTCCGTCCGGGTCGGGCAGTTCGCCGACCGGCAGCCAGGGGGTGACGCCGGCCAGGAACGGCAGCTCGTTGGCGTACACGTTGCCGATGCCGGCCAGGGTGCGCTGGTCGAGCAGGGCTTCGCTGACCGGGCGCCGCGGGTCGGCGAGCAGGCGCCGGCGGGCCTCGGCCTCGTCCCAGTCCGGGCCGAGCAGGTCGGGCCCGAGGTGGCCGACCACCCGGCCCTCCTCGGCGGTGCGCAGCAGTTGGACCACCGGCAGCCGGTACCCGACGGCGGTGCCGTGCTCGGTGCCGAGGACCGCCCGGACCTGGAACGCGGGCCCGCCGTGCCAGCGCTCGCCGGGCCGGAACGTCCGCCAGCGGCCGTCCATCCGCAGGTGGGTGTGGAGCGTCACGCCGCCCTCGAACCTGGTCAGCAGGTGCTTGCCGCGCGGCGCCGTCTCCAGCACCCGGCGCCCCCGCAGGTCCGCGGTGGCGTGGGCGGGCACGCGGAAGTCCGACACCGTCAGCGGGTGACCGGCGAGCGCCTGGTTCAGCTGGGTGGCGACGAGGTAGATGCTGTCTCCTTCGGGCACGCCCTCCATCATGCCGCCCGCCACCGACGGCGCCATCGGCCGCCCCTCCCGCCGTCCCGCTCTGCCCGCAGCGGAAATCCCTGGTCAACGGGCCGGGAGTGCCCTACGGTCGGCGGAATGACGATCACTCACGAGGTGGCTGGAAGCGGCCCCGCGGTGGTGCTGCTGCACTCCTCCGTCTGCGACCGGCGGATGTGGGACGGGCAGTGGGACGCGCTGCGCGGGGCCGGGTACCGCGTGCTGCGGTGCGACTTCCGCGGTTTCGGGGAGACCCCCTGCGCGGACCGCCCTTACGACAACCTGACCGACCTGGCCGACCTGCTGGACGGGCTCGGCATCGAACGGGCGGCCCTGGTGGGCTCCTCCTTCGGCGGCCGGATCGCCCTGCAGTTCGCGGCCCGGCACCCCGAACGGGTCGGCTCGCTCACCCTGCTCTGCCCCGGCAGCCCCGACCACGAGCCCAGCGCCGAACTGCTCGCGCTGGACGAACTGGAGGCGGGCCTGGTCGAGTCCGGGCGGCTGGACGAGGCGGTCGAGCTGATGGTGGACACCTGGCTCGGACCGGACGCGGACGAGGCGGCCCGGGCGAAGGTCCGGACGATGCAGCGCAACGCGTACGAGGTGCAGTTGGCGCCCGAGGAGGAGGTCTCCCCGACCCCGGTCGAGGTCGACCTGCGGGCGGCCGTCGCCCCCACCCTGGTGTACTCCGGCGCGCACGACCTGGACGACTTCCGGCGGATCGCCGCCGACCTCGCGGACCTGCTGCCGGACGCCGAGCACCGCGAACTCCCCTGGGCCGGGCACCTGCCCGCCCTGGAACGCCCCGCGGAGACCGCCGAACTGCTGCTCGCCCGGCTCGCCGAGGTCGGCCGGCGCTGAACCCGCCGGGGGCGGTCGGGGCCGGTGCCGGCCTGCCCCGGGCCCGACCGCCCCCGGCCCCCCGGCCTCGGCTCGAATCCCGCTCGACTTCCCCTCGACCCACCGGAGTTCACCCTCCGGGGTGAATCCCCTCGATCGGCCGGGACGCCGCACGCACCGGGCGCCCGGTCGATCGGGCGTTCTTCCTGCCGCTACGGGGCTTTCCGCGGCCGGGCGGAACGGTTCTGCACTGACGCCCCCTCAGGCATCCCGCTTCGAACGGAAGCCGTGCGCGGTTCGAAAAACCCCGTGCACACGATCGACCGCTCTGATGGGATGCCGCCTGATCGACCTCGACGGAAACGGAAGAGGAAGCACCGCACCCTTTGGACGGCACGATGCGCGAAACGAACGGCTCCCCCGCCTCCGGCCCGGAGGCGGTCCTGGCCCGGCTCGAAACCTATTACGACGCGGTCCCCCGGTTCTCCGCGAGGGCCGAGGAGCACGGTCCCTTCACCCTGTTCGTCCGCACCGGGCAGGGCTGGCACTACTACGGTCGGCCCGCGCTCGACGGCCCGGGCGCCTTCACCGCCGAGGACGTCGAACGGGTCCGGGCCCGGCAGCGCGAACTGGGCGCGCCCGAGAGCTTCGAGTGGGTGCACGAGGTCACGCCGGGCCTGCGCGCCGCGGTCGAGGCCGCCGGGCTGGAGGTGCACGAGCACCCGCTGCTGGTGCTCGACCTCGACGCCCCGCCGACCGACGCCCCGCTGGCCGGCGCCGCCGAGGTGCGGGTGCTCGACCCCGCCGACCCGCTGCTGGCGGCCGCGATCACGCTGCCGCACCTGGCCTTCGCCGAGGCCGGGACGTCGGTCGGCGCGGCCGGGCCCGAGCAGCTCGTCGAGGCGGTGAAGAACCCCGACACGGAGGCGGCGGTGACCCGGATGGCCGACCGAATAGCCGCCGGGCGCACGGTCCTGGTCGCGGCCGTCGGTCCGGACGGGGAGCCCGTCGCCTCCGGTTGCCACCAGCCGGTCGGCGAGGTCAGCGAGGTCGTCGCGGTGGCCACCCTCCCGGCCCTGCGCCGACAGGGCCTGGCCCGCCTGGTCACCTCGCGGCTGGTCGAGCACGCCCGCTCCTCCGGGGTGCGGACGCTGTTCCTCTCCGCCAGTGACGCCGCCGTGGCGCGGATCTACGAGAGCGTCGGCTTCCGGCGGATAGCCACCGCCCTGATCGCCGAACCACCCACCGCGGACTGACCGTTGCGGGCGCCGTGGTCACCGCGGTGGCTGCGGTGACTGCGGTGACCACGGCGGCTGGGCGGCTGGGCGGCTGGGCGGCTGCGACGGCCGCAGAACCGGCCCGGGATCAGGAGAAGAGGGCGGAGCGGAGCTTGAGCCGGTCGGAGGCACGGCCGCCCGGGCGGAGGCTGTAGTAGTCGGCGTCGCAGTCCGGGCCGGTGAACACGGTGACGGTCGACCCGGTGAAGTTCTGCGGGGCGAAGGCGGGTTCGGTGGTGTCGGGGTCGGCGACCTCGGGGAGGGTCACGCAGACCCGGCTGTCCGGCTCGACCAGGACGCCGGCCGCGCGGTTCCCGAAGTCGTCGTAGTAGGTGTAGCGGAACTCGCCGACGGCCGCACCGGCCGGGCTGGGCACGGCGAGCAGCAGGGCGAACGAGGCAGCGGCGGCGGCAACCGTCTGACGCAGGTGCATGAGGTGGAACGGCCTTCCGGTCGGGATGTGGGCGGGGCGGGGTGCCCGGCCCGGCACGCACCACGCTAGGAGCGGGGCCGAGCGGCAAAACGGTTCTGCCCGTGCACCTCGCGTGTCGTCCCGCCCCAGCACCGGCCCAGAGTCCGGCCCGGAGTCCGGCTCCGCCCTGTTCGGTGACGCGCACGGAGTGATGAGACGTCAATCGGGAGGAACGCCAATGGACACGGGGGAGGTCGAGCGCGCGTTCGGGTGTTAGAACCGGCGTCCAGCGGGCACATGTGTTGCTACCTGGGAGCAGGGTCGCGTCGGCGGGGAAGGCCGGGGCGTACCTGCCTGCGGCGCGGAGGTGGTTGATGGACGGACCCGCACTCTCCCCGCGTGAGCTACTGATCCTCCAGCAGATCGAGGCGGAGCTGGGGAGCGATCAGGAGCTGGAGCGCGAGCTGCGCACGATGCGGACAGCGAGGATCGCACGGCTACGACGGACGCTGGCGGCCCGGCCGTGGATCGTGGTCGCCGTGATCTCCTGTTGCCTGGCCGTCTCGTTCGGACTGTTGGCGACGGCGGTGGCACTGGACGAACCGGCCCTGCTGCTGGGCGTGGTGATCGGTTGGGCCGCCCTACTGGTGGTGCTGGTGGTGGTCGCGGCGCACCTGCACCGACGCGGGCGGATCAGGTAGCCGTCCGGTCGGCGGGCCGCCGTCGGCGGGCGGCCCGCGCCCCCGCACCGGGGTCCGGCGAGGGCCCCGGCAGGGCGGCCCCGGCGGGGAGGCCCGGCGCTCCGACCGCCGGTCCGGAACCGGCGGGCCGCGAAGCGCCCAGCGTCGGACGGGCGGACGCGGGAACGGAGTCGGGGTCAGACGCCGGGCAGGCCGGTCTCCAGGTCGTCCAGGGCGTGGGAGCAGGTGCAGTCGCGGGCGGCGGGCAGCGACTCCAGCGCCTTGAACAGGACGGTGCGCAGACGGTCGACGTTGCGGGCGAAGACCTCCAGCACCTCGGCGTGGGTGACGCCCTCACCGCTCTCCACGCCCGCGTCCAGGTCCGTCACCAGGGCCAACGAGGTGTAGCAGAGCCCGAGTTCGCGGGCCAGGACGGCCTCCGGGTGACCGGTCATCCCGACCACCG
>NZ_BAAANS010000104.1:0-16845 GCF_039529925.1 Kitasatospora saccharophila | reverse complement strand
CTCTCCGCGCTGGACCGGCTGGCCGCCGACCCGCCCCCGGCCGACCCGCCGCGCCGCCCGCGCCGAGGGCCGCGGCCCCGGCCGCCGCCGCGCCCGCGAAGGCCGCCGCCGAGGGTCCGGAGCTGGTCCCGCTGCGCGGCCCGGCCAAGGCCGTGGCGTCCAACATGGACGCCTCGCTGGAGGTTCCGACCGCCACCTCGGTGCGCGCCGTCCCGGCGAAGCTGCTGATCGACAACCGCATCGTCATCAACAACCACCTGCAGCGCGCCCGCGGCGGCAAGGTGTCCTTCACCCACCTGATCGGCTACGCGCTGGTCCAGGCCGTGAAGGCCAACCCCGCGATGAACTACAGCTACAAGGTGGAGGACGGCAAGTCCTACCTGGTGAAGCCCGAGCACGTGAACCTGGGCCTCGCCATCGACCTGGTCAAGCCGAACGGCGACCGCCAGCTGGTCGTCGCGGCCATCAAGAAGGCCGAGACGCTCGACTTCTTCGGCTTCTGGCAGGCCTACGAGGACATCGTCCGCCGGGCCCGCGCCAACAAGCTGACCATGGACGACTTCACCGGCGTCACGGTCTCGCTGACCAACCCCGGCGGCATCGGCACCGTGCACTCCGTGCCGCGCCTGATGCAGAACCAGGGCACCATCGTCGGCGTCGGCGCCATGGAGTACCCGGCCGAGTTCCAGGGCTCCTCCCCGGAGACGCTGGCCCGCCTGGGCATCTCCAAGATCATGACCCTGACCTCGACCTACGACCACCGGGTCATCCAGGGCGCGGCCTCGGGCGAGTTCCTCCGCTCGATCCACCAGCTGCTGCTGGGCGCGAACGACTTCTACGACGAGGTCTTCGAGTCCCTGCGGATCCCGTACGAGCCGGTGCGCTGGGCCACCGACGTGGCGACCACCCACGACGACGAGGTCAACAAGACCGCCCGGGTCATCGAGCTGATCCACTCCTACCGGGTCCGCGGCCACCTGATGGCCGACACCGACCCGCTGGAGTACATGCAGCGCAAGCACCCCGACCTGGACGTCGTCTCGCACGGCCTCACCCTGTGGGACCTGGAGCGCGAGTTCGCGGTCGGCGGCTTCGGCGGCCAGAAGATGATGAAGCTCCGCGACATCCTCGGCCTGCTGCGCAACACCTACTGCCGCACCGTCGGCATCGAGTACATGCACATCCAGGACCCGGCGCAGCGCAAGTGGCTGCAGGAGCGCCTGGAGAAGCCGTACACCAAGCCCGAGCGCGAGGAGCAGCTGCGCATCCTGCGCCGGCTGAACTCGGCCGAGGCGTTCGAGACCTTCCTGCAGACCAAGTACGTCGGGCAGAAGCGGTTCTCGCTGGAGGGCGGCGAGTCGCTCATCCCGCTGCTGGACGCCACCATCGACGCCGCCGCCGAGCACCGCCTCGACGAGGCCGTCATCGGCATGGCCCACCGCGGCCGGCTGAACGTGCTGGCGAACATCGTCGGCAAGCCGTTCGGCAAGATCTTCGGCGAGTTCGAGGGCAACCTCGACCCGAAGTCGATGCACGGCTCCGGCGACGTCAAGTACCACCTGGGCTCCGAGGGCACCTTCACCGGCCTGGACGGCGAGACCATCAAGGTGTCGCTGGCCGCCAACCCCTCGCACCTGGAGACCGTCGACCCGGTGGTCGAGGGCATCGCCCGCGCCAAGCAGGACATCCTGGACTTCGGCGGCACCACCTTCCCGGTGCTCCCGATCCAGATCCACGGCGACGCGGCCTTCGCCGGCCAGGGCGTGGTCGCGGAGACCCTGAACATGTCGCAGCTGCGCGGCTACCGCACCGGCGGCACCGTGCACATCGTGGTCAACAACCAGGTCGGCTTCACCGCCGCCCCGGCGTCCTCGCGCTCGTCGATGTACTGCACCGACGTGGCCCGGATGATCGAGGCGCCGATCTTCCACGTGAACGGCGACGACCCGGAGGCCGTGGTCCGCGTCGCGCGGCTGGCCTTCGAGTTCCGCCAGCAGTTCCACAAGGACGTCGTGATCGACCTCATCTGCTACCGCCGCCGCGGTCACAACGAGGCCGACAACCCGTCGTTCACCCAGCCGCTGATGTACGACCTGATCGACAAGAAGCGCTCGGTGCGCAAGCTCTACACCGAGGCGCTGATCGGTCGCGGCGACATCACCATGGAAGAGGCGGAGCAGGCGCTCCAGGACTTCCAGGGCCAGCTGGAGAAGGTGTTCGCCGAGGTCCGCGAGGCCACCGCCGCCCCGGCCCCGGCCGAGACCGGCCGCCCGGTCGCCGACTTCCCGGTGTCCATCCAGACCGGCATCTCCGCCGAGATGGTCAAGCGGATCGCCGCCTCGCAGGTCAACCTGCCGGACTGGCTGACCGTGCACCCGCGCCTGCTGCCGCAGCTGCAGCGCCGCGCCGCCTCGGTCGAGGACAACACCATCGACTGGGCCACCGGCGAGGCGCTCGCCATCGGCTCGCTGCTGATGGAGGGCCACCCCGTCCGACTGGCCGGCCAGGACTCGCGCCGCGGCACCTTCGGCCAGCGCCACGCGGTGCTGATCGACCGGAACACCGGCGAGGACTACACCCCGCTGATGTACCTGACCGAGGACCAGGCCCGGTTCACCGTCTACGACTCGCTGCTCAGCGAGTACGCGGCGATGGGCTTCGAGTACGGCTACTCGCTGACCCGCCCGAACGCGCTGGTCATGTGGGAGGCGCAGTTCGGCGACTTCGTCAACGGCGCGCAGACCATGGTCGACGAGTACATCGCGTCCGCCGAGCAGAAGTGGGGCCAGCACTCCGGCGTCACCCTGCTGCTGCCGCACGGCATGGAGGGCCAGGGCCCGGACCACTCGTCCGCCCGCCCGGAGCGCTTCCTGGCGCTGTGCGCGCAGGACAACATGACGGTCGCCATGCCGACCCTGCCGTCGAACTACTTCCACCTGCTGCGCTGGCAGGCGCACAACCCGCACCACAAGCCGCTCATCGTCTTCACCCCGAAGTCGATGCTGCGCCTGAAGGCCGCGGCGTCCGCCGCCTCCGAGTTCCTCAGCGGCGGCTTCCGCCCGGTGATCGGGGACAGCACGGTCGACCCGGCGCAGGTCCGCAAGGTGGTCATCACCTCCGGCAAGTTCTACTACGACCTGGAGGCGGCCCGGACCGAGCGCGGCGTCACCGACACCGCGATCGTCCGCGTCGAGCGCCTGTACCCGCTGCCGGTGGCCGAGCTGCAGGAGGAGCTGGGCCGCTACGGCGAGAACGTCCAGTTCGTCTGGGCGCAGGAGGAGCCGGCGAACCAGGGTGCCTGGCCGTTCATCGCGATGAACCTGGTCGACCACCTGCAGGTCGTGATCGGCCGCTCGGGCGGCAACGCCCGACTGCGCCGGGTGGCCCGCACCGCGTCCTCGGCCCCGGCCGTGGGTTCCGCCAAGCGGCACATCGCCGAGCAGCAGGCGCTGGTCGAAGAGGTGTTCTCGCTCTGACGCGCTGAGCGCGGCACGGCACCGACCGCCCCGTCCCCGGTTCTCCGGGGGCGGGGCGGTTCCGTTTCCGGACCGTGACGCTCCGTCGGGCACCGCGGGCTGCAAGGGATCTGACGGATCGGTAGGTTGTGGTTCGCCGTTTCCGACGCCCGCGCGCGGACGGCCGTCTTTCGACACGCTCATCCAAGGGGGACCCGCCGCATGGCAGCCGACACTCCGCAGAACGCCGTCCCGCTCCCGCCGGTCTTCCAACCCCTGCTGGCGGACGACCCCCGCGAGGTCGGCGGCTACCGGCTGTTCGCCCGCCTCGGCGCCGGCGGCATGGGCCGGGTCTACCTGTCGTACACGCCGGGCGGGCGTCCGGTGGCGCTCAAGGTGGTGCGCCCCGAGTTCGCCGAGGACGGCGAGTTCCGCCGCCGCTTCGCCCAGGAGGTGAGCAGCGCCCAGCGGATCCACGGGCTGTACACCGCGCAGGTGATCGACTCCGGCGGTCTGGAGTCGGGCGCGCCGTGGCTCGTCACCTCGTACGTGCCGGGCCCGTCGCTGCAGCAGGTGGTGCGCGAGCACGGCGCGCTGCCGGTGCGCACGGTGCTGCTGCTGGTGGGCGGCATCGCGGAGGCGCTGCAGGCGATCCACAGCGTCCAGGTGGTGCACCGGGACCTCAAGCCGGCCAACGTGCTGGTGGCCTCGGACGGGCCGCGGGTGATCGACTTCGGCATCGCCCGGGCCGCCGACGCGACGGCGCTGACCGGCACCGGCTACCGGATCGGCTCGCCCGCGTTCATGTCGCCGGAGCAGGCCCAGGGCCGGACGATCACCCCGGCCACCGACGTGTTCGCGCTGGGCGCGCTGGCCGCGTACGTGGCGGGCGGCGCGCCGCCGTTCGGCGACGGGCCGGACACCGCGGTGCTGTACCGGGTGGTGCACGAGGAGCCGGAGCTGGGCACCGTCCCGGCGCCGCTGCGCGAGCTGATCGGGCGCTGCCTGGCGAAGGACCCGGAGGACCGGCCGACGCCCGCGGAGATCATCCAGGCGGCCCGGGAGCACCCGGTGGTCGGCGGGCAGCTGCGGTTCGGCGAGGACTGGCTGCCCGGGCAGGTGAACACCGAGATCACCCGGCGCTCCGACCTGCCGCGGACCCCGCCGACCCCGCTGCCCGCGGCGGCGCCGGCGCTGCCCGCCGCTCCCCCGCCGCCGGTCGCCGCCCCGTTCGCGCCCCCGGCCGCGCCCCCCGTGCAACACTCCGCCCCCGTGGTGCCGCCGTCCGGCGCGTTCGGGCCGCTCGCCCCGACCTCGGAGGCGGTCACCGGCCCGGTCGCCCCGGCCGATCCGACGCTGCGGCTGACCGAGCAGCACACCCCGCCGCCGGCGCCCGCCGTCCCGCTGGCCGCCGAGCCCGGGCCGGCCCCGGCCGCCGCCGCGCGGGCCGCGAAGCCGGAGCGCCGGGGCGGGGTGTCCTGGAAGACCCTGCTGGTGGTCGCGCTGGTGACGCTGCTGGCGGGCACCGCCGGCGGCCTGGTGCTGATGAAGACGCTCAACGACAAGGACAAGGACAAGACGACGACCCCGACGCAGAGCGCCCCGACGAGCCCGGACCCGGCGGGCGGCAGCGGCGGCAGCGGCGGCGGCGGCAGTCAGGACCAGGTGACGGCGGCGCCGTCGGACACCCCGACGAAGGCCTCCCCCTCGGCGTCCGCCTCGCCCTCCGCCCGCAAGAGCGGGGCGCCCGCCGGGTTCACCGCGGTCTACACCGACCGCGAGCTGTCGGTGCCCAGCACCGACTACGGCTTCGACCTGCTCAACGGCAAGGTGGTGCCGGCCTCCTCCAACAACGACGTCTTCCTGCGGCCCGGCTACGACGACCTGCGGGTGACGGACGGCTACGACCGGTACCTCGGCAAGGCGGACTCGATGACCCCGCAGGAGTGCTCGGACGCCATCGACAAGAACCCGAGCGCCGACTTCCCGTACTCCGACCTCCCGCCGGGCCGGGTGATCTGCGTGCGCAACCGGCAGACCTGGAGCGTGGCGATCATGAAGATCGGCAACGTCACCAACGACGGCGCGGTGTCGCTCTCGCTCAGCTACTACCGGTACAACGGCTGATCGGAGCCGCACTATCCTGGGTCCCGACGGACCTGGAACCACCCACCCCCGGAGCGAACCACCGTGTACTTCACCGACCGCGGCATCGAGGAGTTGGAGAGCCGGCGTGGCGAGGAGGAGGTCACCTTCGAGTGGCTGGCCGAGCGCCTGCGGGAGTTCGTGGACCTGAACCCGGACTTCGAGGTGCCGGTGGAGCGGCTGGCCACCTGGCTGGCCCGGCTGGACGACGAGGACGACGAGGAGTGACCGGCTGAGGCGCGGTCGACCGCACGGCCCGGAAGGCGAGTCCGCCTTCCGGGCCGTCGCCGTTCCCGGGGTCCTCCCCGAGCCGCGCCTCGGGGTCCGCTCCGGGTCGGGGTGGGGTCGGGGCTCCTTGACTTCCCGGCTACGCGATATATCGTGAACAGCAGGAAGGACGCGATACATCGCGTATCGGAGGACAGGACGGACGGGGAGCCGGAAATGACCGAGTGGACGGTAGACAGCGCCGAGAAGATCGCCTTCGACGAGGCGGTGCACACCCTGCACGTGCGCGTCGTCGACGGCACGGTGAACGTGGTGCCCACCGAGGGCCCCGCCCGGCTGGAGGTGGCCCGGCTGGAGGGCGAGCCGCTCCAGGTCTCGCTGGCGGACGGCGTGCTGACCGTGACCTACAAGGACCTCAGCTGGAGCGAGCTCGGCGCGGCCGTGAAGTCCGTGCCGACCGCCAAGTCCTTCTTCTCCGGCCTGCGCCGCAAGCGCAGCGCCGACGTCACGGTGGCGGTCCCGGCCTCCGCCGTGGTCCGGGTCGGCACCGTCTCCGCCGACGCCACGATCTCCGGCATCGCCGGCGAGGTCGGGGTGCACGGCGCCAGCGGCGCCACCACGCTGGCCGGCCTGACCGGCCAGGTCAGCGCCAACACCGTCTCGGGGGACGTGGACGCCGAGGGCCTGTCCGGCGAGCTGAAGGTCAACACGGTGTCCGGCGCGGTCACCCTGGTGGCCGGCTCCGCGACGCGGATCCGCGCCCACTCGGTCTCCGGCGCCGTCACCCTGGACCTGGACGCCGCCACCCCCACCGACATCGCCGTCAACACCGTCTCCGGTGCGGTCGGCGTCCGGCTGCCCGCCCTGGCCGACGCCAAGGTCGAGGCCGGCACCACCAGCGGTACGCTCTCCAGCGCCTTCGCCGAGCTCAGCGTCGGCGGCGGCTGGGGCTCCAAGAAGCTCTCCGGCCAGCTCGGCACCGGCCGCGGCCGCCTCTCGGTGACCACCGTCACCGGCGCGGTCACCGTCCAGCGCCGCCCCGAGACCGAGGAGGACCGCCCGGCCAAGGAGCTGCCGACGGCCCCGCTCGACCTGACCAAGGAGTCCTGATGACACCGGTGTTCGGCCACGGGCGGCTGCGCCTGTACCTGCTGAAGCTGCTCGACGAGAGCCCCCGGCACGGGTACGAGGTGATCCGCCTGCTGGAGGAGCGCTTCCACGGCCTGTACGCGCCCTCCGCGGGCACCGTCTACCCCCGGCTCGCCAAGCTGGAGGCCGAGGGCCTGGTCAGCCACACCACCGAGGGCGGCCGCAAGGTCTACCGGCTCACCGACCTCGGGCGGGACGAACTCGCCTCCCGTTCGGCCGAGTTGACCGACCTGGAGGCCGAGATCCACGACTCGGTCGGTCAGCTCGCCGGGGCCATCCGGCAGGACGTCCGGGACAACGCCAAGGACCTGCGCGCCGAGCTCTGGAACCAGGCCGAGCCCGGGGCGTCCGGCACCGGGACGTCCTGGCGCGACCAGGAGTCCTGGCAGCGGGCCAAGGAGGAGTTCGCCCGGCTCAAGGCCGAGACCAAGGAGCAGGCCCGGCGGGCCAAGGAGCAGGAGAAGGCCGCCCGGCAGCAGGCCAAGGCCGCCGAGGCCGAGGCCAGGAAGCTGCGCGAGCAGTCCAAGGCCGCCCGCACCGCCGCCCAGCAGGAGGCGCTGCGGCTCAAGCGCCGGATCGAGGAGCAGGTCCGGGCGCACGCCGCGGGCGGCGACTGGTCGGCCGGCCTGGCCGAGGGCCTGGCCGAACTGACCCGCGGCCTCGGCTCGTTGGCGGACGCGGCGCGCTGGGGCGGGCCGGAGGAGCCGGCCGTCCGGATCGACCTGGACAAGGACGCCGAGGGCGCCGAGGACGCCCAGGCGCCCGGGGCCGCCGAGCCGCTGCCCGACTGGGCCCGCACCGACCCGGCCGGCGACCCGGCCCGCGAGCTGGAGCGGCTGCTCGACCGGTTCCGCGACCACGTCCGGGACACCGCCCGCGACCGCGGCGTCGACGCCGCCCGGCTGGCCCGCGCCCAGCAGGCGCTGGCCGCCGCCGCCCGCGCGCTGTACGGGCGTTAGGACCCGGGGCGCCCCCGAGGACGGGTCGGGGGCGCTCCGCCGCCGTCCGGCGGCGGCGTCAGGGGGTGAGCACCAGCTTGCCGAACACGTCCCCGCGCTCCAGCCGGGCGAACGCCTCCCGGGCGTCGGCCAGCGGCAGCACCGAGTCGATCACCGGCCGCACCCCGGCGTTGGCGCAGAGCGCGAGCAGCCCGGCCAGCTCCTCCTTGCTGCCCATGGTCGAGCCGACCACCTTGAGTTCCAGGAAGAAGATCCGGTTCAGTTCGGCGGCCTTCGGGTTCGGCCCGCTGGTGGCCCCCGAGATCACGATGGTGCCGCCCGGGCGCAGCGACTTCACCGAGTGCGACCAGGTCGCCGCGCCGACCGTCTCCAGCACCGCGTCCACCCGCTCCGGCAGCCGGGCGCCGCTCTCGAAGGCCGCGTCCGCGCCGAGTTCGACCGCCCGGGCCCGCTTGGCCTCGTCCCGGCCGGTGACCCACACCCGTAGCCCGGCGGCCTTGGCCAGCACCACCAGCGCGGTCGACACCCCGCCGCCGGCGCCCTGCACCAGCACCGTGTCGCCGGGCTTCACGCCCGCGTTGGTGAACAGCATCCGGTACGCGGTCAGCCAGGCGGTGGGCAGGCAGGCGGCCTGTTCGAAGCTCAGTTCGGCGGGCTTGGGCAGCAGGTTCCAGGTCGGCACCGCGACGCGCTGCGCGAAGGTGCCCTGGTAGCGCTCGGTCAGGATCGAGCGGGGCTCGTGCGGGCCCACCCCGTGGCCGCTCTGGCCGACCACCGAGTGGATCACCACCTCGTTGCCGTCCTCGTCCACGCCCGCCGCGTCGCAGCCGAGCACCATCGGCAGCCGCTCGGCGGGCAGTCCGACCCCGCGCAGCGACCACAGGTCGTGGTGGTTCAGCGTGGCGGCCCTCACCGTCACCACGCTCCAGCCGGGGCGGGCCTCCGGTTCGGGCACCTCGCCCAGTTCGAGTGCGCTCAGCGGGTCGTCGGGACTGGTGCGGGCGGCGTAGGCAGCGAACATGCCCGGACCATAGCCGGGCGGTGCGCCGCCTGTTAACCGCGACTCACTGTGAACGTCCCCATATTGCTTTTCCGGGACGGCCGTTCCGGGCGCGCGGCGGGATCCGCCCTCGGGGGTCTCCTCGGGCGGATCCCGACGCCGTGCGCCCCCGGGTCAGATCCGGGCGAGCCCCTCCGCCCTGGCGGCCTCCGCGACGGCGCGGGTGACCGCCGGGGCGACCCGCTCGTCGAAGGGCGACGGGATGACCTTCTGCGGGGTCAGTTCGTCGGCGACGACGCCCGCCAGGGCCTTGGCGGCGGCGAGCTTCATTCCCTCGGAGATCCGGCTGGCCCGGACCGAGAGCGCGCCGGCGAAGATGCCGGGGAAGGCCAGCACGTTGTTGATCTGGTTCGGGAAGTCCGAGCGCCCGGTGGCGACCACGGCCGCGTAGCGGTGGGCGACCTCGGGGTGGATCTCCGGGGTGGGGTTGGCCATCGCGAAGACGAAGCAGCCGGGCGCCATGGTGGCCACGACCTCCTCCGGGACGGTGCCGCCGGAGACGCCGATGAACACGTCGGCGCCGTTCAGCGCGTCGGCCAGGGTGCCCGTGACGCCGCCGCGGTTGGTGAGCGCCGCGATCTCCGCCTTGACGTCGGTGAGGTCCGTGCGGCCCCGGTGGACCACGCCGCGGCGGTCGCAGACCGCGACGTCGCCGATGCCGGCGGCGAGCAGCATCTTGGCGAT
Source organism: Kitasatospora saccharophila (assembly GCF_039529925.1). NCBI lineage: Bacteria > Bacillati > Actinomycetota > Actinomycetes > Kitasatosporales > Streptomycetaceae > Kitasatospora > Kitasatospora saccharophila. The sequence goes on along the minus strand of NZ_BAAANS010000104.1, from coordinate 7,165 downwards.
CGCGATGCCGGCCGCGCCCGCGCCGGAGATGACCGCGCGCAGGTCGCCGACCTGACGGCCGGTCACCCGCGCGGCGTTCCACAGCGCGGCGGTGGTGACGATCGCGGTGCCGTGCTGGTCGTCGTGGAAGACCGGGATGTCGAGCCGCTCCTGGAGCCGCCGCTCGATCTCGAAGCAGCGCGGGGCGGAGATGTCCTCCAGGTTGACGCCGCCGAAGGACGGGGCGAGCCGGACCACGGTCTCGACGATCTCGTCGACGCCGGTGCAGTCCAGCGCGATCGGCACCGCGTCGACGCCGCCGAACTGCTTGAACAGGATGGCCTTGCCCTCCATCACGGGCAGCGAGGCCCGCGGGCCGATGTCGCCGAGGCCGAGCACCGCGGTGCCGTCGGTGACCACCGCGACGGTGTTGGCCTTCCAGGTGTAGTCGTCGACCAGCGCGGGCTGTTCGGCGATGGCGGTGCAGACCCGGGCCACGCCCGGGGTGTAGGCGAGCGACAGGTCCTCGCTGTCGCGGACCGGGACGGTCGCCCGGATCTCCATCTTGCCGCCGCGGTGCAGCGCGAAGACGGCGTCGACCGGGTCGTCGGTGCTCTGGGTGTCGGTGATGATCTCCGCTGCCACAATGACCTCTTCGTCATATATCAGCGAAGGCGCGCGTCCGACGGACTTCGACCTCGGTGCGCGGCAATGCGCGAGTGCGGGCGCGCCGCCTGGGGCGCACCCGGGTCCGGGTCGGGGCGCAGCCGTCGGGCGGCGCCCTCGGGGTGAGGGTTTTAGGTGTTCTGCGCTTGTTCGTCCGGACGCCGGCACCGCACCTGTGCCGGGTCCTTCTTGTCCGCGTGGCCCCTGATGAGCGAGGGGTCCGCAGGGCACTCGCAGGAATGAACGCAGACACGGAGGGGAAACCGGCGCCTCGGATACGGAGCCGGTGAGGGCTTCCGTTCGTCCGCGCCCCCGGCCCTGTGGCGGACCGGCGGTCTGAGTTCTGCGTCGGGGGTCACCCGATACCAGATTCTGACACACCCGCGACCCGGTCCATCAGGCCGGGATGGCAGTATCCGGTGTTCGACCACCGTTGTCCGGACGTTCCCGCACCTGTCGGGTCCGCGTCCTGCCCCGGCGCACCGGTCGCGCACACCAGCGCGCAGCGGCGGGGGCCCACCCCTCTCACACAGGAGGATCGAGATGTCGACGGCCACTCCCCCCGCCAGACCCGGGGCCCGTCCGCGCCCCGCCGCGGGCGCCCTCACCGCCGCGGCCCTGGCCGGAACGCTGCTGCTGACCGGCTGCGGCTCCACCGCCCCGTCGGGCGGCGACTCCGGGTCGGCGTCCGGCCCGCGGGACCGGCTGCCGGAGCAGGTGCGCAAGGACGGGGTGCTGCGGATCGGCGCGGACCTGACCTACCCCCCGATCGGCTTCAAGGCGGACGGGGACCGGCCGGACGGCCTGGACGTGGACCTGGCCAACGCGCTGGGCAACGTCCTGGGCCTGCGGGTGCAGTTCAGCGACGTGCCGTTCGACCGGCTGCGGCTGGGGCTGCAGGCGCACGAGTACGACGTGGTGATGTCGGGGATGACCGACACCCCGCAGCGCCGGGACGGCGTCGACGAGCAGGCCCGCAAGGTGAACGACGGCGTGGACTTCCTCGACTACTTCGCCACCGGCACCTCGATCGTGGTGGCCGGGGGCAACCCGCAGCGGATCGCCGGCCTGGACGACCTGTGCGGGCGGACGGTCGCGGTGCAGCGCGGGACCACCCAGGCGGGGATGCTGGAGCGGCAGGCCGGGGCGTGCGAGAAGGCCGGCCGGAAGCTGACGGTGACCGAGACCGAGACCGACGAGCAGGCGTTGGCCCTGGTCGCGCAGGGCCGGGCCGCGGCGGACCTGGACGACGCGCCGGTGGCGGCGTACGCGGTGAAGAACGGCCGGGCCGGCGGGAAGTTCCAACTGGCCGGCGAGCAGTGGCAGGTGGCGCCGTACGGGATCGCCTTCTCGAAGGAGGACACCGCGCTGCGGGACGCCGTGACGGAGGCGCTGGACCGGCTGATCCATTCCGGCGAGTACGACGGGATCCTGGCCAAGTGGGGCCTGTCCGACGGCGCGGTGCAGAGCGCGGTGGTGAACGGCGGCTTCTAGGCTTCGGCCTGACGGGTGGTCACCCGGTGCATGGCTATGCATCGGGTGACATGATCATGGAAATGATCCGGATAACGGACAGTAGCCCGTCCTGTTATCCGATTTTGATCTGTGACGGGGATGAATTGCCCATCCGCAGTGGCAGGATTCCCCCACACCGGATCCACCTGTCACCTCGGCGGAGGGTGGCGAGCACCGACCCCGCTGTACCGCGCCACCCCACCCGGCAGCGCGAACACCGTCCGACCCCCAGGAGGAGATCCCCCCCATGTCCGCTGCCCGTACCCCTCGCCTGCGGCCGATCGCCGCGACGGCGGCCCTCGCCGCCGGCTCGCTGCTCCTCGCCGCCTGCGGCAGCTCCGGCACCACCACCACCTCGGGCGCCGCCCCGATCCCCACCCAGTCCATCCCGGCCGTCCAGGCCGACCCGGCGCTGGCCGCCCTCGTCCCGGCCGAACTCAAGTCCGGCGGCAAGCTGGTGGTCGGCTCCGACACCTCGTACGCGCCCAACGAGTTCAAGGACGAGAAGGGCAGGATCGTCGGCATGGACGTCGACCTGGGCGTCGCCATCGCCCAGAAGCTCGGCCTGACCGCCGACTTCCAGAGCGCCGGCTTCACCGACATCATCCCCGGCATCCAGTCGAACAAGTACCAGCTCGGCATGAGCTCCTTCACCGACACCAAGGAGCGCGAGGAGCAGGTCGACATGGTCACCTACTTCTCGGCCGGCACCTCCGCCGCCGTGAAGAAGGGCAACCCGGACAAGATCGTCCTGGACGACCTGTGCGGCAAGAAGGTCGCCGTCCAGGACGGCACCACCCAGGCCGACGAGGTCAAGGACACCCGCAACCCGGACTGCGCCAAGGCCGGCAAGCCCGCCGTCCCGAACGACGGCGACCGCTTCGCGCTGCAGACCGACGTCGCCCAGTCGCTGGTCTCCGGCCGCGACCAGGTGATGCTGGCCGACTCCCCGGTCATCGACTACGCCCTCAAGCAGACCGGCGGCCAGCTGGAGAAGCTCGGCGACACCTACGGCGCCGCCCCCTACGGCGTGATCCTGGCCAAGGGCTCGCCGCTCGGCAAGGCCGTCCAGGGCGCGATCCAGTCGCTGATGGCGGACGGCACCTACAAGGCCGTCCTCGACAAGTGGGGCGTCTCCGCCGGAGCGATCAGCACCTCCGAGATCAACCCCGCCGGCCAGGGCTGACCCTCCGCCGCCCGATCCCCCGACGAGGTAATCACGTGGAAAAGACCGATCAGGGGTCGGCGGAGCGGGGACGGCCCGAGACCATCAGGGCCGTCCCCGTCCGCCACCCCGGCCGCTGGGTCTCCGTCGCGGTCGTGGCCGTGCTCGGCGCGATGCTGCTGCACGTCCTGCTCACCAACCCGGCGCTGGACTGGGACTTCGTCGGCGCCACGCTGCGCGACCCCACCGTGGTGCACGGCATCTGGGTCACCCTGGAGCTGACCGCGCTGTCCATGCTGATGGGCGTGGTCGGCGGCGTGCTGCTGGCCGTCATGCGGCTGTCGAAGAACCCGGTGCTCTCCGGCACCGCCTGGTTCTACATCTGGGTCTTCCGCGGCACCCCGGTCCTGGTGCAGCTGGTGCTCTGGAACAACATCGGCTTCCTGTGGAAGCAGATCTCGCTCGGCGTCCCGTTCGGCCCGTCCTTCTGGTCCCAGGACTCCAACACCCTGGTGCCGGTGTTCACCGCCGCCTTGCTCGGCCTCGGCCTCAACGAGGCCGCCTACATGGCGGAGATCGTCCGGGCCGGCATCCAGTCGGTGGACGAGGGCCAGTCCGAGGCCGCGCACGCGCTCGGCATGAGCCGGACCACCGTGCTGCGCCGGATCGTGCTGCCGCAGGCGATGCGGGTGATCATCCCGCCGACCGGCAACGAGACCATCTCGATGCTGAAGACCACCTCGCTGGTGCAGGTGATCTCACTGGTGGAGCTGTTCACCGCCGGCCACGACATCTCCACCCGCACCTACAAGCCGATCGCGGCGATGATCGCGATCTCGATCTACTACCTGCTGCTGACCTCGATCCTGACCGTCGGCCAGTACTACCTGGAGCGGTACTACGCCCGCGGCGCCAACCGGACGCTGCCGCCCACCCCGCTGCAGCGGGTGCGCGCCCTGTTCGCCGGCCGCGCCCCGGCGAAGGCGGCGGGCCCGGCGGCGGCCACCGCCCCCGGCGGTGCTCCGGGCAGTGCTTCCGGCGACGCCCCGGGCGGCGCTCCGGACGGAGGGAAGGACGCATGACCGACCTGTCCAAGCCGCCCCTGGCCACCGACCGCCCGATGGTCCGGGCCGAGGGCGTGCACAAGTCCTACGGCCAGGTCGAGGTGCTCAAGGGCATCGACCTGGAGGTGCGGCAGAGCGAGGTGTTCTGCCTGGTCGGCCCGTCCGGCTCCGGCAAGTCCACCTTCCTGCGCTGCATCAACCACCTGGAGAAGATCAACGCCGGCCGGCTGTACGTGGACGGCGAACTGGTCGGCTACCGGCAGAAGGGCGACCGGCTCCACGAGCTGCGGGACCGCGAGGTCGCGCTCAAGCGCCGGGACATCGGCATGGTCTTCCAGCGCTTCAACCTCTTCCCGCACATGACCGCGCTGGAGAACGTCACCGAGGCGCCGGTGCAGGTCAAGAAGGAGGGCCGGGCCGCCGCCAAGGAGCGCGCGATGGCCCTGCTGGAGCGGGTCGGCCTGGCTGACAAGGCCGGCAACTACCCGTCCCAGCTCTCCGGCGGCCAGCAGCAGCGGGTGGCGATCGCCCGGGCCCTGGCCATGGAGCCCAAGCTGATGCTGTTCGACGAGCCCACCTCGGCGCTCGACCCCGAACTGGTCGGCGACGTGCTGGACGTGATGCGCGGCCTGGCCGAGGAGGGCATGACGATGATCGTGGTCACCCACGAGATGGGCTTCGCCCGCGAGGTCGGCGACGCGCTGGTGTTCATGGACGACGGCGTGGTGGTCGAGTCCGGCCACCCGCGCGACGTGCTCGGCAACCCGCAGCACGAGCGCACCCGCGCGTTCCTCTCCAAGGTGCTCTGACCCGTCCGCCGTACCGCACGCCCGTACGCCCCCGGTGCCCGCCCCGCGCCCCCGCGCGCGGCGGGCACCGGCACGCGCCCCCGCACCTGTAATACCCTGGAGTCATTCGACCCGTTACACCCCGCCCGGAAGGACCCCCGTGGAGCTCGCCTCGTACGCCGACTTCGCCGTCCGGCTGGTCAACAGCGAGGAACCCGACCGCGGCACCGACGACCTCACCTCGGTGGACGCCGTCCGGTCGCTGTTCGGCGGCCCCTCCCGGGCCGCCGCGCTCGCCGACGAGGCCGACCTGCCCCGGCTGCGCGCGGTCCGCACCCGGCTGCGCGGGGTGTTCGAGGCCGCCGCCGCGGGAGAGGACGTCCGGGCCGTCGACCTGCTCAACAGCCTGATGGTGGAGTACCCCGTCAGCCCGCTGGTCTCCGGCCACGACGACCTGGACGACACCGGCCGCCCCAACTGGCACCTGCACCTGGCCGACAACGCCCCCACCGCGGCCGCCAACTACGCCGCCGTCGCCTGCATGGGCCTGGCCATCCACCTCACCGGGCTCGGCGTCGACCGGCTCGGCACCTGCCAGGCCGCGCCCTGCCGCAACGCCTACCTCGACACCTCCACCAACCGCTCCCGCCGCTACTGCTCCGACCGCTGCGCCACCCGCGCCAACGTGGCCGCCTACCGGGCCCGCAAGCGCCAGGAGGCCCAGCGCGCCCTGGCCGCCCAGGGCTGAACCCCCGGCTGACGGCACCTCACCGGACGCCGCGTCACGGCTCCCCCTCGAACGGGACGCCCACGCCCAGCCGTTCGGCGAACCGCGGCACCCGGCCGCGCAGCAGCGGCCCGCCCAGCACCCGCTCCAGCCGCCGCCCCGGCGCCAGCCAGGCCGGCCGGGGAGCCAGCCGCAGCAGCACCCGGCCGAGCACCAACTCGTCCGGCACCGCGCCGTATTCGCGGCTGTCGGTGCGCACCAGCGGATTGTCGGAGAGCATCCACCAGCCCCCCGGCCGCCGCCCCGCCGCGCGCTTGACCACCAACAGGTCCTGCTGCAGCGGGTGCCGGTACAGCGCGATCGCCCCGGGCCGCAGCCGCCCGCCGTAGCGCACCAGCACCCGGTCGCCGTCGGAGAGCGTCCGGCGCATCGACGGACCGGCGATGTCGGCAACGCCGAGCGGTGTCCCATATCGCATGGTTCGAACTCCTTCTTTTGCCCTAGGCCACCGGGGCGACGGCGATTTCGGCCCGCCGTGAGGGTAATGTCGGGCCCGGGAAGACGATCTAAGGAAGGACCCCCATGTTCTCTCGTCTGTTTGCTCCGCGAGTCACCGCCCACGCCCACTGCGACCTCCCCTGCGGCGTGTACGACCCGGCCCAGGCCCGCATCGAGGCCGAGTCCGTGAAGGCCACTCAGGAGAAGTACCAGGCCAACGAGGACGCCGAGTTCCGCGCTCGCGCCATCGTCATCAAGGAGGAGCGCGCCGAGCTGGTCAAGCACCACCTCTCGGTGCTGCACACCGACTACTTCAAGGCCCCGCACTTCGAGGCCTACCCGGGCCTGCACGACCTGTTCAACCGCGCCGGCAAGGCCGCCTCGGCCGCCAAGGCGTCCACCGACCCGGCGACCGGCCAGGCCCTGCTGGACCTGATCGCCGAGATCGACGCCATCTTCTGGGAGACCAAGAAGGCCTGACGCCCCACCGCACCACCCCGAGAACCCGGCTGCCACCACCCCACCCACGGGGCCCGGCAGCCGGGTTCCCGCATTCCCGCCCCCGGAAGCCCTCCACCAACACCTCCCGCCCCACCCCCGCCGCTCGGCGCACTCATCCCCCGGAGGCCCCCCGCTTCCCGAAGAGCCCGCCGCCCGGCCATCCCCTTCCCCCAGGAGCCCGCCGCAGGCGGCTCCCCCGCCGCCCCGCGCGGCCGTCCCCTCCCTCGAAAGCCCGCCGCAGGCGACTCCCCCACCGCCCCCC
>NZ_BAAANS010000103.1:0-17009 GCF_039529925.1 Kitasatospora saccharophila | reverse complement strand
CCACGACTGCGGCGACCACATGACAGCCACACCGGACGCCCCCGGGTGTCCCGATCTTACGAATGATCCGAACGAACCCACGAAGAAAGGTATGGAACCCCCATGCGTGACGCAGTCATCGTCGACGCCGTACGCACCGCCGTCGGCAAGCGGGGCGGATCGCTGTCCCGGATGCACGCGGCCTCGCTGTCCGCCCACGTCCTCAACGCGCTGGTCGAACGCAACGGCCTCGACCCGGCCCTGGTCGACGACGTGATCTGGGGCTGCGCGAGCGGAGTCGGCATGCAGGCCGGCTGCATAGGGCGCGCCGCGGTGCTCGCCGCGGGCTGGCCCGAATCCGTGCCGGGCCTGACCGTCGACCGGCAGTGCGGCTCCTCGCAGCAGGCCGTGCACCAGGCCGCGGCCGGAGTGATCTCGGGCCAGTACGACATCGCCGTGGCCGGCGGTGTCGAGGTCATGAGCGCCGTCCCGCTGGGCACCACCCGCCTCGACGGCCGCTTCGGCGAGCCCTTCGGCCCCGACGTCTGGAACCGCTACGACGGGGTGCGCTTCAACCAGGGCACCGGTGCGCAACTGATCGCCGACGAGTACGGCTTCACCCGTACCGCGATGGACCAGCACGGGCTGGACTCGCACGCCCGCGCCGCCCGCGCCATCGACGAGGGGCGCTTCAAGGGCCAGATCGCCCCGATCACCGTCACCGACGCCGACGGCGCCACCCGCGTCTTCGACACCGACGAAGGCGTGCGCCGCGGCTCCACCCCGGAGGCCCTGGCCGGCCTCAAGCCCGCCTTCAGCGAGGACGGCAGCATCACCGCGGGCAACGCCTCCCAGGTGTCTGACGGCACCGGCGCCCTGCTCGTCACCACCAGCGAGTTCGCCCGGAGCCAGGGCTGGACCCCGATGGCCCGCATCCACACCGCCGTGGTGGCCGGCACCGACCCGGTCACCATGCTCAAGGGCCCGATCCCCGCCACCGCCAAGGCGCTGCGTCGCTCGGGCCTGTCGATCGACGACATCGGCGCCTTCGAGATCAACGAGGCCTTCGCCTCGGTGACGCTGGCCTGGCTCAAGGAGACCGGAGCCGACTACGAGCGGATGAACCCGCTCGGCGGCGCGATGGCCATCGGCCACCCCATCGGCGGCTCCGGCGCCCGCCTGATGACCACCCTGGTCCACCACATGCGCGACAACGGCATCCGCTACGGCCTGCAGTCCATGTGCGAGGGCGGCGGCATGGCCAACGCAACGATCCTCGAACTCCTCTGACCCCCGCACCACCCGAGCCCGAAAGGCGGGAGAGCGCTGATGCTCGACACCGTTCCCGAACCGGACCTCGGCCTGGTCGACTGCCTCGGCCTGGAACAGCTGGACCGCGACCTCTTCCGCGGCTGGTGCCACGACGGCATTCCCCTGCGCGCCTTCGGCGGGCAGGTCGCGGCCCAGGCGCTGACCGCGGCCGGTCGGACGGTGCCCGCCGACCGGACCGTGCACTCCCTGCACGGCAACTTCGTCCGGGCCGGCGACACCGCCCGCCCCCTCGAGTACGCGGTGGAACGGGTCCGGGACGGCGGCTCCTACCTCTCCCGTCGGGTCACTGCCACCCAGGGCGGGGAGACCGTCTTCACCCTCACGGCCTCCTTCAAGCGCCCCGAGCCAGGCCTCGACCGGCAGCCGCCGATGCCCCCGACGCCCGACCCCGGCGAGCTCCCGGACACCTACCGGCTGTGGGCCGAGACCAACCCGGGCGACTACCGGCAGGCGGTGTTCAGCCGGGTGATGGACATGCGGTACATCGCCGGTCCCGCCGAGCCGACCACGTCCGGACTGACCGAGCAGCGGCTGTGGCTCCGCTCGGCAGAGCCGCTCCCGGACGACCCGAAGCTGCACGCCTGCGCCCTCGCGTACGCATCCGACCTGTTCCTGGCGCCGTCCACCGTGCTGTCGATCGAGCCGCCCCGCATGCTGCGCGACGAGCCGGCCTCGGTCTTCCTGACCTCGCTGGACCACGCCGTCTGGTACCACCGACCGTTCCGCGCCGACGAGTGGATGCTGTTCGCCCAGCGAAGCCCCACCGTGGCCGACGGGCGCGGCATCGCCTTCGCGGACGTGTGGAGCCGCGACGGCCTGCTGATCGCCCATGTGGTGCAGGAGACCGTCGTGCGCCCCATGCGGACGCCTTGAGCCGACACGTCGGCGAGACACCGTGCCCCCACCCATTCATTCCTGGAGGAATCTCAATGATCGCGTCAAGCCGTCTGCGTGGCCGGCGGGGCGGAGGTGAACAGCCTCTTGTCACGCAGCATCGCCCACAGCACGTCGACTCGGCGGCGGGCGAGCGCGAGCAGAGCCTGGGTGTGCAGCAGCCCTTCGCCGCGCTTCTTGAGGTAGTAGTCCCGGGACGGTCCCGGACGCATCATCGCGGACTGCGCGGACATGTAGAACAGCCAGCGCAGGCGCCGGTTGTACCGCTGGGGCCGGTGGTAGTTGCCGGTACGGCGGCCGGAGTCCCGGGCGACCGGGGCCAGGCCGGCGTGGGAGGCCAGGCGGCCCGCGTCCAAATAGCTGGACAGGTCGCCGACGATGGCCACGAACTCGGCGCCCAGGACGGGGCCCATGCCGGGCATGGACTCGATGATCTCGGCGCGCTCGTCGGCGCGGAAGGTCTCGCGGATCTCGCGGTCGTTGTCCTTGATCCGCTCGTCCAGGGCCAGGAGCTGGTGGGCCAGGTCGCAGACCAGCTTCGCAGCCCGCTTCTCACCGGGCAGTTCGGCCATCTGCGACTGGGCGGCCTCCACCGCCTTCGCGGCGACGATGTCGGCGCCGCGGACCTTGCGGCGCTCCAGCCAGATGGTGAGCCGCTTGACGCCGATCCGCCGCAGGGCAGCCGGGGTCTGGTACTCGGTCAGCATGACGACCGGTCCCTTGGCCGCGGAGTAGTCGAAGGCCCGCTCCAGAGCCGGGCAGATGCCTACCAGCAGGTCGCGCAGCCGGTTGATCAGCCGCACCCGGTCTGCGATCAGGTCGGCCCGGTAGTTGGTCAGCACCTGGAGCGTGGTGACCAGCTCAGGGGGCGTGTGCAACTGGGCAAAGCCCTTCGGGCGCATGCGGGCCTGGTCGGCGATGATGCGCGCGTCCTTGGCGTCGGTCTTGCCCTCGCCGCGATAGGCGCCGGACATGCGGTTGACGGTGCGGCCGGGCACGTAGACGACGTGCTGGCCGTGGGTGATCAGCAGAGCCAGCAGCAGAGCCGAGGCGCGGCCGGAGATGTCCACCACCCACCGCACCTCACCGGCCTTCTCCCGGGCGGTGGCGATGAGTTGGAGGATCTGCGACTCGTCGTTGATCACCTTCGTCGAGAACAGGATCTCTCCGTCGGCGTCGACCGCCACCGCCCAGTGATGCCCCTTGCCGGCGTCGATGCCGACCCATATCCGCTCGTGAGACGTGCTCAAGCCCGTCGCTCCGTATCCCTCGTGACCAGCACCTCATGGTCCGTAGAACACTCCGCCGACAGGTCCCTAACCAGCGATGACCGCAGTTCTCAATCAGTGGTCGGAGCGTCCCGAAGGACCGGGCGGCCATTCCTCCTGAGCCATGAACGGCAAACCACCATCAGCCACACCCGGTCCTCCCGGACCGCCTCACATTCTTAGGGAACCCACCATGTCCGACCTGGTCCTGACCTCGTTCGCCGACGGCATCGCCGTCATCACCATCAACCGGCCCGAGGCCCGTAACGCCGTCAACCGCGCCGTCGCGGACGCGGTCGCCGCCGCCGTCGACGAACTCGACGCCCGCGACGACCTGGTGGTCGGCGTGATCACCGGGGCGGGCGGTACCTTCTGCGCCGGCGCCGACCTCAAGGCGCTGGCCGCCGGGGAGCGTTCAGGCATCCCCGGTCGGGGCTTCTGCGGGATCACCGAGACCCCGCCGGCCAAGCCGCTGATCGCCGCCGTGGAGGGCTACGCGCTCGGCGGCGGAAGCGAGTTGGCCCTCGCCTGCGATCTGGTCGTGGCCGCCGAGAACGCCGCCTTCGGCCTGCCGGAGACCAAGCGCGGCCTGGTCGCGGCCGGTGGCGGCCTGGTCCGGCTGCCCCGGCGGATCCCGTACAACCTGGCGATGCAGTACGCGCTGACCGGCGAATTCATCCCGGCCCGACGCGCCCACGAGCTCGGCCTGGTCAACGAACTCACCGCCACCGGACAGGCGTTGGAGGGTGCGCTGGCACTGGCGCGGCAGATCGCGGCGAACGGACCGGTGGCCGTCCGGGCGAGCAAGCAGATCGTGGCGGAGTCCGCCGGTTGGCCGGCCGACGAGATCTGGGAGCGCAACCGTGCGGCCTGCGCGCCGGTGTTCGCCTCCTCGGACGCCAAGGAGGGCGCCACCGCCTTCGCCGAGAAGCGTGCCCCGCGCTGGTCCGGCCGGTGAACCCGCCGCGAGCGCACGGGAGCGCCGACATGACCTCAGCCTGGCCGGAGGCACTTCCGCGCAGCCTGGACTACCCCGGGGGCACCATCGCCGACCTGCTGGCCGGATCCGCCGAGCAGTACGCCGACCGCACGGCATTGATCGACGGGGCGGAGCAGCTGACCTTCGCCGAACTGTACGACCGGGCACTGCGGGTGGCCCAGGGCCTGCGCGCGCGGGGCATCGCTCCGGGCGACGCGGTCGCCCTCCACCTGCCCAACTCACTCTGGTTCACCGTCTGCTACTACGGCGCCCTGCTCACGGGCGCCGCAGTGGTGCCGGTCAACCCCACCCAGCCGCCGCCCGCGGTGCGCCGACAGCTGGCCGACTCGGGAGCGGTCGCGGCCTTCACCCACCCCGCCGTCGCCGATCAGCTGGCCGAGGCCGTCGCCGACCTCCCCGCGGTCCGCCTGGTCGTGCTGGTCCCGCCCAGCGAAGCCGCGCCCGGCCCGTCCGGGTCTCCGGCCGGGAGCGGCCCGGTCCCGCTCACGGAGCTGCTCGGGTCGCCTGCCGCGCCCGCGACCCCGCTGGACCGCGACGCGGTGGCCCACCTGGCGTTCACCGGCGGGACCACCGGCGTGCCGAAGGCGGTCCGGGTACTGCACCGGAACCTGATCACCAACGTGCTGCAGGTCGCGTGCTGGCGCAGCGCCGCCACGCCGTACAGCGATGCCGGGGGCCGGATCCTGCTGCGCCAGGTGCCGGCGGCGGTCACCGCGCACCACATCCCGCTCGGCGCCTCGACCGGCATCTCCGTAGCACCGCTGTTCCACGGCATGGGCATGGTCACCCAGAGCTGCTCCGTGGCCGCCGGGACGACGATCGTGGTGGTCGGCCGGTTCGATCCGGCCCGCTACCTGGACACGGTCGAGCGTCACCGGGTCCACGCGATCTCCGGCGCCCCGTCGCTGTGCCACGCGCTGCTCGCGGAGCCGGGCGTCCGCGAGCGCGACCTGTCGTGCGTGCGGGTGGTCACCAGCGGATCGGCGCCGATCAGCCCTGCCGCTCTGGCCGACCTGCGGGAGGTCTTCCCCAACGCCGTGGTCAGTGACGGCTACGGGCTGACCGAGGCGACCATGGGGGTGGCCATCAGCCCGCTGGACAGCGCGAATCCGCGCCCGGTCGGCAGTACCGGGCTGCCGCTGTTCGACACCGAGATCCAGATCCGGACCTCCGACGGGGCCGCCGAGGTAGCGGTCGGCGAGGCGGGTGAGGTCTGGGTCCGCGGCCCGCAGACCACCGGCGGCTACCACGGCCACCCCGAACTGACGGCCAATCAGTACCGGGACGGCTGGCTGCGGACCGGCGACCTCGGCCGGGTGGACGCGCAGGGCTGGCTGTCCCTGGTGGGCCGGGCCAAGGACATGCTCATCTACAAGGGCTACAACGTCTACCCCGGCCCGCTCGAGGACATCCTGCGCGAACACCCCGCGGTCGCCCAGGCCTCGGTGGTCGGCCGGCCGGACCCCGACGCCGGGGAAATCCCGGTCGCCTTCGTCGTGCTCAAAGCGGAAGCGCCCGCACGGCCTCGGGGCCTGGCGGAGGAGCTGATGGCGCACGTCGCCGAGCACGTCGCGCCCTACCAGCGGATCCGGTCCGTGGCGTTCCTGGACGCGCTGCCGCTCTCGGCGGCGGGCAAGGTCCTGAAGACCGAACTGCGGCGGCTGGCATCCGACGGGTAGGCCCGAACTGAGACGAAAGCGCGGTGGGAGGCTGTTCGCCTCCCACCGCGCTCTGTTGTCCGCTACCGCCCGGCAGCGGTGAGCTGCTCCCACACACCGGACTCGCCGACGGCCACTGCCCGGCGGCCGAGCTCCTCGGCCCAGTGCCGCTCGGTGGCGACCGCGTCCCGCCAGGCCCAGAGACGACGGGTGTAGCGGTGGAGTGGGTACTCCTCGGTGATGCCCATGGCACCGTGCAGTTGGTGCGCGATCCGCGCGATCTCGGTCGCGGCGGAGGCGGTGATGATCCGGGTGATCGCGGCATTCGCGCCGCTCACGCCGGCCTCCCGGGCCCGTGCCATCGCAGCGTCGGCCTGCACCAGCTGGACCCGCATCTGCGCCAGGTTGCCCGCAACCGCCGGGATCTTCAACAGCGGCGCGTCGAACTGGCGCCGCTCGGACACGTAGCTCCTGGTCAGCCGGTAGGCTCCGTGCGCCGCACCGGTGACCGCCGCGGACCGGAGCAGTGCGAGGCGGGCGCGGACCGTCTCGTGCGCAGGAGCCTGCGCGACCTCACCGACCGGCGTGCCGGCCAGCACCACCGAGTCGCGCGGCTCACCCGCCAGGTTCTCCCCCGGGCGGACGGTCACCGAGCCGTGGCGCAGCTCGACCAGGACCGGCGCCGCATCGGGAGCGGAGATCACCAGCTGTTCCGCCTCCCGGGCCCAGGGCACTCCGTGCAGTTCCGCGGTGAGCGTGCCGTCGGCACTGTCGAGCGGGGCGTCCACCAGCACCAGGGTGCTGAAGCGCTCGCCGAGCGGCCCGGCATGGCCGAGCGCCCAGTCCGCGGTGCCCGCCTCGACGAGCGGCAGGCCGAGGCCGTGTCCGGCCAGGGTCTCGACCACGACCAGCAGGTCGTCGAAGGTGCCGCCGGAACCGCCACGTTCCTCCTCGATGCCGATCCGGGACAGGCCGAGTTCGCGCAGCTGGGCCCACAGCTCGTCCTCGCTGCCGATGGCCCCGTCGCGGCGGACCAGGTCGTCGACCAGGTTCCGGAGTTCGGCGGCGAACTGGCTCATGAGCGGGCCTCCTGACGGGCGATGAGGGAGAGCAGTACCTCGGCGGCGCCGCCGCGCAGGCTGAAGGCGGGTGAGGCGAGCAGTGCCTCGCCGAACACCGAGTCGGGACCGGCCTCGCGGGTGAGGCCGGTGCGGCGCAGCGCCTCGACGACGTCGTGTTCGAAGGCATTGCCCAGGTACTTGAGGGCGGCGGCCTGCTGGACCGGTGCCTGTCCGGCGTCCATGGCACCGGCGACCTCGAAGCACAGCCTGCGCAACACCGCGAGCCGGGCCACCAGCGAGCCGAGCAGCGCGTACAGCTCGCGGTCGTCGCCCTGGCGGGCGGTCTCGGTGAGCAGTTCCACCAGGACGGGGTAGCTGGAGAGCACCCGCTCGGCGCCACCGCGCTCGAAGGAGAGCTGTTCGACGACCTGCCGCCAGCCGGCGCCCACCTCGCCGATCACCCGGTGGGCGGGGACGAGGACGTTCTCGAAGCGGACCTCGTTGAAGTGGTGCTCACCGGCGAGGTCCACGATCGGCGTGACGGACACACCGTCCGCGTGCATGTCGACGACGAACTCGGTGAGCCCGTCGTGCTTGCGCCCGCCGCGCCCGGTCCGGGCCAGCAGGTAGGCGTGGGTGGCACGGTGGGCCTGGGTGGTCCAGATCTTGTGGCCGTTGATCCGCCAGCCGCCGTCCACCGGCTCGGCGGAGGTCCGGACCGAGGCGAGGTCGGAGCCGGCCTCGGGCTCGCTCATGCCGAGGCAGAAGACCGCCTCGCCGGAGGCGATCCGCGGCACGATCTCCTCCTGCAACTCGCGCGAGCCGTGCCGCAGGATCGCCGGGCCGATCTGCCGGTCGCCGATCCAGTGGGCCGCGACCGGGGCCCCGGCGCGGAGCAGCTCCTCGGTGACGGCGAGCCGCTCCACGTTGCTGCGACCGGCGCCGCCGAACTCCTCGGGGTACGTTATGGCGATCAGCCCGCGGGCGGCGAGTTCCTTGGAGAACTCCAGGTCGAACGAGCGCAGCCAGGAGTCGCTGCGGGGGGTGTAGCGCCCGGTGGATCGCCAGTCGGCGGTCAGCCGGCGGACCTGTTCGCGCAACTCGCGGCAGGTCTCCACTCCTTGGGTGTGGTCCATGATGGCCTTTCGGGCGAGGGGTCAGCGGCCGGTGAAGACGCCGGGGCGCTTCTCCTGGAAGGCCGCGAAGGCCTCCGCCGAGTCCTGGGTGGAGGTGATCACGGCCATGTGGGACGAGATCAGGTCGAGCGCGGTGCGCAGGTCGTGGCGGGCACCCTGGCGTACGGCGCGCTTGATGGTCTGAACGGCGACCGGCGGACGCTCGGCGAGCCGGGCCGCGAAGGCGTACACGGCGGCCATCAGGTCCTCGTCGTCGTGCACCTCGTCGGCGAGACCGATCCGCAGGGCCTCCTCGGCGCCGACGAAGTCGCCGGTCCACAGCAGCCGCAGCGCGGTCGAGGTGCCGACGACCCGGGGCAGCAGCCAGCAACCTCCGTCGCCGGGGACCAGACCGAGCTTGATGTAGCCCTCGGAGAAGCGGGCGCTGCGGCCGGCGAATCGCAGGTCGCACAGCAGCGCCATGTCCATTCCGGCGCCGACGGCGGGCCCGGCGACCGCGGCGATGACCGGCTTGCCGACCTCCTCCAGGGCGAGCGCCACCCGGTGCACGTTGCGGGTCAGCAGTTCCTTCTCGGCGAGCGGGCTGCGCTGCTCGCCCTTGAACTCGGAGAGGTCGACCCCCGAGCAGAACGAGTCACCGGCGCCGGTGACGACGACGACCCGCACCTCCGGGTCCCGCTCGGCGCGCAGCAGTGCGTCGGCCCAGGCGTTGACCATCTCCATGGTGAAGGCGTTCTTGCGCTCGGGGCGGTTGAGCAGGATGGTCGCGATCCGGTCGCGGACCGTGTAGTCGAGGTCTGCCATCGTTCTCTCTCCGTGTCGGTCTGTCAGTGTTCGGTCGGCACTGCGGCGTCCCGGAGCACTCCGGCTCCGAGCAGGCGCTCGATCTCGGCAGGTGCGAAGCCCAACTCCGCCGCCACCTCGACGGAGTGCTCACCGAGCGAAGGCGCGTGGCGGACCGGGGACGGCGCGGCCCCCAGCGGGACGGCCGGGCGGGGCAACCGCAGCGGACCCGCCACCGGGTGGTCCACGTGCTCGAAGAAGCCGGTGGACGTGAGGCGCGGGTCGTCGAAGAGGTCGCTGACCGCGTTGACCCGGGCGGCCGGGATGTCCCGGGCGTCCAGCTCGGCCTGCCACTCGGCGGTCGTCCGGGTCTCCAACTCGGCGTTGACCAGGGTGTACAGCTCGTCGATGTGCTCGGTGCGCTCGCGGATCGTCCGGTACTTGGGGTCGGCGGCCAGCTCGGGGCGGCCGATCGCCTCGAAGAAGGCCCGCCACTGGGGGTTGGTGTAGATCATCACAGCCAGGTAGCCGTCCTTGATGCGACAGGGCCGCCGGTGCGGCGACTCGGTCCTGGCGTAGCCGACCGGGCCGGCCGGCGGATCGAACACCCAGCCGCCCTGCTGTTCCAGCAGCAGGAAGCCGGCCATGGTCTCCAGCATCGGAACCTCGACGATCTGTCCCTGGCCGCTGGCGTCGCGACCGTGCAGCGCGGCCAGCACGGCAGCCGCGGCCATCAGGCCGACGGTCTTGTCGGCGGCGACGGTACGGACGTACTCGGCGGGCCCACCGGGCTTGCCCTGGAGGGCGGCCATCCCGCCCACGGCCTGGATCACGTCGTCGTAGGCCGAACGGTACTGATACGGGCCGCCCCTGCCGAAGCCGCGCAGGGCGCGGTGGACGGCGCGGGCGTTGGTCCGCAGCACGTCCTCGCCGGTGACCTTGAGGCGGGGCGCCACCTCGGGGTGCAGGTTGTGGACGACCACGTCGGCCCCGGCCACAAGCCGCTCCAGCACCTCGGCGACACCGTCCGCCTTGAGGTCGAGCACGATGCCGCGCTTGCCCCGGTTGACGTTCAAGAAGACCGGGCCGAGGCCGCGCGAGTCGCCGATGGCGCGCACCACGTCGCCCTCCGGCGGCTCGACCTTGACCACATCGGCGCCCCACTGGGCGAGCAGCATCGTGCAGTACGGGCCCATGAAGGTGGAGGACAGGTCCACGACCCGCACACCGTCCAGTGGTGCTCGGTTCACCATGGCCACCCTCACTCCGGCTCCAGAATTGGATCCAATAATGGATCCATTTTTGAAGCCCTGTCAACGACGGCTGACGGAGTGGGCCACAATGGGTCCCTCAGCGCGGCACGGAGAATCAGGGCGGTCGAAACGGATGGCGGGCACGGAGCAGGCGCAGTCGGAGCAGGCCGGCGTAGTGGCCAAGGTCGTCGACGAGCTGCACGCAATGCTGACCTCGATGGAGCTGCTACCGGGGCAGGCACTGCGCCAGGAGGCTCTCGCCGCCCGGCTCGGCGTCAGCCGCGCGCCGGTCCGCGAGGCGCTGCGCGTCCTGGAGAGCGAGGGGATCCTCCACTACGAGCGCAACGTCGGGTACACCGTGAAGCGCCTCACCGTGGCCGAGTTCGAGCAGACGTACCTGATGCGGCGGGCGCTGGAGAGTGAGGTGCTGCGGGCCCTGCCGCCCCTGACCGAGGCACAGCTCGGACAGCTGGACCAGGTCAACCAGCAGATCGAGCGGGCCGCGACGCTGAGCGACATGGTTACCGTCCACCGGCTCAACGACGAGTTCCACTTCCTGGTCTTCCAGGCATCCGGCCTGGACTTGGTGGTCGACGAACTCCGCCGGATCTGGAAGCTCAGCAACTCCTACCGCTCCGCCTACCTGTTGCACGACCGGGGCGCCCGACAGCGCATCGTGCACGAGCACGGTGCCATGATCGAGGCCCTGCGGCACGGGGACTCCGAACAGCTGATCGCGCTCATGGACAACCATCGGGTCGGCACCAGCACCCAGGTCGGCGTCCTGCTCGCCGGGTCGACCGACCTCGAGTCACCGTCCAGTTGACGCCGGATCGCTTCGGGCCGCGGACGGAAACGGGCCCGTCGTCGTGCCGGGGTGGCCGTGGCGCCAGAGGGCGTAGGACCGCAGCGGCAGCTCGGCCGAGACCTTCACCGCCGAAGTCATGGAGGCGTTGAAGTTCGCGACGACGACGTCGGTGGCGGCCGCGGCGTCGACGGCGCTGACGCCGGGGAGGTGGACGCCGACGCACTTGCCGAACGGCAGCCTGGCGGGGTCGGCGGTATCGGAGTGCGACAGCGCGTCCACCACCAACTGGTAGGCGACGGAGTCGTCCAGGAAACCGAAGTGGGTGACGGAGCGGCCTGGGCAGACGTCCTGAAGCGCAATGTTGATGGCGCCGCCCATGGGCGCGGTCGTATGCGGGGTGATCGCTTCGTCGGTGTAGCTGTAGAGGGTGGTGTACGAGATCGCCCCAGGGTCTCGTCGTCCCGGTCGAGCGCGGTGAGGAAGTTCGAGCCCAGGCGGAACTGCCACAGCGTCGGCGCGCACGGGGCGGCGCGGAACTGGTTGCCGCCGGTGACTCCGTGGCTGGGATCGGCGAGGTTGACCATGTCGTCGGCCTCGCCCTGCAGGTGCGGCCGCCACTTCACCGCCCAGCGCGGCTGCAGCCGATAACGTCGACGTTGCGCCCGGTTGCGGCGTAGACGGTGTCGATGGCGTGGACGACGTACTCGGTGGAGTACTGGATGTCGACCATCGACCGTTGGGGCAGTCGACGCCGCAGACGTCGTACCCGGAGCTGCTCAGGGCCGGCGTGTAGGCCCAGCACCGGCTCTCTTCGTAGGTGGAGGTGGTGCCGTGGACCAGCGGGCACCGGCTCGTGGTTCGGGTGGGTGAAGGAGGACGGCAGTGCAGGGCCGCGTCCACGGTGGCGGCCGGGGTGTTCAGCGCCAGCTCGACGGCAGCCGAGGCGACCGAAACCGGGCCCGGCAGCGCCGCGACGAACACGGCCGCCACGGTCGCACCGAACGCGCGGGCCCAGAGTCGGCAGGCCGGGGCATGCAGCCTTCTGTTCAGGGACGGCTCCATTGCCGAGCATTGCCACGCGCGACTTTCCCGCCCGGGCACGTGGCGGACGGCAACCGGACTTGGTGGTTCACCTTCACTGCCCCGTCATCCCCGGACAAGCCTTCCCTCACGAGCGGCAGGGCTTCGGGGCCGATCCTGTCGGCCGTCACAGCGAGAGACCGGGAGGTGTATCGACCAGCACAACCGTCAGCTCCGGTGGTGCTGTGCCCGGGCGACCCGGAGCAACTGCCGCGCGAGCGGGTTGGGATCCTCAGCTTTGACAGCGAAGGCGAGGGTCAGCGCGGGCAGGCCGGTGACCGGCCGGTAGTCGAGGTTGGGGAAGTCGTAGAGGTGTTGGATCGCGGCGCTGACCACTCCGACTCCACGGCCGGTGGCGACGGCCGCGAGCCAGGCCGGCGTGCTCCGAGCCCGTACGACCGGCCGACCGGGATTCCACCTGGTGTAGAAGGAGTCCGCGGGTACCTCGTACCCCACGACCGGCAGGTGCACCAGGTCCTCGGCAGTGAGTGCCGCGGCGGACGTCAGCGGGTGGTCCTTCGACTGTGCCAGACACGGCGGCCAGGTGTCGATCGGTACGGTGTCCAACCCGCTCAGGCCGTTGGGCAGCGCAACCACACCCACGTCACAAGCGCCGCTCCGCAGACCGGTCGAGGGGTCGTCCCACCCTGACTCCACGAGCTGAACCTCGACCTCCGGGTACGCCCGCTCGAACGCGGCCACCACGGTCCGGGTGGCCTCCCGCATCCCACCGGGGGCAAAACCCAGCCGCAGCAGCCCCGACTTGCCAGCGGCGGCGCGGCGGACCCGCTCCACAGCGGCGTCGGCGTCCGCGACCAGCCGCCGGGCGTCGGCGAGCAGCACCTCACCGGCCGGGGTCAGCGAGACCTGGCGGGTGTTCCGTTCGAACAGCTGCACCCCGAGATCGGCCTCAAGTCGGCGAACCTGCTGGCTGAGTGCTTGCTGGGCGACGAAGACCCGGGCGGCGGCCCGGGTGAAGTTCAGCTCCTCCGCGACCACGATGAACTGGCGCAGCATCCGCGTCCCGAGATCCACAATCATCGCTTGTCACTCCCACAACAAATCGGTTCTTCTCCGCAACCCCGAGCCGGCCCTACGGTCGCAGCACATCGCCTCCACGCGGCCGCACCGGCGGGCGCACCCCCCCTCCACACCAGGGACGTGCCATGGAACTCAACTACCGCCACAGCGGCGCGCGTCGGCTCGACCGGACGAGCACCCCGGAGCCGTACCGCCGTTTCGAGGTCCGCCCGCTGACCACGCTGATCGGCGCCGAGCTGGCCGGCGCGGACCTCGCCGCGCCGCTGGACGACCAGCTGCGTGCGGAGCTGCGCCGGGCGCTGCTGGAGTGGAAGGTCCTCTTCCTCCGCGGCCAGGAACTCGACGCCGACCAGCACCTGGCCGTCGCGGGGATCTGGGGCGAGCCCGAGGCCAACCCGTTCTTCCCGACCGGCGACCAGGTCGCGATCTCCCGACTGGCCAAGAACTCCCGGGTCGTCGGCATGGAGAACCACTGGCACTCTGACCATTCCTTCCTCGCCGCACCGGCCCGTGGCGCGGTACTCCGTGCGATCGACGTGCCCCCGGCCTCCGGGGACACCATGTGGGCCGACATGGCGGCCGCCTACGACAATCTCCCCGAGGAGGTGAAGGCCCTCGTCGACGGTCTGGAGGCCGAGCACGACTGGATCACCACCTGGGGCCGGGCCATTCCCGAGGAGAAGCGCAACGCGCTGCGCGAGCACATGCCGCCCGTGATCCACCCGGTCGTCAAGATCCACCCGGAGACCGGGCGCCGGACCCTCTACGTGAACGAGGTGTTCACCATGCGGATCCTCGGCCTGCCCGAGGCCGAGGCAGCTCGGCTCCTCTCGTACCTGCAGTACCAGGCCCGCACCCCCGAGTACCAGGTCCGCTTCCGCTGGCAGCCCGGATCGGTGGCGATCTGGGACAACTGGGCCGTCCAGCACTACGCGATCAACGACTACTTCCCCAACCCCCGGGTAATGGAGCGGGTCGCCATCGCCGGACACGGCTGGTCCGCCGACCGTTGACAGCGGTGATCCGGAGAATGGACCCGTACCGCATCGAGATCCGCGACGGTGAACTCACCGCCCGCCGCGGCGCCGGTGGTGTTCCCGGGCCCGCAGCTGTGGCACTCCGTCGTCTTTCCACGAGTGACTCCCTTGTCGGGGACGTGCCGCGTGCGGGTACCCCCCCCCAACGGGGACGGCGGAGCAGGGACCCAAGCCGTCGCACGGCGAACGACGATGCGCCTGCCGAGTACCTTCACCGGCATGCCAGCGGCAGACAAGGCCTCCCGTGCGCCCGGCGGCGCCCACGCCCGAATCATGTTGGCGGGCACAGCGCGAAGCGGCGAGACCTGTTGCCCCGCACAGTCTCGCCGCCTCCGCTCCGACGCCGCGTCCCGGATCCCGCCCGGCACCACTCAGGGCGTGGCGATGTTGAAGTAGGGGTCGAAGGTGTCGCTCACCTTGGCGAGAGTGGCGAAGATCGAGACGTCGCCGTCGATAGCCAAGGAGTGCTTGGCGATGATGTCGGCGGCCTTGGCCGGGTCGAGCAGCAGGGCCGCGAGCACGGGCTTTGGCCCGGTGACGTGGAGCCGGGCTTGATCGGCGTGGCCGGGTCGGGCGTTGAGGACGCCGCTGCGCACCCACATGGTCCACGGCCCACTTCCGGGGTCGGTGAACGTGAGGTTGATGCTCAGGTCGACGTCGGCGGCCTTCTCGCCGTCGAGGTGGACGGCAGCGAAGTCGAAAAGCAGCTCGACCGGCATGGCGAGGATCGTGTCGAGGTTGTCGGTGTGGACCCCGCTCTTGCTCTGCACCCCGCCCCGCAGCTCCATGGCGGCGGTCAGGAAGATGGCCCTGTACTGGGGGACCTCCTGCTGGTAGCCGAGCTGCTCGTAGGCGTCGGCCTGCAGGTCCTTGGCCTCGGCGTCCTTGGGGTCGGCGAAGACCAGGTGGTGCAACACCTGGACGGCCCAACGGTAGTCACCGGCATCGATCGCGCCGCGGCCCTCCTGAAGGATCCGGTCGCGGCCGATCAGGGCGACATGGCGTCGGGCGTGGTCCTGGGGCAGCAGCGGCAGGATGGTGGCGGGGTCGCCGTCCCAGAAGCCGAGTTCCTTGTGGAATACGGCACGGATGTTGTGGTGCAATCCGCCGTGGTAATAACGGTTGAACCACTTCTTGCCAATCGCGTCGGGCAGTTCGACGACCTCGGCGGCCTCCAGCGGGGTCAGGCCATGGTTGGCCAGCCGCAGGGCCTGGTCGTGGATGAACTTGTACATGTCGCGCTGGGACTCCAGGAATGCGACCACGGTCTCGTTGCCCCACACCGGCCAGGTGTGCGGGCCGTAGTGGACGTCGACGTCTTGGCCCCAGCGGACCAGGGTCTCGTCAAGGTAGCGGGCGAAGTTGCGGGCGTCGCGGGTGCGGGCACCGCGGATGGTCTGGATGTTGTGCATCGTGTGGTTGGCGTTCTCCGCACAGGTGAGCGCCTTGATCGCGGGGATCCAGATGTGCATCTCCTCGGGCGCCTCGGTGTCCGGGGCGTAGAGGAACTCGAAGTCCCAGCCGCCGAGCGTGCGCACCTCGCCTGTTCGGGTGATCGGGTCCGTCGGGGGGATGTAGCTGAACTTGGTGCGGAACCCGTCGTCCTCCGAGCCGATGCCCCCGGTGACGACACCGCAGTCGCAGTGCGGGAGCAGCAGGCCGAACGTGTAGCCCATCCGCCTGGACATGGCGTTGCCGGTGATGACGTTCTCGCCGATCGCGTGCTTGTTGAACGACTCGATGGTGCCGGGGGCGATGATCGGGATCCGGCCGGAGGCGGCGTCGGCCTCGTCCACGATGCCCTTGACGCCGCCGTAGTGGTCGAAGTGCGTGTGGGTGTAGATCGCGGCGACCACCGGCTTGTCGTTGCCCAGCTCACGGCGAAACAGCTCCAGGCCCGCCTTGGCCAGCCCGACGTCCGTACCGAAATCGATGATCACCAGGCCCTCGGGGGCGTCGACGATCGTGATGTTGGCGCTCAGCCGCACCTGATAGAGGCCGTCGACGACCTTGTACAGCCCCTCCCGCTTGATCAGCTGGGACTGGCGCCACAGGCTCGGGTTCACCGAGTCCGGCGTCGGCGCGTCGTCCGTGACGTAATCGAGCATCAGTCCGTCACGCAGCAGCTCCCCCTCGTCGCTGCGCAGCTCGTCGGGGAAGCCGGCGATGAAGCCCCGGTCCACATCTGCGAAGTCCGCCCGGTCCCCCATCGCATACCGGGCCACCGCCGCCCGGTTGACCTCGGCGGTGAAAGAGGATGCCTGCTTCGGCTCGGTCACGGTGCCCTCCGGATGCTTTCGAAACCCCCGGCACCCGAATTGCACCAAAAGGGCAATACGGACATTAGCTTGCGCTGCCGGGGCCAGCCATCCGCAGAGGCCGTCCGGGTAAAACCGGCAACAGGTCGATGTCGCGGTGAGCAGCTGGCTACGCCGGACTATGATCATCGTCGTGGCCGGACCGGCCGAACAGCCCCGGCCACGGCCTTCCACAAGCCTGGCTCTGGGCGTCGGTCCGCCTTCCCGATCGGGGACAGGGAGGCGGACCTGCGGCGAACCTGCTGAACCGGATGCCGGTCGGCTTGGTCAGACCGTGTTTGAGATCTGCCGTGTCGCCGGGCTGGAGTGGTCGTTGAGCCTGTTGTGAGCGGTGTTTGGGGCGGGTATCCGTCGGACCTGA
>NZ_BAAANS010000102.1:0-17479 GCF_039529925.1 Kitasatospora saccharophila | reverse complement strand
ACGGCACGGCCCCGTCCACCGGGCCGCCCGGCACGGGCGCGCCCGTCGGCCGCCCGCCGACCGGGCCCGCGGGGGCGCCGCCGCCGACCGGGCCGAGCTGGAACGAGGAGCCGCCGCCGGCGGCGGCCGCGGACGACGGGCCGCCGAAGGACTGCCCCGGCTCCGCCGCGTGGTGGACGCCGCTCCCGGCGGACGTCCAGATGTCGCCCCCGCCGACCACCGGCGGGGCGCTCGGCGCGGGCGGCGCCAGCACCGAGTCGACGTGCACCGAGATCGGGCCGCGCACCGGCGGGACGTAGTCGTTCCCGGAGTCCTGGTGGCCGCCGCCGCCGCTGTAGGAGCCGCCGCCGGACGGGGCGTCGTACCAGGCCGCGGCCGAGCCGCCGGAGGAGGTGGAGCGCGAGCCGCCACCGCCCTGGTAGCCGCCGCCCCCGCTGCCGCGGTGCGTGCCGCTGTCGGACGGGCCGGGCTGCGGGCCGCCGGAGCCGGCCGGGGCGCTCTGGGTCACCGGGTCCAGCGGGGCGGTGACCTGGTGGACCGTGTCGTCCAGCAGGCCGCCGTCGCCCAGCAGGTTCGGGCCGTGCTGGCCGCCGCCCTGCCCGGACAGGGCGAGCGGGTCGTTCGCGTTGCCCTGGCCGCCCTGGCCGCCCTGACCGCCCTGGCCGCCGTGCCCGTGGTGGCCGCCCGGCCCGTCCTGGGACGCGCCGTTCTGGAACGGGCCGCCGCCCTGCTGCTGCCCGTCCAGGACGGTGACCGGCTTCCCGTCGGGGCCGAGCAGGTCGAGCGGACGGCCGTCCGCGCCGAACTGCACGACCTGCCCGCCCGGGCCGGTCGCCCGGCCCGAGGCGTCGACCGTGACCGGGTGGCCGTCGGAGCCGGCCAGCAGGTGGCCCTTCTGGTCGGCGACCAGGCCGGAGACCTGGGTGCCGTCGGCGGTCACCATCACCGGGTGGCCGTCCTGCCCGAGCTCGGGCTTGCCGTCGTGGCCCATCGCGAGCAGCAGCCCGGTGCCGACCAGGGCGCCGCCCAGGCCCACCAGCAGCGGCTTGCCGTCGCTGCCGAGCAGCGGCTTGCCGTCCGCGCCCATCGCCACGCCGGTGACCGGCTTCCCGTCCGGGCCGACCAACTGCTGCTGGCCGTCCGGGCCCTGGGTGACGGTCAGGCCCTCGACGCCCTTGACCCGCTGCCCGTCCTCGCCGACCAGCACCGGGTTGCCGTGCCGGTCGGTGCGCACCGTGCCGTCGGCCTTCAGGTCCGCGTGCAGGCCGGCGACGCTCGCCACCTCCACCGAGCGGGCCACCCCGGCCTTCGCCAGCACCCCGGTGACCTGCCCGGAGCGGGCCGCCAGCGAGGACTCCCGCTGCTCGCCGTGCAGGCCCCGGCCGTCGGCCTGGGCGATCCGCTCCAGCGCGACCAGCGGCGGCTCCGCGGCCAGCGACCCGGCGGCCTCGCCCATGTCCCGGCCGAGCTGCTCCAGCAGCTGGCCGATCTTCACCTTGGCGTGCTCGACCGCGGCCAGCTCCTCGGCCTCGGCCGCGACCTCCTTCACCGCGCCGACGGCCGCGCCGACCGCGCCGCTGACCAGCCCGCCCAGGCCGGTGGTCATCTGCTGGCCGGCCTGCGCGATGTCCGCCTTGGCCCTCGCCTCGGCCGCGTCCGCCGCCCGGATCTTCTCGGTCAGCTCGGTCAGCACCGCGATGATGTCGACCTTCGCCTGCGCGGCCACCCCGGCCGCCTTGTCCAGCGCGGCGGCCACCAGTCCGGCCGCCGCCGCGGCGTCGTCCAACTGGCCGCGCCCGCCGCCGCTGAACTGCCGCCAGTGGTCGGCGAACGCCTCCACCGCCCGGCCCTTGTTCTCCCCCGAGACCCGCTGCACCGAAGCCGACCCGCGGGCCACCAGCGCGTCCGCCTCCGACCCGAACTCCCGCCACAGGCCCGCCGCCTGGCGCAGCCCGTCCTCGTCCGCCTGCGGCCACGCGTGGCCGGTCCGCGCCAGCGCGGGGGCGAGTTCCTCCGGCAGGTTCCTGGACACGTGCTCCCCCTTCGGGTGGTGCGGCTCGGCGCGCGCAGCGGCCCGCCGCCTGGTCTGACTCCGGTTCAGGCCCGACCGGTCGCGGTCGGGTGGTTCAGCGAAGGCGCGTTGAAGTCCGCGCTGATGTCCTGATCGGTGCGCTCGGTGCTGTCCGCCATGGTGTGGAGCCCGCGCCCGATCCGGTCCAGCCGCTCCGCCAGCCCCTGCAGCCCGGCCAGCGCGCCCTCCCGGGCCTCGCCGTACGCGGTGCCGAACGGGGTGCCCGGCTCGTCCGAACCCCACGGGGCGCCCAGCCCCGCCAGGCCGCTCTCCAACTGCTTCGCCGCTCTACCGAACTCGTCCGAGATCTTCTCGAACTCCCGTCCCTCGCCGTGGAGTTCCCACGACCGGATGACGACCTCGTCGCCCACTGTGCACTCCCCCGTGCAAGGACGCTCGCGCGCCCGACCTACCGGCTGGGCCATCCTAGGACCACTCCCGGTCGCCACCGACCGGCCTGCGGGCCTTTTCACAGCCGTTTCACCTTCGCCACCCACTCCAAACGGGCGCAACCGGCACCGAAGCACACGAACCACCGGCAAAGCCGCGCCGCCGCACCCCCGCCCCGCCGCGTCCAGGCCATACCCTTACCGGGTGGCACCAGCTGACAGCACCAAGAGCAAGAAGACCAAGAAGCCCGCCAAGGGCCCCGAGACCAAGGCCCCGGTCGTCGACCTGGCGATGCCCACCGTCCGCGAGGTCGCGCTCGACTTCCCGCGCGCCTGGGTCGAGTTCACCGACCCCGCCGACGAGGACCAGGTGTTCCGCTGCGACCTCACCTGGCTCACCTCCCGCTGGGGCTGCATCTTCGGCAAGGGCTGCCACGGCATCCAGCCCGGCCGCGGCGCCTCCGACGGCTGCTGCACCCTCGGCGCCCACTACTCCGACGAGGACGACGAGCAGCGCGTGGCCGGACACGCCGCCCGGCTCACCCCCGACATCTGGGAGCACCACGCCGAGGGCACCGACGCCAAGGGCCGGATCCGCCTCGACGGCGGCATCACCATGTTCGACGAGGACGGCGACCGCCAGACCCGCCGGGTGAACGGCGCCTGCCTGTTCCTCAACAGCCCCGGCTTCCCCGGCGGCGCCGGCTGCGCCCTGCACGTCCTCGCCCTGCGCGAGGGCCTGGAACCCCTGGAGACCAAGCCCGACGTCTGCTGGCAGCTCCCGGTCCGCCGCACCTACGACTGGATCGACCGCCCCGACGACACCCGCTACCTGCAGGTCTCCATCGGCGAGTACGACCGCCGCGGCTGGGGCCCCGGCGGCCACGACCTCCACTGGTGGTGCACCGGCTCCCCCGAGGCCCACAACGCCCCCGACCCGGTCTACGTCTCCTACCGCCCCGAACTCACCGAACTCATGGGCCCCGCCGCGTACGACCAGCTGGTCGCCCTCTGCAAGGCCCACGACACCCGCCTCGCCCCGCACCCCGCGGACCAGTAAGGAGCCGGAGGCTCACGAGTGCGCGCATTCAGGGGCTCGGGGAACGGCGAGGCCGGGGCTGCCGGCGGTTCACTGCCGGAGCGCGCATCTGCTTCCGGTTCCGTCAAAGACACGCAGCAGCACGAACACTCCGATGGGCTCCGGCCGTCAGCAGCACGGACTCGCCGTTCCCCGAGCCCCTGGTGGTGCTGCCCCTCCTACTTGTCGATGTCCCCGACCACGAAGAACATCGACCCCAGGATCGCCACCATGTCCGCCACCAGCGTCCCCGGCAGCAGTTCGGTGAGCGCCTGGATGTTGTTGAAGGACGCCGAGCGCAGCTTGAGCCGCCACGGCGTCTTCTCGCCGCGCGAGACCAGGTAGTACCCGTTCAGCCCGAGCGGGTTCTCGGTCCAGGCGTACGTCTCGCCCTCGGGCGCCTTGAGCACCTTGGGCAGCCGCAGGTTGACCGGCCCGGCGGGCAGTTCGGCGAGCCGGTCGAGGCAGGCGTCGGCGAGGTCGAGCGCGTTCGCGGTCTGCTCCAGCAGGCACTCGAACCGGGCCAGGCAGTCGCCCTCCTCGCGGACGGACACCTTCAGGACGTCCCGCAGCTCCCCGTACGCGAGGTAGGGCTCGTCCCGGCGCAGGTCGAAGTCGACGCCGCTGGCCCGGGCGATCGGCCCGCTGACGCCGTACGCGTGGACGTGCTCGCGGGAGAGCACGCCGACGCCCGCGGTGCGGCCGCGGAAGATCTCGTTGCCGAGCACCAGGTCCTCGAAGACCGGCAGCTGTCCGCGGACCACGCCGACCGCGCGGCGGACCCGGCCGAGCCAGCCGGCCGGGAGGTCCTCCTTGAGGCCGCCGACCCGGTTGAACATGTAGTGCATCCGGCCGCCGGAGGCCTCCTCCAGGACGTGCTGGAGCTCCTCGCGGCCGTTGAAGGAGTGGAAGATCGGGGTGATGCCGCCGAGTTCCAGCGGGTAGGAGCCGAGGAACATCAGGTGGTTGAGGACCCGGTTGAGCTCGGCCAGCAGGGTGCGCAGCCACACCGCCCGCTCCGGCACCTCCATGCCGAGCATCCGCTCGACGGCCAGCACCACGCCCAGCTCGTTGGCGAACGCGGACAGCCAGTCGTGCCGGTTGGCCAGCATGATGATCTGCCGGTAGTCGCGGGCCTCGAAGAGCTTCTCCGCGCCGCGGTGCATGTAGCCGATCACCGGCTCGGCGCTGGTGATCCGCTCGCCGTCGAGGACCAGCTTCAGGCGCAGCACGCCGTGCGTGGACGGGTGCTGGGGGCCGATGTTGAGCACCATGTCGGTGCTGCCGGGGTCGCCGGGGAGCGTCTGCGCGCCCGGGCCGATGCCGACCGTGGTCTCCGTCATGGCCGTCGCCTCCTTCTACGAGGGGAGAGTCTGCCATCCCGGCAGGCCCGCGAGGTCCTCCGGTACCGGCATGCGGACGGCCTGGACCAGCCAGTGGAACGCGCCCAGCCCGGCCGGGTCGGTCAGCTCGGCGGCCTCCCCGGCGCCGGACAGCGCCCGCAGGTACGCCGCCGGGTCGGTGCTCGCCAGGGCCAGCGGCGGGCGGGCCCCGCTGACGCCGAGCGCGCGCAGCGCCTCGCGCTGGGTGGTGAGCAGCGCCGGGTGCCCGGGTGCGGCCGCCGCGTCGAGCGCGACGTGCGCGGTCAGGTCGCAGGAGCCGTCGGGGACGGGGGCGCACTCCCGGCCGTCCCGGAACCCGGTCAGGGTGCCGAACGGCGGCCGGGCGGCGCGCAGGTGCGCGTAGTCGGCGGCCACCGCGAGGCCCCGCTCCAGCCCGCCGACCGCCGCCGCCCAGGCGGCGTCCCGCGGCCCGCCGAGCTCGACCCGCCGCCCGTCCGGCCACCAGCGCCCGGCCCAGGCGGCGTCCGCCGCCGCCAGCGGCCCGCCGAGCCGCTCGGTCCCGTCCGGCTCGACCTCGACGTACCGCAGCCGCCCGTCCGGGCCGGGCTCGGCGACGTCCAGCGGGACGTTGTCCAGCCACTCGTTGGCGAACAGCAGGCCCCGGACGCCGGACGGCAGGTCGGCCGACCAGTCGACCTCCGCGGGCAGGCCGGGCGGCCGGTCGGCCAGCTCCACCGCCCGCAGCCGCACCCGCCCGCGCAGCCCGGCGGGCAGCAGGTCGCGCACCGCGAGGACGAGTTCGCCGCGCCCGGCGCCGACGTCCACGAAGTCCAGCCGCTCCGGGCGGCCGAGCGCCGCGTCGACCCCCGCCAGCAGGCGGGCGACCGCGGCCGCGAACAGCGCGGAGGCGTGCACGGAGGTGCGGAAGTGCCCGGCGGGGCCCTCGGGGCGGCGGTAGAAGCCGCCGTCCGGCCGGTACAGGGCGTGTTCGATCGCGGGCCGCCACCGCATCCGTGTCATGGCGGACGACGTTACCCGGACGGCGCCGGTCTCCACCTTGGGGAGTAGCCCCGGATCGCCCTCGCGGCGGAGCAGAACGGCCCCGCGGACTCCCTAGGCTTGGAGGCGTGCATCGACTCAACGCCTGGCTCCGCCGACACCCCATGGTCGTCGACTCCGCCTGGGCGCTGCCGGTGCTGATGCTCGGCGTGCTCTCGGCGGTCGAGTCGACCGGCCTGCCGGACGCCCCGATGCCGTCCTGGAAGCACTACACCGGCATCGTGGTCGCCCTCGTGCTGCCCGCCCTGATGGTGGTGCGCCGCCGCTGGCCGGACGCCACCACGGCGGCCGCCGTGGCCATCGGCCTCGGCCAGGTCGCGTTCGGCATCGACCCGGGCGGCTCCAGCATCGCCTTCCTGGTCTTCGGCTACACCGGTGCCGCGTTCGGCCACGCCTGGACGTCCCGGCTGGCGCTGGCCGCCAGCCTGGCGGCCGGCCCGCTGACGCTGTGGCGGCTGACCCCCGCCGACCAGCGCGGGGACGGCTACAAGGCGCTGTTCCTGGCCGCCCTGATGACCACCCCGTTCGTGCTCTGCTGGGCCTGGGGCCGGCTGACCCGGGTCCGCCGCGCCTACCTGGTCGAGCTGGAGGACCGGGCCGCCCGGCTGGAGCGCGAACGCGACGCCAAGGCCCAGGTCGCGGTCGCCGCCGAGCGCGCCCGGATCGCCCGCGAGCTGCACGACGTGGTCGCGCACAACGTCTCGGTGATGATCGTCCAGGCCGACGGCGCCGCCTACGTGCTGGACGCCTCCCCGCAGCAGGCCAAGGAGGCGCTGGGCACCATCGCCTCCACCGGCCGGCAGGCGCTCGCCGAGATGCGCCGCCTGCTGGGCGTGCTGCGCACCGCCGACACCACCGGCGAGTACGTGCCGCAGCCCGGCGTCGAGGAGCTGCCCGACCTGCTGGAGCAGGTCCGCAGGGCCGGCCTCCAGGTCGACTACCGCGCCACCGGCGAGGTCCGCGAACTGCCCCGCGGCCTGGAGCTGACGGTCTACCGGATCGTCCAGGAGGCCCTCACCAACGTCCGCAAGCACGGCGGCCCCGACGCGCGCGCCAGGGTCGCCGTCGACTTCCGGGACGGCGACCTCGAAGTCCTGATCGAGGACGACGGCCGCGGCTCCACCCGCGAACAGCTCTCCGGCGGCACCGACGGACTCGGCCACGGCCTGATCGGCATGCGCGAACGCGTCGGCATGGTCAGCGGCAGCCTGGACGTCGGCCCCCGGCCCGGCGGCGGCTTCCGGATCCGGGCCGTCCTCCCCCTCAAGGCGTCCAGATGAACGAAGAAGGAGACCCGACCCGCATGCCGATCCGCGTGATGCTCGTCGACGACCAGGAACTGCTGCGCACCGGGTTCCGGATGGTCCTGCAGTCGCAGGGCGACATCGAGATCGCCGCCGAGGCGGGCGACGGCCAGCAGGCCGTCGACGTGCTGCGCACCGCCGAGGTCGACGTGATCCTGATGGACGTCCGGATGCCCAGGCTCGACGGCGTCCAGGCCACCCGCCGGATCTGCCTCGACGACCACGGCGCCCCGGTCGAGGGCGCCCCCCGGGTCCTCATCCTCACCACCTTCGACCTGGACGAGTACGCCTTCGCCGCGCTCAAGGCCGGCGCCTCCGGCTTCCTGCTCAAGGACGTCCCGCCCACCGAACTGGTCGCCGCGATCCGCTCGGTGCACGGCGGCGACGCGGTGGTCGCCCCGACCACCACCCGCCGCATGATCGACCGCTTCGCCGAGGTCCTCCCCACCCCCGCCAGCACCCCCGGCTCCGCCGTCCTCGCCCCGCTCACCGAACGCGAGCGCGAGGTCTTCCTGCTGGTCGCCCAGGGCCTCTCCAACGGCGAGATCGCCGCCCGCCTGGTCCTCTCCGAGGCCACCGTCAAGACCCACGTCGGCCGCATCCTCGCCAAGCTCTCCCTCCGCGACCGCGTCCAGGCCGTCGTCCTCGCCTACGAGAACGGGCTCGTCCGGGCCGGCGAGACCCCCTGACGGGGGGCTTGCTCCCCGCCCCTGCCCGCCCACCCACCCGTGCGCCTCCCGCCTGACTGCACCGCGCCCCCGCCCGCACGGGCTGTCGGCGCACGAACCCTTCCCCTTGTCTCCTTGCCTCCTCCCCTCGCCCATCGCCCCGCCAGGGGCGCGAGGAACTGCGCGCCCCGCCATCCACACCCCCCGCACCTGCCCCTCCGTCCCCCGGCACCCACCCACGCCACCGCCCACCCGGGCCACCGGTGCACGGGTGGGTGGGCGGGCCGGAAACCCCCGTACCATTGACCGGTACGTCTGGTACCCCTAGAGGACTGGAACGGAAGAGTGCTGCCCGACTTCGGAGACCCCTCCGACCCCGGTAACCGCCCCGCCCGGCTCGCCGTCGGCGTTCTCGGCGCGGGCCGCGTCGGCCCCGCCCTGGGCGCCGCCCTGCAGCTCGCGGGCCACCGCGTGGTCGCCGCGTCCGGCGTCTCCGCCGCGTCCCGCCGCCGCGCCGAGGCCCTGCTGCCCGGCGTCCGGCTGGTGACGCCGCCGCAGGTGATGGCGGCGGCGGACCTGGTGCTGCTGACCGTCCCGGACGACGTCCTGCCCGACCTGGTGCAGGGCCTGGCGACGACCGGTGCCGTCCGCCCGGGCCAACTGCTGGTGCACACCTCGGGCGCGCACGGCGTGGCCGTGCTGGAGCCCGCCACCCGCGCCGGCGCGCTGCCGCTCGCGCTGCACCCGGCGATGACCTTCACCGGCACCTCGGTGGACGTGGCCCGGCTGGCCGGCTGCCCGTTCGGGGTGACCGCCCCGGAGGAGCTGCGCCCGGTCGCCGAGGCCCTGGTGGTGGAGATGGGCGGCGAGCCGTCCTGGATCCCCGAGGAGGTGCGGCCGCTCTACCACACGGCGCTCGCGCACGGCTCGAACCACCTGGTCACGCTGGTCGCGCAGGCGATGGAGCTGCTGCGCACGGCCGGTGTCGCCGAGCCCGGCCAGATGCTCGGCCCGCTGCTGGGCGCGGCCCTGGACAACGCCCTGCGCTCGGGCGACCTGGCACTGACCGGTCCGGTGGCCCGCGGTGACGTCGGGACGGTGCGCAAGCACCTGGACCGACTCGCTACGGTGACCCCGGACATCGGCCGGGCGTACCGGGCGATGGCGAGGGCGACCGCGCAACGCGCGGTGGCCAACGGCACGTTGAAGCCGGAGCCGGCGGCGGCGCTGCTGGACGTACTGAACGAGGAGAAGCACTGATGGCACGCGACAGGCGCCCGGCGAAGGCCCCGAAGGCGGCGAAGGTCCGCAAGGCGGTGCTGACCCGCACCGTGGAGGAGTTCGAGGCCGCGTTCTGGCCGGACGAGCAGCCGGTGGACAACGCCGTGGTGATGACCATGGGGGCGCTGCACGGCGGCCACGCGGCGCTGGTGCGCGAGGCCCGCCGCCAGGTCGGCCAGGACGGCCGGGTGGCCGTGACGGTCTTCGTGAACCCGCTGCAGTTCGGCGCCGGCGAGGACCTGGACCGCTACCCGCGCTCGCTGGAGGCGGACGTCGCGCTCGCCGAGGAGATGGGCGCGGACGTGGTGTTCGCCCCGTCCGTGGACGAGATGTACCCGAACGGCGAACCGCTGGTCCGGCTCTCCGCGGGCCCGATGGGCGAGGGCTTCGAGGGCGCCTCCCGCCCGGGGCACTTCGACGGGATGCTGACCGTCGTCGCCAAGCTGCTGCACATCACCGACCCGGACTTCGCGGTGTTCGGCGAGAAGGACGCCCAGCAGCTGGCGATCATCCGCCGGATGGTCGCCGACCTGGACTTCGACGTGGAGGTCGTCGGCGTCCCGACCGTCCGCGAGGAGGACGGCCTGGCGCTGTCCTCCCGCAACCGCTTCCTCTCCGAGGACGAGCGCACCCAAGCGCTTGCTCTCTCCCGCGCCCTGTTCGCCGGCCGGGACGCCGGCGCGCAGGGCCCCAAGGCCGTCCGCGCGGCGGCCGCCGCCGTGCTGGAGGGCGCGGACGGCGTCTCCCCCGACTACCTGGCCCTGATCGACCCGCTGTCCTTCACCGAGGCGCCGGACGACTTCCAGGGCGAGGCGGTGCTCGCCGTCGCGGCCCGGGTCGGCTCGACCCGGCTGATCGACAACGTGAGCGTCATCGTCCGCTAGCCCGGACGCCCCGGGGCGGTCGGCCTCCCGAGGTCCCGCCCGCCCCGTCCACCACCGGTACGCACCACCAGGCATGCACTCACAGGAGGCGTGACCCATGTTCCGCACCATGCTCAAGTCCAAGATCCACCGTGCCACCGTCACCCAGGCCGACCTGCACTACGTGGGCTCGGTGACGGTCGACGAGGACCTGCTCGACGCCGCGGACCTGCTCCCCGGCGAGCTGGTCCACATCGTCGACATCAACAACGGCGCCCGGCTGGAGACCTACACCATCGCCGGCCCGCGCGGCTCCGGCGTCATAGGCATCAACGGCGCCGCCGCCCGCCTGGTCCACCCCGGCGACCTGGTGATCCTGATCGCCTACGGGCAGATGGACACCGCCGAGGCCAAGGCGTACCTGCCGAAGGTGGTCTTCGTCGACGAGCGCAACCGGATCACCGGCCTCGGCGGCGACCCCGCGGACGCCCCCGAGGGCAGCGGACTGCTGCGCGGCGACGCCGCGTACGGTGGTCCGAACGACGCGGCCGACGCCGTCGCGCGCTGAAGGAGCAGCTGAACCCATGCCGTACCGCCTGACCGCCCCCGCCCCCGGCTGGACCACGATCACCGACGTGGTCGTGATCGGCTCCGGCGTGGCCGGGCTCACCGTCGCGCTCAACGCCCGCAAGGCCGGCCTGCGGGCCATGGTGGTCACCAAGGCGGTGCTGGACGACGGCTCCACCCGCTGGGCCCAGGGCGGCATCGCCGCCGCCCTGGGCGAGGGCGACACCCCCGAGCAGCACCTGCAGGACACCCTGGTCGCGGGCGCCGGCCTGTGCGACGAGGAGGCGGTGCGCACCCTGGTCACCGAGGGCCCGGACGCGGTGCGCCGGCTGATCGAGGCGGGCGCCGAGTTCGACCTCGACGAGGACGGCGAGATCGTGCTGACCCGCGAGGGCGGCCACCACCGCCGCCGGATCGCGCACGCGGGCGGCGACGCCACCGGCGCCGAGATCGAGCGCGCCCTGGTCGCCGCGATCGAGGCCGACCCGGGCCTCGAACTGATCGAGCACGCCCTGGTGCTGGACCTGCTGACCGACGCCGACGGCCACGCCTCCGGCGTCACCCTGCACGTGATGGGCGAGGGCCAGCGCGACGGCGTCGGCGCGATCCTGGCCCGCGCCGTGGTGCTGGCCACCGGCGGCATGGGCCAGGTCTTCGAGGCCACCAGCAACCCGGCGGTCTCCACCGGCGACGGCGTCGCGCTCGCCCTGCGGGCCGGCGCCGAGGTCACCGACCTGGAGTTCGTCCAGTTCCACCCGACCGTGCTCTGGCTCGGCCCGGACGCCAAGGGCCAGCAGCCGCTGGTGTCCGAGGCGGTCCGCGGCGAGGGCGCCCACCTGGTCGACGCGGACGGGGTGCGCTTCATGGTCGGCCAGCACGAACTGGCCGAGCTCGCCCCGCGCGACATCGTCGCCAAGGGGATCGTCCGCCGGATGCACGCCAAGGGCACCCGGCACATGTACCTGGACGGGCGGCACTTCGGCGCCGCGATGTGGGAGCACCGCTTCCCCACCATCCTGGCCGCCTGCCGGGCCAACGGCATCGACCCGGTCACCGAGCCGATCCCGGTCGCCCCGGCCGCCCACCACGCCTCCGGCGGCGTCCGCACCGACCTGCACGGCCGCACCACCGTCCCCGGCCTGTACGCCTGCGGCGAGGTCGCCTGCACCGGCGTGCACGGCGCCAACCGGCTGGCCTCCAACTCGCTGCTGGAGGGCCTGGTCTTCGCCGAGCGGATCGCCGCCGACCTGGCCGCGCTGAACGCCGCCGGCCGGCTCCCGGCCCGCACCGTCACCACCGACGCGGCCCGCGCCGCGACGCCCGTCCCGCTGCTGCCCGCCGCGGCCCGCGGCGAGATCCAGCGCCTGATGTCCACCGGAGCGGGCGTGATCCGCTCCGCGGACTCGCTGGCCGCCACCGCCAAGGGCCTGGCCGCGCTGGCCGACGGCGCCGACCCGTCCGTGGAGACCTGGGAGGCCACCAACCTGCACCAGGTCGCCACCGCGCTCACCACCTCCGCCGCCCTGCGCGAGGAGACCCGCGGCTGCCACTGGCGCGAGGACTTCCCCGACCGCGACGACGCCCACTGGCAGCGCCACGTGGTCCACCCGCTCGCCGACTGACGCCCCCTCCCCGCCCACCCCGCCGAAACTGGAGCCCACCCACCATGTCCCACTCCGAACTCCCCCTCCTGTCCTCCGAGTCCGGCGGTTGCGGCGACGGCTGCGCGTGCGGCGAGGGCGAGGAGTACGAGACCGGTCTCGACCCGGCGCTCGCCGCGCTGCTGGAGGACGCCGGGCTGGACCCGGTCGAGGTCGAGGACGTGGCGATGATGGCCCTGTCCGAGGACCTGGCCGGCGGCGAGGACGTCACCTCGGTGGCGACCGTCCCGGCCGAGGCCGTCGCGACCGCCGACTTCACCGCCCGCCAGGCGGGCGTGGTGGCCGGCCTGCGGGTCGCGGAGGCCGTCGTCTCGCTGGTCTGCGAGGAGGAGTTCGAGGTCGAGCGGCACGTCGAGGACGGCGAACTCGTCGCCCCCGGCCAGGTGCTGCTGTCGGTGCGCAGCCGCACCCGGGACCTGCTCACCGCCGAGCGCTCCGCGCTGAACCTGCTCTGCCACCTGTCCGGCATCGCGACCGCGACCCGGGCCTGGGCGGACGTCCTGGAGGGCACCGGCGCGGTGGTCCGCGACACCCGCAAGACCACCCCGGGCCTGCGCGCGCTGGAGAAGTTCGCGGTGCGGGCCGGCGGCGGCGCCAACCACCGGATGGCGCTCTCCGACGCCGCGCTGGTGAAGGACAACCACGTGGTCGCGGCGGGCGGCGTCGCCGAGGCGTTCACCGCCGTCCGGGAGGCGTTCCCGGAGCTGCCGATCGAGGTCGAGGTGGACACCGTCGAGCAGATCACCCCCGTCCTGGAC
This sequence comes from Kitasatospora saccharophila, assembly GCF_039529925.1. Taxonomy (NCBI): domain Bacteria; kingdom Bacillati; phylum Actinomycetota; class Actinomycetes; order Kitasatosporales; family Streptomycetaceae; genus Kitasatospora; species Kitasatospora saccharophila. Next base: position 4,437 of record NZ_BAAANS010000102.1, on the reverse strand, counting down.
GCCGGCGCGGACCTGATCCTGCTGGACAACTTCTCCACCGAGCAGCTGCGCGAGGCGGTCGCCCTGGTCGCGGGCCGGGCGAAGCTGGAGGCTTCCGGCGGCCTGACCCTGGCCACCGCGCGCGAGGTCGCGGAGACTGGTGTCGACTACCTGGCGGTCGGTGCCCTGACGCACTCCGCGCCGATCCTCGACATCGGCCTGGACCTCCGCAGCTCCTGACCCTTCGAAGCAGAAAGCGCCCCATGCTCCTCACCATCGACGTCGGCAACACCCAGACCACGCTCGGCCTGTTCGACGGCGAGGAGATCGTCGAGCACTGGCGGATCTCCACCGACCCGCGCCGCACGGCGGACGAACTCGCGGTGCTGCTCCAGGGGTTGATGGGCGCCCACCCGATCGTCTCGGCGGACGACCGGGTGGCCGGCCTGGCGATCTGCTCCTCCGTCCCGGCGGTGCTGCACGAGCTGCGCGAGGTGACCCGCCGCTACTACGGGGACGTCCCGGCGGTGATCGTGGAGCCGGGCGTGAAGACCGGCGTCCACGTGCTGATGGACAACCCGAAGGAGGTCGGCGCGGACCGGATCGTCAACGCGCTGGCCGCCAACCACCTGTACGGCGGCCCGTGCATCGTGGTCGACTTCGGCACCGCCACCACCTTCGACGCGATCAACGCGCGCGGCGACTACGTGGGCGGCGCGATCGCCCCCGGCATCGAGATCTCGGTCGAGGCGCTGGGTGCCCGCGGCGCCCAGCTCCGCAAGATCGAGCTGGCCCGCCCGCGCAACGTGATCGGCAAGAACACCGTCGAGGGCATGCAGTCGGGCATCCTGTACGGCTTCGCCGGGCAGGTCGACGGCCTGGTCAACCGGATGGCCAAGGAGCTCGCCAAGGACCCGAACGACGTCCAGGTGATCGCCACCGGCGGCCTGGCCCCGCTGGTGCTGGGCGAGGCCGACTCGATCGACGTGCACGAGCCCTGGCTGACCCTGATCGGCCTGCGGCTGATCTTCGAGCGCAACCGCCCGGCCACCGCCTGACCGCCCGGAAAAGCGCACGCCGCGGGCCCCGGATTCCGTTACAGGAATTCCGGGGCATGCCGCTTCCCGGCCCCGGATTCCGTTACGGCCTTTTGCGCCCGGGAATTCACACCCTTGATCCGCCGGGCCCCGTGCCGTACTCGTCACGGTCGCCCGTCCGACGGTGGGGCGGGCCGGCGAGGGGGGTCACCGATGGATCCGGCCGGGCGTCCGGCCGCGCCTCCGGCCGGCCGCCACCTGGCCGAACTGCGGGCCGCGGCCGTCCTGGTGGGCCTGCTCAGCAGGCGCCCCCGGGAGGTCCTGGCGCTGATCGGGCGCGGCCTGTCGAACCAGGAGATCGCCCGCCTCCCGCACATCGAGGAGCGGACGGCGAAAGCACACACCGCGGCGCTGTTCGCGAATATCGGCGTCGATTCCCGGACAGAGCTCACCCAGGCGGCCCTCCTGATGGAAATCGAAATGGCACCCCGGGACAATTCCGCTCCGGATTTCCCGCTGCTGGAATGGGAACGCCCCGAACGGGACGCCCCGGAAGAGCCGGGGGACGCCCGGGAGCCGCCGCCTCGAACGGAGCCCGCACCGTGGGCCCCGCCCTCACCACCGGCCCGGCCGCCGCCGCCCCGGTCCCGATCGGCACCGCCCGGCCCGCCCGGGCCGCCGCCCCGGGCGGTGCGGCGCGCATGCACCATCTCATAGGCCAATCGGGACAAACACGTCATCAATCGCCATAAGTCGGACGTACGCCACGTAGTGTCGACCCATGCCAACGCCACACGGATCGCGCGGCGGCATGGCCTTCAGCGCCGACGAAGTCCGGGTGCTGCGCCGTGTCCTCGCCCAAGCCCTCTACCCGGCCGCCCCCGACCGGCTCCCGGTACCGGCCGCGGCCGGCGAACTGTGGGCCGAGGACGTCCAGGACGCGCTCCGGCTGACCGAGTCCATCGACGAGGCGGTCCAGGAGGGCGGGCGGCTGCGCGCCTTCATGCTCACCGACCTGACCCGCTACCGCGCCGCCCTGCCCGGCAGTGCCGGGGGCTACCTGGACCGTCTGGAGGAGGCCGTCACCGACGGCTACCTGCCCACCGCCGAGGACCTGTCGGCGCTGCGCTCGCTGTCCCGCCAGCCGTGCGGACCGAACGAGCAGTCCCGCCGCTCCCGCCTCGCCGGGCGCTGCCACGCGCTCGCCGAGGCCGAGGTCCGCGAGCGGCTCTCCCTGGGTTCCGGCCAGCGCCACCTCGCGGCGGTGCCGAGCCCGGCGTCCGAACCCCAGCCCGCCACCCCCGTTGGAGGACGGTTCCCGATGAGCGACCAGCAGCCCCCGCACCCGGCCGACCGCCCCCGGCCCCGCCGGATGCCGACCCCCGCCGAACTCTTCGGCCGCCGCACCCGCCCAACCCCCCACCAGGACCCCCCGGACGACGGCGACCGCCCGGAACTCGCCACCGGCACTGACGGCTGACACCGCCGCCCCACGACGAGCGACTGCCCGGCCCCCGCGTGCGGGGGCCGGGCAGTCGCTCGTCGCTCGGGACCGTCAGCCGGCCGCCTTGGCCAGCAGGTACCCGCTACAGGGGTCGTCCGGCTCGCCGTAGACGCACAGCGAGAGCTTCCCGTCCTTCTCCGCCGACACCAGGTCTATCGGGTACGGCTCCGACCCGCCGACCGGGATGTCGAACCTCAGTTCCAGTCCGGTGTGCCGGGCGTTCCCGGTGTCGGTGAACTTCCAGGTCCCCTCCCGGTCGACACCGCCCCGGTCCAGCGCCCCGGACGCCGGGACGGCGTTGGTCGAGAACCGTCCGCCGTCCTTGAGGACGACAGTGATCTCGCCGGGCGCCTCCCACGTGCCGACGACCTTGCGGTCGGACAGTTCGGGACCGCTGGCGGAACCTCCGCAGGTGGCAAGGCCCAGCGCGGCGATTCCGCACAGCAGGAGCGCAGATCTTGATCTCATCGGTTTCTGGTCCACCAATCGAACGGGGAAGGGCGGAGGCTACCGGTAGTAGGTCCTGTTCATGTCGTACACCTCGGTCCAGTACACCTCCACCTTGATGCTCGCACCTAGACCCGTAGTGGTGTCGCTGGTCGGGAAACTGACGCCGGGAAGCATCTGGGCCTTGCTGCAGGCATGGTCGTGGCAGAAGGACGTCCAGCCGATGGTGTTCGTCGCGTGGAAGTTGACCATCATCTTCTTGTTCACCCGGTCCGCCTTGACGACCTGGTACTTCAAGGTATAGCTGCCGAACACCGCATCCACCCGGTTCGAATCGGAGCCTCCCCACAGCCCGGAGACGGCCTTGCTGAGGTCGACACCCCCGTAGTTCAGGCCCTTCAGGTGGACTCCCTGCAAACCGGTCAGGTTGTACAAGTCGATCAGTCCCTCGAGCTTGCCGACGGTCCTGGAGTCGGCCACCCAGTCCCCCTCAAGACGACCGTGGGACTTCCACTCGCCGTACAGCTCCTTCTGGATCTCCTTGATGTGGTCATCGCTGTTGAGCATGGCGGCGATCCGGGAGTCGGAGCCGAGGAGCAGGGTGGGTGTCTTCTCGCCGTCCCCGTTCCACCACATGTTGACGATGTCCTCGGGGGTGAGTCCCTTGGTCTCGTCGCCGGAGCGGTAGGGGGTTTGGGGGCTTCCCACCTCACCGGAGTAGGTGGCGGCCGGCGGGCAGTCGTGGCCGATCGTCTCGACCTTGGCGTACGTGTTGCCGGAGCACGGCTTACCGCTGACCAGGTGCTGGTTGTAGGTCTTGAAGTAGCTCTGGGTCTTTTCGTTCGCCTTCTCGATGGTGGCGTTGTTCTTGTCGATGCACGCCTGGTTGCAGACCGGCTCAATGTCGTCGGTCCGCTCACCGGTGGGGTCCGAGTTGGTCACCGGGTTGCCGCTCGCGTAACCGTAGCCGCCGAGCTGCTGCGGGTCGTTGGGGTCGAAGACCGGGTCCGCGCTGATGAACCGGCCGAGTACGGGGTCGTACTCGCGGGCGCCGACGTCGGTGTAGCCGGTGGTGGGGCTGACCGGCTTGGCGAGGAAACCCCGGGTGGGGTCGGGCCAGTTGGTACTGGTGCCGCGGGTCTGCCCGTAGGGCTTGTACTGCTTGCGGCTCACCGCCTGGCTGGTGGTGTCGATCGAGAGGCCCGCGGTGCCGTGCGGGTCGGCGAGCAGGTAGCTCACTCCGCCGCCGGGGAGGCTGGAGGCCATGGCGACGGCCTTGCCGCCCAGGTTGTAGGTGCGCACCGCGCCGAGCAGGACCTTCGGGGTGGCGGAGGTGTTGACGACGATCTCGGTGTCACCGGTGAACAGGGTGCTCTGGCCCGAGCCGAGGTCGCGGCGGATCAGCTGGTTGCCGTCCGCGTCGTAGACGTACTTGGTGACGGCGGTGCCCTGGGTGATGGTGTCCACCCG
>NZ_BAAANS010000101.1:0-17983 GCF_039529925.1 Kitasatospora saccharophila | reverse complement strand
ACGAGCTACCTCGCCGGCCTCCACCTTCGAGGCGCGATGATCTGGATCAAGGACCTCACCAGAATCGCCACTTGATCACGACCAAATACGCGCCCTAAGGGTCAGAGGCCGCCAGTCCCGGCTGAGGCCGTCGGCGGCGGCGCTGGCCAGTTGGCGGCTCGGCAGGCTCAGGCTGCGGGACCGGCCGGCTTCATCGCGCCAGCGAACGCGGTAACGGGCCGGTGGGGTGCGGCCAGCAGCGCGGGCACGGTCGGCGGCAGCTCGGTAGTCCGCGTGATTACCGCGGTCCTCGATTCGTGCGTGGAACATGAGACATCCTCAATTGATACGTACCTGTCATGACCGCTCCTCTTTTCTGCCCGTGCATGTGCGAGGTCGTCTGAACTCGCGATCGGGTATCTGGGGTCGGCGTCGCGCGAGGCGCGGCACCGGGGTATGGCTGGTGTTACTTCGGATCTGCGGGGCCCGGCTGGAACAGCGCCGCGATCTCCTCTTCGGTGGCGCCGGCCCGGATCGCTTCCTGGACTCGCGCCATCGTCGAGTTGACGGATGCGGTGAGCTGAGCGGCCCGTTCTTCCAGTACGGACCTGGTGAGGTCGGCGACGGCCTTCTGTCCGTCCTCGGCTGGCATCCGCTGGAGGGCCGCCGAGTAGAACTGCCTGGCGTCAGTGCCGGGCAGCGGTCGCTGCCCGCGGAACCAGTCCAGGAGCAGTGCCCCGTCGTCGAAGGCCAGACCCGGAGTAATCCGGATCTTCGTGCCTGGCTCGGCGTTGTCGGGCAGGCCGAGCAGGTGCGTCGGCGAGAGGTCCAGCACCGCAGCGAGTGCCGCGAGTTCGTCTACCGAAATCTCGCGCCGCCGCGTGCCGTCCTGGGTCCGGCGCCCCGTCTCGATGTTGGCGAGGGTGGCGGCCGTCAGCGTCTTCACGCCAGCCGCCGCGCACGCCTCGGCCGTCTGCTTGGTGGTCCAGCCGCGGCGAGCACGAGCCTCCCGGACCCGCATCGCCACCGCATCGCTCACCGACAGCGTCGGTGGAGCTTCGCCGGAGCCGCTCGACATCTGGCCTCCCTGCTTGTCGTATCGGCAACTCTACTCATCATCTCTCGCTTGTGCAATCGACAAGTGGCCTGCGCACTTCGTGTCGATTCGACACGAGTGCCGTTGCCTCCCGTGGGGCCAGCAGTGCATCTGCCTGCGAGTTTGTCGTTTTGACAAGTTTATATGTCGTCTTGACAAACAGAAGGGGGTCACCTGATGCTGATCTCGGTTGTTCGAACGACAAGCAAATTTGTCGAAACGACGAACGAGATGGATGTGAGTACCCATGAGCACAGACCGGTTGTGGACCCTGCGGGAGCTGGCCGAGTACCTCGGCGTGCCAGTGCAGTCGATCTACCAGATGAACTGGAGGGGCACCGGACCGCGCTCCTTCAAGGTCGGCCGGCACCGGCGCTATCACCCGCGGGACGTCCACCAGTGGCTCGAAGCGCGCTCCTCCGACACGGGGAGCGCCCGATGAAGCGGCAGAGCAGGGCGGTCCTGCATCCCTGGTGGTCCGTCGAGGCGACGGCTTCCTACCTCCGACTCTCGGCAGCAGACCTTCATGAGCTCAGCACGGTGGGCACCGGCCCGAAGTACGCCGAGGCGGAAGACGGAGTTCGCCACTACCGGCCGGCGGATGTCCGGCTGTGGGCCAAGTCCGGGCTGGTGCGTGATCGGCGCAGTTGGAACGGGGACGCGCGGTGACCGGCAGGCGGGGTGCGAACAGCCTCTACCCGTCCCGGGCGACGGGACGCGGCAGCGGGGGGCCGACGCTCAGGCCGCCGTGACCGGGTACTGCCAACCCCTGACAACACGGCCCGACCACCATCACCGCAGGAGCCCACCATGCAGAACAGCACCTACGACCGCTACGCCCAGCAGCCGCCGACCGCCTGGATCGGCCGGTACTGGCTCTCCACCACCCGAGACGGCACGGGCCAGTACCGGCGCGGCCTGATCCTCGATGTCCGTCCCGGGGCCCTCCTTGTTCAGTGGCCGTCCTCGGACGAGGACGAGGAGGAGTCCGTCGCCGAGCGGTGGACTTCCTGGGACCGGGGAACGCTCGCCCGGGAGTGAGTGAACGAAGGGCTGGGGCCCGCACCGAACGGTGCGGGCCCCAGCCCTTTCGCCTTCGCTTCCGCGGTGGCGGTCGATCAGTCGGCCGTACCGCCGCTTGCTGCCGCGGCCCTCACCGGGCGGGTCGACGCTGCCTGATCAAGGCGAGGGTGAGCGCGACTACCGCTTCGATGCCGCTCAATGGCAGCAGCAGCAAGCGCAGGTCCGGCTGAATCCAGGCCAGCAGAGCCGCGATGGCTGCGCCACCGGTCCAGGGAATCCAGTACGCGCTGCGGTCGGCCTGGTAGGCAAGCAGCATCGCTGCCAGCAAGGCGCCGATGGCGAGGACGACCAGCCACGACGCGTCTCCGACGGCGGCGAGCAGGGCCAGTACTGCGGCGCCCGCAACGAACCCCCCGGCAGCGCGGCCCTTCTCGGAACCCTGGTTCGGCTTCGACATCGGCGAGCTTCCTCGGGTCGCGGGTGTACGGGGAGAGGGGAAGCCTACTTGTTCGGGGCCGGTGGGCGAGTGGGAGAGAAACGTCTTGGCGGGGGCTGTCGGGCGGCTATGACGGAACGATGCGCCGGAACGCAACCGCCTCTTTGTCCCAATATCCACCAGTAAATGTAGTGATCTGGATGTTCTTGCCGGTACGTGGCGCGTCCAGGACGAGATTCGAGCCCAGGTACATCCCGACGTGTCCGGGCGAAGTGGGGGTGCCATCGGACCCGGCGAGGAAGATCAGATCGCCCGGTTTGAGTTGGTTGGCGCTGTAGACCGGGGTTCCGTTGTAGACCTGCTCGAAGGTCGTCCTGCTGATGCTGATCCCCGCGGCTTCGTAGGCGCGCATCAGCAGACCCGAGCAGTCGTAGCTCGGATTCCCCGTCCCTCCCCATTGGTACGGCATGCCGAGCTTCGAGATCCCGAAGGTGATCGCGGTGACCACCTGTACCGGAGTGCCGGCCGGGAGCGAGAAGCCTGCGGGCAGGTTGACCGCCTCGGTGATCGCCTCCCCGGAGCCCGCGCCGTTCCCGAGCGAGCAGTTGGTGGACGAGCCGCCGAACGTCGCGACGAGTTGCTGGGCCAGCCCCTCCCACTTGGCGTAGGCATCAGGGTAGGCACTGCGTTGCACTTTCTGCGCGGCCTCGGTGATCGACAACGCCTCCCACAGCGGGACCTTCACCAACTGCGCATAGAACGCCTTCGAGGCGTAGACCGGGTCCATGATCTGAGCGACGGTGCCCCACCCTTGGCTCGGCCGCTGTTGGAACAAGCCCACGGAGTCCAGGTCGCCCCAGGAGAGATTGGTCAGGGTGCTCTCCTGCATCGCCGTCGCGATGGCCACCATGGCGGCGCGGGCGGGAAGCTGGAGCTGGACCGACACCTGGTAGATGATCTGTGCGTTGTTGATCTGCTCGGTGGTGAGCTGCTGGCCGTCGGCCACGGCCTCGCCGGGCGCCACCGGCTTGAAGCAGCCGATCCCTCCGACGCCGCTCCCTGCCGCGATGGCCGGGGTCGTGGCCGACGCGGTCCCGCCGGTCAGCGTCACGCCGAGTACGACACCGCACGGTGCGAGGACCGAAACGACGGCTATCTGGGCTGCCTTCTTCACGAGCCACCTCGGAGCCGGCGCGCTCCGCGCGCGGGCCTCTTCACATCAGCTAATGGATTGAGGTCAAACCATAGGCTGGTGCAGCGTAGGAGGGTCAACCAAAGTAAACGTGATGCTCGACACAGATTAGCTGGCGTGAATGATCAGGTCGGCGGCAGTCCGTTGGCGTGTCGCGGGTGAACCTGTGGTCAGCGTCCGAGGATGTGCTGTAGGGCTGCCGGGGCCAGGTCGGGGAAGGCGGCGGCCAGCGCGGCCGGGACGAGTGCGGTCGGGACCGCGATCGAACGGTTGACGGCGGGGTTCGCCGGGTCGTCGACGATCGGCGCGGACCGGGCCGGTGCGGCTTCGTGGCGGGCGGCGGCGACGTGAAGGGCGACCTGTGTCGACGTGCGGCGAGGCCCTCCCTGTCGGGCCCCGAGGTGGATCGCGCTCATGAAAATGCCTCCCTGGCCGGGAGGCACTTGCTGTGAGGTGACGTAGTCATCCGGTCACCCGCCCCCGACTCGCAGAAGCGTATGCGAACGATTGCCGAGAGTGTGGCGGCTGTATGAAGTTGTGATGAATGGGGTGATAGTGGCGTGCGTCACGCGCCATCGTCGCTGGCCGGGTCCAAGCCCTCGATGTGGCGCGCAGATTGGATCATGGCCAGCAGTGCGTTCAGGGTGCCGTCGGAGAGTCCGTTCGCGGCGAGCGCCAGTTGTCGAATCGAGGGGTTCGACAGGGCGGTTGCGAGCTCCAACTGCTCGTCGGTCCGCCGGGCGGTGTCGTCCTCGTAGAAGTAGGCGACCGGGACGCCGAAGAAGTCGGCAAGTGCCATGAGGCGGCTGTGAGTTGGGTCCGTCCGCTTTCCGCTCTTCAGCTGCCATAGATAGGTGGGACTGAGGATCCGCTCCCCGGCCTTCTCGTTGATCGCCTTCGCGACTTCGGCAGTGCTGTACGGCTTCCGGCCGGCGGGGTGGACGGTGTTGAACAGGTGGGTCAGTCGCTCGGCGACCACTCCGCCCTCAGTGGGGTTCTCGTCTGGCATGACGCGCGTAGCACTCCTCTCGGCCGATCGGGCCTCATCGTTGCGCACGGTGATGCTCATTAGCCAGAGAAAACGGAGAGTGTTGGGGTGACTCTCCTCACATTCACTTTGGTTGACGGAACTACTTCACTCCTGCCTATCGTTTGGCCACAGCCCATTAGCCAGAGTGAATAGCACTGACCTTGACGTGCTGAATCCGAAGCAAGGGCTTCCTGCCTCCCCGCCAAACGAGTCGGGGCGGCTCCTCGTAGCCAGCAGCCGTAGCGGTGGCTGGCACGTCCGTACCCCTGGGAGCCTCCATGTCCACCACTGCGCACGTCGTCCAGTTCCTCGCTGACATCCAGAACCCTGCGCCGGCCGATCCGACCAACGGCTCCAAGGGCGCGAACCTGCTCCTGTCGTACGCGAAGTGGGGCGCGCTCATCGCCTGTGCCGTCGCGGCCGTCGTGTCCGGTGGCCTCATGGGCATCGGGCACCTGAGCAACCGGCCCGACTCGGCGGAGAAGGGCAAGCGCTCCCTCGTGTGGAGCTTGGGCGGCGTGATCGTGACCGCGTGCGCCATTCCAGTGGTCAACACGGTCTTCGGCGCCGCGGCATAAGGCCGGGAACACCATGAACCAGTTCCTCGACCGCCGTCCGCGTCGGCGGATTCTTCCGCTGCTGCTCCTCGGCATCTTCGTCTTCCTCGCCGCCATCGGCGTAGGGGTGGCGATCGAGTCGGACAGCGGGCCCCGCGGGCCCAAGACCTACTCGCCGCCGGCGGCGATCCCGGCTCCGGGCTCGGTCACCGGCGTCGACCCCGACGCCGAGTCCACCTCGCCCGCCCTCGCCGGGCCGCTCCAGCTCATTCGTGGAGCGCGCCTGGTCAACGGTGTCGCGGTGGGCTACCCACACTCCAGCGTAGGCGCGGTGTCGGCGGCGGTCGAGTACTGGCGTCAACTCGGCTCCACCCTGGAGCCGGACCGGGCCGCAGCAGTCGCCCGGGTTGTCGCCGACGCCGACTGGTCCGACGCCCCGGACGCCCTCGCCAAGGGTCCGAGCGCCACTCGAAAGGCGCTGCGGCTCCCGGCGAGCGGGCAACTCGACCCCGGTACGTCCGTCACGTTGAACCCGGTCGAGTACCAGGTCCGCTCCGTCGGCGCCGACAGCATCCAGGTGCTGCTCCTGTCGACCTACACGACCAGCGTGCCCGGCACCGGAATGCAGACCCGCATGGGCGTCTACCCACTCGACCTCGTCTGGTCCGGCGGCGACTGGCGCATCCCCGCACCCTCGGGTGCGTCCACCACCGACTACACCAGCCTCGTCGCCGAGCCGGGCAGCGCCCAAGCGTCGGCCAAGGGCTGGAACGAACTGAAGCGATGACCATCATGGCCAGCACCACGAGCACCAGGAGGCCGGCATGCCCTGCGGCCTGACCGATCCCGTCGGCTGCGTCACCGACACCGTCCTCGGCGGCCTGGCGGGCGACGCCGTCGGCAAGATGGCCTCCAGCGCCTGGGAGTCGATCTGCAAGTCCTTCGCCGACGCAATGGTCGAGCTTTTGAAGACCTTCTCCGGCGCCTTCGTGAAGATGCCCGGCCCCGACCTCGCGTCCAACGGAGTGCGGAGCGTCTACGCCATATCCCTGGGCATAGCCGCCCTGGTGGCCTGCCTGCTGGTCATCGGACAGGTGGTTCGTACCGCCGTCACCCACGACGGCCGGCCCCTGGCGACCGCGGCGGTGGGCCTCGGCAAGGCGGTGCTCGCCTTCATGCTCACCCTGATCGTCGCGTCCACCACATTGGTGGCCAGCGACGAGCTGACCAAGTACATCGTGGACAGCTCGCTCGGCGGTCAGCAGGCGTTCAGCGACAAGATCGCCAAGCTCGTGGCGTGGAACCCCGGGAACTCAGTCTCCCTGCTGCTGATCCTGGCGATCATCGGCATCCTGCTGACCCTGGTTCTGTGGTTCGAGATGCTGCTACGGGGCGCGGCCATCGCCGTGCTCATCGCCACCTCGCCGATCAGCGCGGCTGGGCAGGTCTCGGACTCCACCAAGACGTGGTGGTCGAAGCTGGTCTCGATGACGATCCAGTTGATCATCTTGAAGCCGATCATCGCTCTCGTCTTCGCCCTGGGCTTCAACCTCGCAGGTGACAGCCAGGACTTGAACAGCACCCTGTCCGGGATGCTCGTTCTGCTGCTGGCCGCGCTCGCCTGGCCGGCGGTGGCTCGCTTCTTCACCTTCGCCAGCGTTCAGGTCGGAGGCGGTGCAGGACTCGCCGCGCTGCTCGGCTTCGCCGGAGGCCGTCTCAGCACAGCCGGCGGCCCGCCGACCGGCGCCTCCCCGGACACCTTCGGGCAGGACAGTGCCTCCCGGACGATGAGCAGCTTCGCCAGCAAGGGCGGAAGTGCCGCCGGAGGCGCTGCTGGCGGAGCCGGGGGAGCGGGTGCTGCCGCTGGTGGTGCCGGTGCCGCCGCAGGCCCGATCGGCATGGCCGCCGCGGCCGGCGTGCGACTCGCCCAGCAGGCCGTCAACAGCCTGGCCGGGGGAATGGAGAAGATGGCCGGCCACGCGGGTGCGCAAGGAGCGAACCCGTACGCGGCTCAGCCGGCGGGATACGTCAACCGCCACGCAGGGGCGCCGTTGCCCACCAGCGGCTACCTGCCGGACCAGCCGAAGCCGGACTGGTCAGGGCAGGAGCAGGAGCAGCAGCCCGAACCCGCCGAGCCGGCTGCCCAGCAGGCCGACCACCAGCAGGCACTCCAGGACGCGACCCCGGACCTGCCGGTCGCCAGCGCACCGCGCTCCGACCCCCCGACGATCGAGATGCCCCCGGTTCCCGCCGGGCCACCCGCAAGCTCAGCAGCAGCCGGCGCCGCACCCCTACCTGGCCCCGCGCCGCAAGGCGGCAGCGGTCCGGTCTCCCCGCTCCGGGCCCCGCAACCCGGAAACCCGGAACCGACGGCCACCGCTCCAGGCGCGGCGACGGCTCCCCCCGCCGAGCCGAAGGCCCCGGCCGCCGCCTCGCCGACCGCCGCCGCAGCGGCTCCCCTGAACACCGGCCAACCGGCTCCCGCTGTTCGGCCCGCGGCGACCCCGAAGCAGGCGGACCGCCCGCCGAACCAGCCGCTGGCCACCGATCCCGGCGTGGTCCGGCCCGAGGTCGCCCCCTCCGAGCGTCCCGCCGAACCGCCCCGGGCCGCTCCGCCTGCGACTCCCACCCATGCTGAACAGCCCGAAGGAGGCGACCAGCCGTGAGCACCCAAAGTGCCCCCAACCGCACCTACTTCGGATGGCAGCAGGAGAAGGTCGCCTTCCTCTTTGGCCTGAGCGTCCAGCGAGCCGCGATGCTCGGCGCTGCTGTCCTCGGGGCGATCTGGCCGTTCGCGATCTCCTACGTCCGGGCGGGTCTCGTGACGTGGCCCATCGCCTTTGTCCTCTTCCTTCTTGCGTTCGTCCGGATCGCCGGCCGCACCGTTGACGAATGGGCGGTCTCCGCTGTGTCCTTCCAGATCCTCAAGTCCCGCGGGCAGAATCGTTTCCTCGCCGGTGCCTTCTCGCCGCGCAACGCTGCCACCGACGAGCCGAAGATGGACCTGCCCGGCATCCTGGCGCCGCTGTCGATCCTCGAAGCGGACAGCGGCAGCGGCGATCCGATCGCGGTCATCCACCACCAGCTCGACCGGACCTACACCGCAGTCGCCCGGGTGCGCTTCCCCGGCATCGGCCTGGTCGACTCCCAGCGCCGCGACCAGCGGGTGGCCAGCTGGGGCGAGCTGCTCAACAGCCAGTGCACGGAAGGCAACCCGATCATCCGCATCCAGGCGCTCCAGCGCCTGGTCCCCGAGTCCGGCGCCGCACTCCAGCGCTGGCACGCCGACCACGTCTCCGACGAGGCGCCCGATGTGGCGGTGGACATCGCCAAGCAACTGCTGTCCACCGCCACCCTGGCGACCAGCCAGCGCGAGGCGTACCTGGCGATCACCATGGACGCCGCCCGGGCGGCCGGCCCCATCAAGGCGGCCGGCGGCGGTACCGCCGGAGCCGCCGCCGTCCTGATCCGCCACCTGCGGGCCCTCACCTCCGGCATCGCGTCCGCGGACCTCCAGGTCGAGAGCTGGCTGAACCCGCGCGAACTCGCCGAGGTCCTGCGGACCGCGTTCGACCCGCACAGCAGCCGGATGCTCGCCGAGCGCCGGGCCGCCGCCACGGCCGCCGCCTTCCGGGGCCAGGACGTGCCCTTCGAACCGGGCGTCGATCCGGTCGCAGCGGGCCCCTCCGCCGCCCAGAGCTGGCGCGGCCGGTACGAGCACGACGGCGCGCTCTCCGTCACCTACGCCGTCCGAAACTGGCCGAAGAACAAGATTTACTCCACCGCGCTCTCCCCGCTGCTGGGCGAAGGCAAGTACCGCAGGGCGTTCAACCTCCACATCGAACCCCGCGGACCGCGCGCCGCCGAACGCGAGGTCATGCAGGAACGCACCGCCCGCGAGGTCGCCGTCAGCATGCGGCACAAGACGGGCCAGATCATCCCGGAGCACGAGAAGCAGGCACTGCGGCACGCCGAAGCCCAGGATCAGGAGCGCGCAGCCGGCCACGGCCTTGTCCGCTACACCGCCTACTGCACCGTCACCGTCACCAACCCGGCCGATCTTGAGGACGCCTGCGCCGCGCTGGAAGCCGACGCCAACCAGGGCCGGATCGAAGTTCAGCGGATGTGGATGGCCCAGGACATCGGGTTCGCCCTCGGCGCGCTGCCCGTCGGCATGGGCCTGCCCCGGAAGCGGGTGGCCTGATGTTCCGCCGACGCTCGGCCGACCTCCCCGTTCTCGACCTGACCGACGTGCTCGGCCGGCCTGCCCCGGCCGCGCCGAAGCCCGCCAAGCAGAAGGCCCCCAAGCAGCGCCGCGAGCCGGTCGCCCCCCGGCGCGGCTACGCCCGTCCCTTCGCCGGACGGTCGCCCCGGATGCCGGAAATCCCCGTCTTCCGAGGCAGCACCGGCCAGGTCCAGGGCCTCTACCCCTGGCTCTACGGTGCCTCCATGCCCCCGGCCGGGGCCTACATCGGCGTCGACTGCCTCGCCGGAGGCGCGTTCAGCTGCCACCCGATCGAGTGGCTGCACCGCGGGCTGATCACCAACCCGAACCTCCTGGTGACCGGCGTGCCCGGCACCGGCAAGTCCGCGACCGTCAAGGTCCTCGCCACCCGGCTCGCCGCCTATGGCGTGCGCACCTTCGTCCTCGGCGACATCAAGAACGAATACGCCCCCCTGGCCAGGGCGTTCGGTGTCGAGCCCGTCGAGCTCGGCCCCGGCTTGCGCAACAGGTTGAACCCGTTGGACGCCGGACCGCTGGGCGCGAACTTGCCGACCGACCCGGAGGAGTTGCGCGAGCGCCTGGACGAGGTTCACCGCCGCCGGATCACCCTGCTGTCCTCCCTGCTGGTCATGCGGCTCGGCCGCAACCTCACACCCACCGAGGAAGCCGCCCTCTCCCTGGCGATCAAGCACGCCTCCGGGCAGGCCACCGGTGCCAGCCACCTCCAGGACCCGACGATCCCGCAGGTCTGGGCCCTCCTACGCGACCCGCTGCCCGAGATGGCGGAGGACCTCCGCGTCCGTGAGGCCGACGTGAGCGAGCTGCGCGAGATGATCCGCCCGGCCGCCGACGCCCTCGGCAACATGGTCCGCGGCAGCCTCAGCGGCCTGTTCGACGGACCGACCACCGTCCGCCCCGACTTCGCCGCACCGATCCAGACCGTCGACCTCTCCCGCATCGACGGCCGCGGCGACGAAACGGTGGCCATGACCCTTGCCTGCGTGTCGAGTTGGGGCCAGGCCGCCATCGACGAGCCCGGCGGCCCCGTCCGCCTGGTCGTCCGCGACGAGCTGTGGCGCGCGATGCGCGTCCCGGCGATGATCCGCAAGCTCGACTCGGACCTCCGCCTCTCCCGCGCCCAGGGCACCATCCAGGTCCTCAGCACCCACCGCCTCGCGGACTTCGAGGCCGTCGGCGCCCAGGGCAGCGAAGAAGTCAGCATCGCCCGCAACCTGATCGCCAGCTGCGACGTGCGGATCTGCCTGCGCCAGGACACCGCGCCCCTCGCCATGACGCGCGACGCGATCGGCCTCACCGACACCGAGTGCGCGCACATCGGCAGTTGGTCCGGTGAGCAGATCGGCCGCGCGATCTGGAAGATCGGCCGGACCTCCAGCCACGTGGTCCAGACGATCCTCAGCCCGATCGAGCGGCAGCTGTACTACACCAACGAGCGAATGGCCGTGTGATGGCCGCCGCATCGAACTCGACCGTCGCCCGGCGGCCGGTGCTGGAGGGACCGGCGGACTACCTGATCGTGGTCCTGATCATCGTCGTCGTCACCGTGACCGTCGGAACCTGGGCCACCGGCCAGGTCGCGGGCCTGATCACCCACGCCGCATGGCCCGCCGTCCCGTTCGGAGAGGCGTTCGCCGTCGCCAAGCAGATCCCCGAGCACCTGGACGACCCGAGGCTGGCCTGGCCCGAGCCGGCCAGGGCCGACCTGCCCGGCCCGGTCGGCTTCGCCACCGCCGCCGCGATCGTCGCTCTTGCGATGATCACGGCGGGCACCTTCGCCCTCCGCCGCCTCCGACGCAACCGCTCCGTCCGCGGCTACGCCTCCCCGGCACAGCTGGCGAAGACGATGTCCGCCGCCGCAGTGGTCCGCCGCGGGCCGATCGTCCGGCCCTCCCTCAAGGGGCGCCGGATCAAGGCCGACGACGTCGCCGTGCAACTCGGCCGGACCATGGCGGGGATGCTGCTGTGGGCCTGCATCGAGTCGTCGGTGCTGATGCTCGCAGCCCCTCGCCAGGGCAAGACCTCCCAGGTGATCATCCCGTGGATCAAGGCGTGGCGGGGGCCGATGCTGGTCACCAGCGTCCGCGGCGACCTGCTCGACGCGACCGCGCTGATCCGGCGGAAGCTCGGCCCCACCCTGGCGATGACGCCGACCGGCATGGTCGAGTGGCCCGACCAGGTCCAGTGGTCGCCTGCCTCCGGCTGCGACGACTTCGGCAAGGCCATGCAGCGCGCCGACCTCATGGTCCGGATCGGCAAGAGCGAGACATCCGACTCCAGCGGCGCGGGCTTCTTCGGCGCCACCGCAACCAGCCTGCTGGCGGCCTGGCTGCACGCCGCCGAGATCACCGACAACTCCATGGAGGACGTTCTCCGCTGGGCGTTCAACCCGCACGTCGAGGAGCCGATCAAGTTGCTCGCCGAGTCGCGCAGGGCGGAACCCGGCGTCGCCGAGATGCTCGACGCGCTGTACCGACAGCCCGGGGAGACCCGCGCGAACTTGTTCAGCACGGTCCAGACCGCCCTGACCCCGCTGTTCTCGCCGCTGGCCCGCCGCACCTTCGTTCCCAAGGCCGGCAACAGCATCGACATCGCAGCGTGGCTGCGAAGCAACGGGACCATCTACCTGCTGGTCGACAAAGAGGACTCCAAGGCGCTCGCACCGCTGATCTCCGCGTTCGTCTCCGAAGTCTTCGGCACCGCCAAGCGGATCGCCGACCGCTCCCCGGGCGGCCGACTCGACCCACCGCTGGGCGCCCTGCTGGACGAAGTCGCCAACGTCACCCCGCTGCCCAACCTCCCCGACCTGATGTCCTTCGCAGGCGGCTCCGGCATCTACGTCCTGGCCGTCCTCCAGAACATGGCCCAGGCCCGCACCATCTGGGGACACGACGGCGCCGAGATGCTCTGGGGCAGCTCCACCATCAAAATCGCCCTCGGTGGCCTCGGCGGCGCCGAACTCGAAGAGTTCTCGAAGCTGTCCGGCATCTACCGCGAGTCCCTGACCACGTACCAGAGCGGCAGCCACGGCACCACGATGCAGACCACCCTCCAGGACCGCAAGACCGTCACCCCGGACGAGATCCGCACCCTGGACGAAGAGAAGCGCGAGGCCCTGGTCATCCACGCCACCACACCCGTCGCCAAGGTCCGGATGCTGCGCCACTACGAGGGCCCGGACCGCAAGGCGTACGAGGAGAGCGTCCAGTGGGCACGCCGCTACCGAGCCGGCGAGCTCGACCCGACCGAGGTGGTTGCCGCATGACTCCCCGACCCGCTTGGAGCACCAGCGACCACGAGGCGGGCACCGACGCCGACCGCCGCTGGGAAAGCCGTTTCGACCGGCGGCACCACCAGGGACTGCTCAGCCGCCCCGACGCCCCGACCGACTGCACCCTCCGGTGGAGCGGACCGATCCGCGGCATCGACGGCGCGCTCTACCACGCCGGCACCGACCGAACCGGCGCTCCCGTCGTAGCGGTGTTCAGCCCCGGCTACCGGGAAACCGTTCCCGCGATGTGGCCGACCGACGACTGGACCGCCCACCGAGCCAGCCTCCACGGCCCCTTCCACGCGCTCAGCACCTGGCGCCCCACCCGAGCCGACCACGAGGACCTGGTTCTCGCCTATCTCGCTCAGCGCCCGCGAGAACTGGCCGACCTCGGAGGCTGGGTGCCGGTGGACGTCTTCACCACCCACGTCCGGTACGGCATCTACGAGGCGATGCTGACACTCCACAGCAAGGCCGCCCCGGTGACCACCGAGGCCATTGAGGCCCACGTCCGCCGGAGCATCACCGCACTGTCGCCACGTCTCGCCGCTCTGATCACCAGCACGATGGACACCGCGGCCTACCTCCGACGTCTGCTGCTCACCCCCAGCACGTCGGTCGAGGCGCTCGACGCCGCCGTGCACCTGGTGATGGCCGACTGGAAGGCCGCCAGCACCGACCACTCGGACCCTTTCCAGAACGCCAGCACCCTGTCCGCCCAGCTCCAGGACCTGACATGACCGACTCCGCGATCACTCCGATCGGCAGGGTCAAGCACCGCCCGCACGCGCGCATCCGCCCGGTCCGCCGACGCCGAACCGACGGCACGACCACCAGCGTCAGCGGGACCGACTCCGCAGGCGCGGGCCCGCGTACCCGCCTGGTCGAGTGGCACACCATGACCGGTCCCGAGCGGGTCGTGGCGTGGGCCGGTCTCTGTGACTGGGTGACCTGGCTGCACGACCGCTACGAGCTGGCCGTGGAGTCGCGGCTGCCGCAGTGCTGGGCCGAGCACCCCGGCCTGATCGAGGAACTCTGGGCGCTCAAGGTCTGGCGAGAAGAAATCTACGGGGCCGCCGCGGACCAGCAGGTCGGACAGGCGGCCCGCTACTGGCACGCTGAGCTTCGCGCGGTGGTGGCCAACGCCACCGGCGTCTACGCCACGGCCTGCCGAACCGGCCACCGAGCACCCGAGCTCCGGGCCGCCGACTCCCCGGAAGTCCAGAAACGATGGTCCGAAGCCGATGCCTGGGCCGGCATCCCGGGCAAGCTGCTCGCCGACCACGCGGACACCGCCGAAGCGGGGGGCCCGGACCGCCTCACCGCCGCCCAGATGGACGACGCACGCGCCCGCGGCCTCGCCGCGCCGATCAGCCCCGGCATCCCGGAGTACGTCCGGTTCGCCGATGCCTGGTGGGCGGTCGAACTCGGCGGTGACTGGCTGCGGGTCGCCAACGAAGAACTGCTGGAACGACTCGATCAGGCAGCAGCCCGGATGGCAGCCGCCGACGACGCGGCCCGCCGCTACCGGGAAGCCACCACCGGATCTACGCCAAGGACGAACCGATGACCAACCCCGACCTCGCGCTGCGCGCCGAGCAGGCCGTCATCGGTGCCGCACTTCGCGATCCCCAGCAGCTCGACCAGATCGCCTACTTGACCCCGGACCGCATGGCCCACCCAACGAACCGGGCCTTGTTGGGCGCCCTGATCGAGTCACGGACCAGCAACCCCACGGCTCCCGCCAACCGGATGCCGGAACTGGTCGCCCAGAAGGCAGCCGTCCGTGGAGTCGGCGCCGACTACCTTCGACGGCTCGCCGACGCCGCACCACAACCCCGGACCGTTGCGAGCTACGCCAGGCTCGTGCAGGAAGCTGCGGTCCGACGCGACCTTGCACTCCACCTCGACCGACTTCGCGCGCCCAACGCCGGCCAGCGCGGACCGGAGCCAGTCCTAGACCGGCTCGCCCAGCGGCTCGAACAGGCTCCGCCGACCGCCAGGTTCAGCGAGCCTGCCCCCGAGCCGTACCAGCCGAGACCCCTCTCGGCCAACAGCCACGAGGTTCGGCTCGACAGCCGGCTTGAGCGCCAGGACATCGTTCTCGCGGATCTGCTCCAGAACCCGGAACGTATCCGGGAGGTGAGCGCCTGGCTCTACCCCGAGGCGTTCGAAGCCGGAGCACGACGGGAGGTCTACGAGGCCATCGTCGTGCTCGCTGAGCGCAGCGACCCCGTCGACGCGCTCACCGTCGAGTGGGAGGTGTACCGGCAGGACCCCGAACGGTACGAGGTCAAGGTAGAGGTGAGTGCAGAGAACCGCTCCGACTACCTTGCTCGGCTCTCCACCACGGCTGTTGTTGTCGGTGTCGCCGTTGAACTGGGCGGGGAGATCATGGCGGAGGACATCCGGGCAAGGCTGGTGAACGACTTCGGCGGCATCGACGTGACTGCCCGCGGCCCGGGCGCCGAGCCGAAGCAGACCCCGGACGTTAGGGCGACCGGGCCTGCTCCCCAGGTGGAGCCCGCCCCCCTCCTACAACCGCCCCCGGCACAGCAGGTGCACGTCGTCCAGCCGAACATCCGGCCGTGAGGGTGGACAAGATGATCATCAGTTCTGAAGCGGGCGTCCAGGCTGACCTCAGCCACGCCGCGATGGACGCCGCCCTCGCGGACGGAACGGCCCAGTACCTCAGCGAGACGATCGCTGACTTCGCGTGGTACCTGTCCAGCTGGTGGATCTACGACAGGGCTGGTTGGTGGCAGGTGACCAGGGCGGATGTGGCCGCTGGGCTGGACCTTATGGCCCAGAACATGCGCTTGGCCGATCAGGCAGTTCGCCGCGCGACTCGATGATGGCCAACGGATCTGCTGGAGGCCGTCGTTGTGCAGCGCGAGGTCGACGGCCGGGGCGGCCACCCGAACCCTGCGTACCGTCGAAGACGCCGCCCAGTGGCCAATCGCCCACCCTCACTGCGGCCGGGCGTTCGGGCTGCGTACCGATGCCGGCCTTGACCCGGTGGCGTAGGAGCGGACCGAGCAGGGCAGTATCGGCGGCATGCGGATTCTCGTGATGGGCGGCACTTGGTTCCTCGGCCGCGCAGTTGTCAACGGTGCTCTCGCGCGCGGGTGGGAGGTGACGACCTTCACCCGTGGAAGGTCGGGTGTTCCGGTCGCGGGCGCAGTCGCAGTCCACGGTGACCGGGAACAGCCGTCCGATTTGACGGCGCTGGCCGCACACGGCCCCTGGGACGCCGTCGTGGACACCTCGGCTTCCGAACTGGCCCCCCGGACGGTACTGGATGGCGCGAAGGTGCTTGCGCCGCAGGCGCAGCGGTACGTCTACATCTCCACCGTCTCGGCATACAGGGGCTGGCCGGACGAGCCATTGAGCGTGGAGTCCGAGGTGCTGGACGGGCCACCGGACGCAGACGCCGACTACGGCCGCCTTCCGCCCGACTGGACCGGCCCCGACTACTACTACGGGCGGCAGAAGGCGGGAGCAGAGCGCGCGGTGCTGGCGGCCTTCGCCGACCGTGCGTCCGTCCTGCGGCCGGGGGTGATTCTGGGGCCGGGCGAGTACGTGGGGAGGCTGCCGTGGTGGCTGCGACGTGCAGAGCGCGGCGGGGCGATCCTCGCTCCGGGCGGTCCGGCGCGGACGATTCAGCCCGCCGACGTGCGCGACGTTGCCCAGTTCGCCCTCGACCAGGCCGCAGAGAGCGGCTTGCAGATCCACAACGTGACCGCGCCGCTCGGCAGGGAGACTTGGGGAGGGTTCCTGGACGCCTGTCTCCGGACCACGGGTAGTACGGGCCGGTTGGTCTGGGCACCCGACGAGGTGCTGCTCAACGCCGGCGTCCAGCAGTGGACTGAGCTGCCGCTGTGGCGCACTCACGCCGGGGCCTGGGCCGTCGACTCCAGCACGGCCTTCGCCGCCGGCTTTCGAAGCCGCCCTCTGGTCGAGACGGTGGCTGACACCTGGGCCTGGCTCCAGCAGGGCAACTTGCCCGTGCCTCACCCGCGGTGGGCCGAGCACGGTATCGACCCCGCGAAGGAGACCAGCATCCTGGAGAAGGTCAGCTGACCTCCCCGCTGTCGATCGCCAGCCGTGCCGCGCCCGGACCGAGGATGCGCGGCGCGGCCACGGCGGTGAAGTCCTCGATCTGCTCGGCGAGGGTTCCGGCTGTGTTTACGCCACGATAGTCCGGCGAGACCAGCTCTCTGCGAACTACACCGAGCCTGTCCACCAGTCCTGCGCCTCGCCACTCGCGGGGAAGAGCGAGCACTGGCGCCAGTGCTTCCGCCGCTCCGTCGAGATCGCGCCGCAGCAGCAGCGCCATGGCGAGGTCGGACGACGCTTGCGGACCGACGATGAACGGCACCGCCCCCGTGGTGTTCTCAGTGATCAGCTGGAGGGACTGCCGGGCCGAGGTCTCTGCGCCTGCACCGTCCCGGAGCAAGAGGTAGCTTGCGCTGTTCGACATGGCGACCCGTTCCAGGCTGAAAGCGAACTCACCGGCGAGGTCGTCGTGGATTTCGTCCCGACGGGAACCCCTGTCTTGCAAACTGCTCTCTATGGCCCGCTGCGTCTCCTCGACGCGCCCAAGGTGCGCGTAGGAACGGGCAGCGATGGCCGCCAGCCGGGCCTTGCCGGCGTCGCCGACCCCAGGGAACTGGTCCGCGTGCTTCACGTGCTGCACGGCGACGGTCGGGTTGCCGTTCCAGTACGCCAGGATCGCCAGGTACCCGTAGACGTACGCCTGGAGCGGCCCGTGCTCGGCGACCTGGCCGTATAGCGCGGCGGCGCGGAGGAGTTCGACGGCGGTGGACGACGCGCCGAGGTCGAAGGCGCAGCCTCCGAGGAGGGCGGCCGCTTCACCGGCGACGAGGTAGAGACGTCCCCGCTGGGAAAGCTTCTGCGTGCGATCGAGCATCTCCTGCGCGAGGGCCAGAACTTCCTTGCCTTGCGCGTAGATGGTGTGTGGCGGGGTGTTGGTGTGGGCTCGCACCAGCCGAGTGAGGTCGTCCTCCAACTGCTCGATGGTGAGGTCGGGAAGGAGCTGTGAACGGTCAGCGATTTCCCCCACTTCTGAGGCTTCGTGGTCACGGAATTGGCCAGGGTCGCGGTCACGACTCCCCAAGGGGAACCTGACCACG
>NZ_BAAANS010000100.1:0-18694 GCF_039529925.1 Kitasatospora saccharophila | reverse complement strand
ACCGCACCGACCCCGGCCGCCCCGCGCGCCCGTCCCCTCCCCTCGAAAGCCCGCCGCAGGCGGCTCCCCCGCCACCCGGCGCGCCCATCCCCTCCCGAAAGCCCGCCGTGCCGCACAGCCGTCCTCTCCCCCACGGAAGCCCGCCGCAGGCGACTCCCCGTCCCCCTGCTTCCCCCAGGAATCCAATGGTGCTATTTTCATTAGCACCATGTTGCTGAGACTGGACACCAAGGACACCCGGCCCCTGCACGAGCAGGTCGCCGCCGCCGTCCGCCGCGCCGTCGCCGAGGGCGAGTTCCGCCCCGGCGACCGGCTGCCCTCCGCGCGCGACCTCGCCCAGGCGCTCGACGTGAACGTCAACACCGTCCTGCGCGGTCTGCGCGACTTGCGCGACGCCGGGGTGCTGGAGTTCCGCCGGGGCCGGGGCGTGACCGTCGCGGCGGGCGCCGACCGGCGTTCCGGGCTGCTGGAGCAGGCCCGCGCGCTGGTCGCGGAGGCCGCCCGGGCCGGGTACGGCAGGGACGAACTCATCGAAATGATCAGGGGGATACCGTGAGCGAGCAGGAGAAGGCCGACCGGGGCGGCCTGCTGTGGCCGACGCTCTGGGTGTCGGGCACCGCGGTGCTGACCGCCGTGCTGCCACTGACCGTCGGCGACCGGCTGCCCGACCGGCTGGCCACCCACTGGCGCGGTGGCACCGCGAACGGCTCGATGCCGTTGTGGGCGGCCTGCCTGGTGCCGGCGCTGATCTGGGCGGTGCTGGGCGCGGCGGGCCTGCCGGCCCTGCGCCGGAGCGACCCGCTGCTGCGGGTCTGGACGCTGGCCGGTCTGCTGTCGGGCGGCGTGCTGTTCCTCGGCCTGCAGAGCGCCGCGGTCCGCGCCAACCTGGACCGCGCCGACTGGCACGGGGCCCGGCTCCCGCTGGGCTGGTTCCTCGGTGGCCTGGCCGCCGCGCTGCTGACCGGTCTCGCGGTGCGACTGCTGGGCGGGCGCGGCCTGTCGGCGGCCGCTCCCCCGGCGCCCGCCGGCCCGGTGCTGGAGCTCCCCGAGGGCGAGCGCCTGGCGTGGTTCTCCCGGGCCGACAACCCCGCGCTGCGGGTGCTCGCGGCGGTGTGCGGCCCGCTGGCCGCCGTCGCGCTGCTGGGCAGCGCGACCGGCCTGTTCGGGGCCGAGTGGGGCTGGCCGCTGTTCGCCGTGTCGGCGGTGGTGGGCCTGGCCGCCGGGTGCTGTTCCTCGGTGCGGGTGCGGGTCTCCGACACCGGTCTGGAGGTGGCGCTGGGCGTGTTCGGCCTGCCGACCCGGCGCTGGGCGCTGGCCGAACTGGAGTCGGCCCGGGTCGAGGACCGGCTGCCCTCCCAGGTCGGCGGCTGGGGCTACCGGTTGAGCGGGCGCGGTACCACCGTGATGCTGCGCGCCGGCGCGTGCCTGGTGGTGCGGATCCGCGCCACCGGCCACGACTTCGCGGTGAGCGTCGACGACGCCGAGCGCGGCGCGGCCCTGCTGAACGCGCTGCGCGCCCGCCAGGACGCCTGACCCCGGCGTCACCGAGCCCCCGCCGCCCGTGCCCGGGGCGCCCGTCCGGAGTCCGTTTCCGGCGGTGCCGCCCCGGGCATAAAGGCCATTCCGGATGAAGGGGTGAGATGGGTACGCTCGACCGTATGATCCGCACCGCGACTCCCGCCGACGTCCCCTTCGTCCACGCCATGATCCGCGAACTCGCCGAGTACGAGCGGGCGCTGTCCGAGGCGAAGGCCACCGAGGAGCAGTTGCACGACGCGCTGTTCGGCGAGCACCCGGCGGTGTTCGGCCTGATCGCCGAGGAGGAGTCCGGCGAGCCGGTCGGTTTCGCGCTCTGGTTCCGGAACTTCTCGACCTGGCGCGGCACCCACGGCATCTACCTGGAGGACCTGTACGTCCGGCCGGAGAAGCGCGGCGGCGGCCACGGCAGGGCGCTGCTGACCGAGTTGGCCCGGATCTGCGTGGAGCGCGGGTACCAGCGGCTGGAGTGGTCGGTGCTGGACTGGAACGAGCCGTCGATCGGCTTCTACAAGTCGCTCGGCGCGGTGCCGATGGACGAGTGGACGGTCTTCCGGCTGACCGACGGAGCGCTGGCCGCGCTCGGCTCCGAGCCGCGCTGAGCGCGCCCCCGTTCGAACGGTGATCCCTCGTTCCCGTGACGGTGGCACGAGATCACGACAGACCGCCCCCGGGCGCGGTAACGTCTCGGGGCACAAGGCAGTTGAACCGAGCCAGTGGTGTTGGCAGCTCCCCGGCCGCAAGCACCGTGCGTCACCCAGGAGGTGAGGGTGTCCCAGATCTACGGCGAGCCCGGAGTGAAGGACTTCGTTGAGGTCCGGCTGCCCGCGGCGGGCGCCTATCTCTCGGTGCTGCGGACGGCGACGGCCGGCCTCGCGGCGCGGCTCGACTTCACCCTGGACGAGATCGAGGATCTCCGGATCGCGGTGGACGAGGCGTGCGCGATCCTGCTCCAACAGGCGGTGCCCGGTTCGATCCTGAGCTGCGTGTTCCAGCTGGTGGGCGATTCGCTGCGGGTCACCGTGTCCGCTCCGACCACCGACGGCCGGGCCCCGGAGCGGGACACCTTCGCCTGGACGGTGCTCTCCGCGCTGGCCGGCGAGGTGGACTCGACGGTGGGCTCGGACAACACGGTCTCCATCAGCCTGCACAAGAAGCGCGGCGGGTCGCCGGGCCAGCCGTAGGTAGTGACGTGTTCTCGGAACGGAACGGGTGATCGCCGTGAGTGATCTGGACCGCACAGTTGCCGTCGTACCGCCGCAGGCGAGCGTCGCCCGCACCGCCAGCCCTGACGAAGCCCCCTCGAAGGACTCCCACCGGATGAGCCAGCCGACCGATCCGAAGCCCGAGCGGCCCGAGACGGCGCCCGAGTCGGTGCCCGCGGCCGAGCCCGCGGCGGTCGACGGCCCGGCGGCGGCCGCCGAGGCCGTCCGCTCGACCGTGCCGGCCCAGGGGCACCGCAGCGGCGCCCCGGACCGCGAGGCGGCCCGGGCGCTGTTCGTCCGGCTGTCCGAGCTGCCGGAGGGCTCGCCGGAGCGGGTGGAGATCCGCAACCAGCTGGTCCGGATGCACATCCCGCTGGTGGAGCACCTGGCCCGGCGCTTCCGCAACCGCGGCGAGCCGCTGGACGACCTGACCCAGGTCGCCACCATCGGCCTGATCAAGTCGGTGGACCGGTTCGACCACGAGCGCGGGGTGGAGTTCTCCACGTACGCGACGCCGACCATCGTCGGCGAGATCAAGCGGCACTTCCGGGACAAGGGCTGGGCGGTGCGGGTGCCGCGCCGCCTGCAGGAGCTCCGGCTGTCGCTGACCACGGCGACCAGCGAGCTGTCCCAGCGGCACGGCCGGTCGCCGACGGTGCACGAGCTGGCCGAGCACCTGGGCATCTCGGAGGAGGACGTGCTGGAGGGCCTGGAGTCCGCCAACGCGTACTCCACCCTCTCGTTGGACGTGCCGGACAGCGACGACGAGTCGCCGGCCGTGGCGGACACCCTGGGCGCCACCGACGAGGCGCTGGAGGGCGTCGAGTACCGGGAGTCGCTGAAGCCGCTGCTGGCCCAACTGCCGCCCCGGGAGCAGAAGATCCTGGTGCTGCGGTTCTTCCGGAACATGACCCAGTCGCAGATCGCGGCCGAGGTGGGCATCTCCCAGATGCACGTCTCCCGGCTGCTCGCCCGCACCCTCGCGCAGCTGCGCGAGAAGCTGCTGGTCGAGGAGTAGGCACCCCGCACCGCCCGCGCCCCGCCCGCGCCGCACCGCCCGCGCACGACGCCGCAGGGCCCGTCCCCACGCCCGGGGACGGGCCCTGCGGCGCTGTCCGGGTGCTACCGCTGCTCGTCGCCGGGGGTGCCGTACAGCACGGCGGTGACCTTCGGGTTGAGCAGCGAGCCGATGCCGACCAGGCCGAGTACCCCGACCGCGGCGCCGACGGCGGCCATCACGCCGCCGGACTGCCACATGTAGTACGCGACGGGCAGGCAGATGGAGTTGGTGAGCACGGCGGGGCTGCGGCCCCAGCGCCGCCCGTGCAGCAGCGCGCGGCCGGCCAGGACCGGCAGCAGGCCCATCAGCAGCAGGACGAGGCCGCCCAGCTCGGCGCGACCGAAGTCGGCGTCCGCGCCGGTGAAGCCGGAGATCAGGTTGTAGACGCCCCAGCCGGCCATCGCCGCGCCCTCCAGCGCGGTGAGCGCCGCGCCGACGAGCAGCGGGGCGGGCCGGGCGGCGGCGGGGGCGGCGGTGGCGGGAGCGGATTCAGCGGTCACCGGGCCAGGGTAACGGTGGGCTCGTGCCGGGCGGGTCGTAGGCTGATCACCATGCGCGCTCTCCTGGTCGTGAACCCGAAGGCGACCACCACCAGTGGCCGGACCCGGGACGTGCTGATCCACGCCCTGCGCAGCGACCTGAAGCTGGACGTGGCCCAGACCCAGTACCGGGGCCACGCCCGCGACCTGGCCCGGCAGGCGGCCGAGGACGGGTCGGTGGACCTGGTGGTGGCGCTGGGCGGCGACGGCACGGTCAACGAGGTGGTGAACGGCCTGCTGGCGCACGGCCCGGGCGAGCGGGTGCCGCGGCTGGCGGTGGTGCCGGGCGGGTCGACGAACGTGTTCGCCCGGGCGCTGGGCCTGCCGAACGACCCGGTGGAGGCGACCGGCGCGCTGCTGGACGCGCTGGCGGAGCGCCGGGAGCGGGCGATCGGTCTGGGCAAGGCGCTGACCGACGGGCTGCCGGACCGCTGGTTCACCTTCACGGCGGGCCTGGGCTTCGACGCGGGCGTGGTCGGCCGGGTGGAGCGCCAGCGCCGTGCGGGGCGCAGATCCACCCACGCGCTCTATGTCGTGGAGGCGCTCCGGCACTACGTCACCGAGCGTGAGCACCGCCGTTCCGGGCCGATCTCCCTGGAGATCAACGGCCGGGACCCGGTGCCGGGCATGGTGATGGCCATAGTTTCGAACACTTCGCCGTGGACGTTCCTGGGTTCCCGGCCGGTCTTCCCCTCGCCCGCCGCGTCCTTCGAAACCGACCTCGACATCTTCGGCATCACTCGAATGACCGCGTTCCGGACCGCTCGAACGGTCCGTCAGATCCTCCGCCCGCTGCCCGCCGCGGAGGGCGGTGAGCGCCCGGCCGGCCCCTCCGGGAAGCACCTCGTCTCCTATCACGACGTTCGGCACTTCACCTTGGTTTCAGAGGAACCGGCCCCGTTTCAGGTCGACGGAGACCACCTTGGAGACAGGAGTCGCGTCAGTTTCACAGGCGTACGGCGGGCACTGCGTGTGATTGTGTGACCAGAAGGGGGCCCCTGCCTTGCACTCGAACGTTCGAGCCCCTTCACCCCATAGAAGTACCGCCTGTGAGGTAGGCGACACCGAAGAATCAAAACTTTCTTGCCGAAGGGGGTTGTATCCGGCTTCGAGGTTTGCGAACCTCTACATGGCGATCGGGACACACCACAGCGGGACACCGCGGGAGAGCCCCTCGAATCGCCGAACCCCCCTCAGCGAAGACCGCCCGGGCCCGATGGGCCTTAGGTCCCTTTTGCTGTTGCGGGATTCGTGAAAGCGTTCACATTCACAAGCCATTCGAGTGAGTCGCGGGCCACCACCCGTCGACCGGAGGAGTTGGACGACCATGGACTGGCGCCACCGCGCTGTCTGCCGCGAAGAGGACCCGGAGCTGTTCTTCCCGATCGGGAACACCGGCCCCGCTCTGCTGCAGATCGAGGAAGCCAAGGCCGTGTGCCGCCGTTGTCCCGTGATGGAGCAGTGCCTGCAGTGGGCGCTGGAGACCGGCCAGGACGCCGGCGTCTGGGGCGGCATGAGCGAGGACGAGCGTCGCGCGATGAAGCGCCGCGCCGCCCGCAACCGGGCCCGCACCGCCTGACGCACCGAACTGACGAACTGTCAGTGGCAGTACGGATCAACCCATGATCAAGGGTTCGGCCGCGATTGGCCGGCCGAGCCTTCCCGAACGGGCCCCGCTCCATCTGCGGGGCCGACGACGCGAGCCGCCCAGGCACTTGATACTGTTCACTTAGAGCAATATCGTTGGCCTGAGGCGCTCACCGTGCGCAACGCACGGGGCGGGCGTCGCGCCACACCAGAAGCCCCCGTTCCGGCCGACTCCCCCCGACGGCCGGACCGGGTCGAGAGGCCCTGCCGACCCACCCCCCCGGTCGGCGGGGCCTCGTTTCTGTCTCCGGGCCCGGGCCGGTGGCCCCGCCACCCCGGCGGGGCCTTACCGGCCGGGGGCTACCGGACGGGGATCTCCAGCACCACCTTGGTGCCGCCCTCGGGCGCGGCCACCATGTCGAAGCTGCCGCCGAGTTCGCCGGTGGCCAGGGTGCGGACGATCTGCAGGCCGAGGTTGCCGGCCCGCTGCGGGTCGAAGCCCTCGGGCATGCCGCGGCCGTCGTCCTGCACGGTGATCAGCAGGTACTCCTCGGGCTTGACCCCGTTGTTCCAGGTGTCCGACCAGCCCTTGCCGCCGGCGGGGGCGCGGCCGCGCAGCGCGCTGACCTCCAGGTTGCCGGAGGCGCTGGGGCCGAAGGCGTGCTCCAGGGCGTTCTGGGTGAGCTCGGTGAGGATCATCGCCAGCGGGGTGGCGACCTCGGCGGACAGGATGCCGAAGGAGCCGCTGCGGCGGGCCACCACCCGGCCGTCCTGGGAGAGTTCCATCACCATGGCCAGCACCCGGTCGGCGATCTCGTCGAAGGCGACCGACTCGTCGAGGGCCTGGGAGAGCGTCTCGTGCACGATGGCGATCGAGCCGACCCGGCGGACGGCCTCGTCCAGGGCGGCCCGGCCGGCGGCGGAGTCCATCCGGCGGGACTGCAGCCGCAGCAGCGCGGCGACGGTCTGCAGGTTGTTCTTCACCCGGTGGTGGATCTCCCGGATGGTGGCGTCCTTGGTCATCAGTTCGCGGTCGCGGCGCCGCAGTTCGGTGACGTCCCGGCAGAGCACCAGGGAGCCGGTGGGGGTGCCCTTGGGCTTGAGCGGGATGGTCCGCAGGGTCACCACGCCGCCCTGCGCCTCGACCTCGGTCTGCCGGGGCGCCCAGCCGCTGGCCATCTTCACCATCGCCTCGTGCACGGCGCCGCGGCTGGGCGGCACCAACTCGGCGGTGGCCTTGCCGAGGTGACTGCCCACCAGGTCGGTGGTGAGGCCGAGCCGGTGGTAGGCGGACAGCGCGTTGGGGCTGGCGTAGGTGACCACGCCCTCGACGTCGAGCCGGATCAGGCCGTCGCCGACCCGGGGCGCGGCGTCCATGTCGGCCTGTTCGGCGCCCGGGAAGGGGAAGGTCCCGGCCGCGATCATCTGGGCCAGGTCGGAGGCGCTCTGCAGGTAGGTGAGTTCCAGCCGGCTGGGGGTGCGCACGGTCAGCAGGTTGGTGTTGCGGGCGATCACGCCGAGCACCTTGCCGTCCCGTCGCACCGGGATGGACTCCACCCGCACCGGCACCTCCTCCCGCCACTCCGGGTCGCCCTCGCGGACGATCCGCCCCTCGTCGTAGGCGGCGTCCAGCAGCGGCCGGCGGCCGCGGGGCACCAGGTGGCCGACCATGTCGTCCTGGTACGAGGTGGGGCCGGTGTTGGGCCGCATCTGGGCCACCGAGACGTAGCGGATGCCGTCCCAGGTGGGGATCCACAGCACCAGGTCGGCGAAGGAGAGGTCGGAGAGCAGCTGCCACTCCGAGACCAGGAGGTGCAGCCACTCCACGTCGGCACCGGTGAGGGTGGTGTGGCGGCGGACGAGTTCGTTCAGCGAGGGCACACGGTGAGGGTATCGCCGACCGCCCCCGGGCACGCTGTCACAGGTTGTCCAGACCAATTCCGAGGCACCCCTGGACAACCGCAATTGGTCTAGTCCACAATGAACATGCACCAAGGAGAGGCCCTCCGCGCAACTGCCCTGACCGCGCGAGGCCCCTCCTCGGTCGGAGGCGTCGTACGAGGGTCCCGCACAACTCTCGGACGGTCCCCGCCTCCGGCATACAGCTCCGGGCTACGGTGCCGCACGGGTTGAGGGTCCCGTGTCGGCGCCGTGGCCCGTAGTGTTTTCCGGCCCCGCGCGGCCCCGCGGGCCCCCGCGGCCTTCGGAGCCCCTTCCGGACCCCTCCGGCCCCTTCCGGCCCGGTGAAGCTTTCACCGCACTCCCCCCCCGACAACGGCGAAGCCGCCCCCGCGAGCACCTCGCGGGGGCGGCTTCGCGCGTCTCAGTGGGTCTCGGTGACCTTGGCGAGCGCGCGGGGCGCGTCCGGGTCCTGGCCGCGGGCGATGGTGACCTCGTAGGCCAGCAGCTGCAGCGGCAGGATCTCCAGGATCGGCTGCACCTCCTCGGGCACCCCGGCCGGCAGCGCGAAGCCCGCGCTGGCGGCGTCCACCTGGTCCTGCTGGCCGATCACGACCAGGTCGGCGCCGCGGCCGCGCAGGCGGTCCAGGACGGGCTGCAGGGCCTCGCCGCCCTTGCCGTCCGGGACGATCGCGATGACCGGCGAGACGTTGTCGACCATGGCCAGCGGGCCGTGCAGCAGGTCGGCGCCGGAGAACGGGGAGGCCGGGATGTAGGTGGTCTCCATCAGCTTCAGCGCCGCCTCGCGGGCGGTCGGGTAGCCGTAGCCGCGCGAGGTGATGACCAGGCGCTGGGCGAAGCGGTAGCGCTCGGCCAGGTCCTTGACCTCGCCCTGGCGGGCCAGGATGCCGGCCGCCAGCCCGGGCAGCGCCTTCGCCGCGGAGCCGTCGCCGCCGCGCAGGCCCTCGACGAACAGGTACAGCGCCAGCAGCTCGGCGGTGTAGGTCTTGGTGGCGGGCAGCGCCTTCTCCGGCCCGGCCAGCACGTCGATGTGGAACTCGGAGACCTCGGCGAGCGGCGAGGCGGCGTTGTTGGTGACCGCCAGGGTGATCGCGCCGGCCTCGCGGGCCGCCTTGGTGGAGGCCACCAGGTCGGGCGAGCCGCCGGACTGGCTGACCGTGACGACCAGGCAGTCGGTGAGGTCGGGCTTGGCGCCGTACGCGGTGGTGGTGGACATCGAGGTCAGGCCGGCCGGCTTGCCGAGCAGCACCTCGATCAGGTACTTGGCGTACAGCGCGGCGTTGTCGGAGGTCCCGCGGGCGGTCAGCAGGACGAAGCGCGGGTTGCGGGCGGCGATCTGCGCGGCGATCTCACGGATCGCGGGCGCGCCCTCGTCGAGGATGCGCTGCAGGACGGCCGGCTGCTCGGCCATCTCCGCCGACATGATCCTGCCGGGTACGGAAACAGTCTGCGGGTCGGACATCGGGGTGTGCCTCCGTGGAGAGATGGTTCGACCCCGTGGGGCGGGATGCCCGACGGGGACCTCTGAACGGCGGCGAGACCGCACCCTCGCTGCGTGGAACTGTTCTGAGGCGATCCTACGTGCGACCGGGCCCCGCGGCACACTCCGTGAGGGTGCCGCGGGGCCCGGTCTCAGGGTTCGGGACGCGGGCGGCCGGCCGGCCGGTCAGCCCTGCTTGTTGATCAGCTGGTCGATCTCGGCGTCGGCCTCCTTGGTGGCCTGCTCGACGGTCTTGCCCGAGAAGATCGCGTTCAGCATGTTGGGCAGGATGTTCTGCTTCTCGATCGCGCTCCAGCCGGGGGCGAGCGGGGTGAACCAGGCGTTCTCGACCGCGTTGGCGGCCGCGGAGGTGCTGGGCTTGTTCTTCAGCGGGGCGAGCTGCACCAGGTTGTTGGGCAGGGTGTCCTTGTCGGCGAGCAGCTGCTCGGACTTGCTGCTGGTGAACATCCGCACCCAGTCGCTGGCCGCCTGGGCGTTCTGCGACTTGGCGGTGACCGCCAGGTCGGAGCCGCCGATGAAGGACGGCAGCGGCTTGCCGTTCGGGCCGGGCATCGCGGCGACCTTGAGCACGTCCTTCAGCGCCGGGGTGCCGGTGATCGGGGCGGTGGCGACGCTCTGCTCCCAGCCGTTGGCGTAGATCAGGCCGGCCTTCTCGTGGCCGAGCACCTTGGCCTGGTCCTGCTCGTTGACCTTGAGGTCGCCCTTGTTGTAGTCGTGCACCAGGTCGACGAAGTGCTGGAGGCCCTGCTGCGACTGGGCGTCGTGCAGGGTGCCGTGCCAGGTGCCGTTGCCGTCGAACTTGGCGATCGAGCCGCCGTACGCGGTGACGTAGGACATCGCGGCGTACCAGTAGGGGCCGGGCAGGTAGAGCGGGGAGTAGCCGGCGTTGCCCTTGTTCTTGGTCGCCATCTTGTCGAGGGCGTCGATCAGCGCGCTCTCGGTCTGCGGGAAGTCGGCGGAGCCGGTGGCGTCCTGGAACATCTTCGAGTTGTAGATGCCGACCCGGGCGCCCGCGTAGTAGGGCACGCAGTACAGCGTGCTCTGGTAGGTGCAGGTGTCGACCAGACCCTTGATCCAGTTGTCGGAGTTGTCGAAGGTGTTGGCCTCCTGCTTCAGCAGCGAGCCGTCGACGACGTACTTCAGCGTCTCGGTGTTGCCGAGCTCGACCACGTCCGGGGCCTGGCCGGCGGCGATCGCGGCGTCCAGCTCGGAGACCTTCTTGCCCCACTCGTGGTAGCTCAGCTTGATCTGGACCTTCGGGTACTTCTCGGCGAACTCGTCGTTCACCTGCTGCACCAGCTCGGGCCAGCTCTTCTGGGCGTCGTCCATCAGCCAGACGGTCACGGTGCCGGTCACGTTCTTCGTGTCGACGTTCGTCGGCGAAGGGGACGGGCTACCGGACGAGCAGCCGGCGGCGGTGGCCAACAGGGCTGCGGTGCTGAGCGTGGCCAGTACCTGACGCTTCACGCGTTCCTCCGGATGGGGGCGGGGAGGTCTGCGCGGTGGTACAGACCAGATTTCCGGATCTTGGCCTAGACCATTTTGAGGCGTCAACGCAGGTGCGGTTTCGCACCCTGCTCGTTGTCAATCCGTTGCCTTGCCTGTCCCGGCCACGTCAACGAACCTCGGAACCGCGCCCCGCGCATGACTTTAGGCTCATTTAAGGTGACCCTCGGTGAGGGAAATGGATCACGTCCAATTCCCGAAATCACCGGCCCCGGTTTATCCGGCCCGGCCGCCGGGGGCCCGGCCGGCGACCGGCCCCCCGTCCATCGGATACGCACGACTTCCGCCGGGCCCGGGGACCGGCCGCCACCGGGCCCGACCGCCGCCCCGGCGCGGCGGTGGTGCCGGGACCTGCGGCAGAACGCCGGACGCCCGCGGACCGGACGGGGACGAGCGGTCCGCGCGGCAGCGGGCGCGGGTGCGGGCGGTGCGGCGGCGCCGCCGCGGTGCGGGGAAATCCGCGGAACGCCCGGCCGTAATTCCGGACCGGCTTTGCCGGACGGCCGGAAAAGCGGGGCGGCGGTCCCCGGTATTGGGCCCGCGCCTTTACGCCGGGAAACTCCTCCGCTTTCGCCCCGGCCCGCCCGCCCCGCGCCCGTGACGCCCGCCCGCCCGCTCGCGCGGGCCCGCGGGCGCGACCGCGCGGAGCGGCGGAACGGGTGCGGCGCACCGGATCCGGCCGGCTCCGGGGGCGCACCGGAGGGCGACCCTCGCGGCCGGGCCGGCGCGCGGCCAGGGTTGACATGGCCTCACAAATATGCCGCAGCGGCCGCGCCGGGCCAGTGGTCCAGCGACCCCGGTGTCCCGTTAGGTCCCGTTTCCTCCCCGCGTTGGTCCAGTCCAACACGGCCGAGTCAAGCGTTGATAACGGCTTGTGCAACCGCTCTTTGAACCCTTGACGCTCGTCATTGGTCCATGCCAACCTCCAGGCGTTGGTCTAAACCAATGGTCTACTCCACCTCACGGATCGGCCCGCCGGCCCCGGCAGTTCGTATCCGTGTCACCTGGTGACGTTCCCCCCTACGGCACAACGCAGCTCCAGGCCAGTCGGCCCAGCAGCCCGGTGCCCTACCTTGCTCATCCCTCTGGAGGATGGTTTGAACCGCAAGATCGCAGCCGTGGCCGCTATCGCCACCGTGCTCGTCGCCTCGGCCTGCTCTTCGTCTTCTTCGTCCGACAGCAAGTCCGGCGAGGTGCTGAGCAAGGACGGCAAGGGCAAGAAGATCACCGTCTGGCTGATGGACGACGCCCAGAAGCAGTGGCCCGAGGTCGTCGAGGCCGCCAAGGCCCAGTTCAAGTCCGAGACCGGCGCCGACGTCGACATCCAGTGGCAGACCTGGGCGAACTACACCACCAAGGTGGACACCGCCCTCCTCTCGGACAACGCGCCCGACGCGATCGAGATCGGCAACACCCAGGCCGCCAAGTACATCGACGCCGAGTCCTTCGTCGACCTCACCTCGGTCAAGGGCAAGTTCGACAACTCGGACAAGTGGCTGGACTCGCTGGCCGCCTCCGGCAAGTCGGCCGACGGCTCCAAGACCTACGCCGTCCCGTACTACGCCGGCGCCCGCGTCATGATCTACCGCAAGGACCTGTTCGAGAAGGCCGGCGTCACCACGCCGCCCACCACCCTGACCGAGCTGAAGGCCGCCCTGGACAAGGTCAAGGCCGACAACGCGGGCACCGCCAACTTCTCCGCCCTGTACCTGCCGGGCAAGAACTGGTACACCGCCGTCTCCTTCGGCGCCGGCTCCTACGGCGTGGACGGCGTCATCGGCAAGAGCTCCGGCGGCAAGTGGACCAGCACCCTGACCGACCCGAAGTTCGTCGAGGGCGTCAACACCTGGAACGAGCTGCAGAAGGCGTACTCGGTCGGCGGCACCACCGTCGACGAGACCGACCAGGACGCCCGCATGGCGCAGGGCAACATCGCCGCCATCGTCGGCAACGGCTGGGAGGTCGGCTCGGTCATCGACCCGAAGAACGGCAACCCGGACCTCAAGGACAAGCTCGCCACCATCGCCCTCCCGGGCGCGGCGGCCGGCGACCCGACCCCGGCGTTCCTCGGCGGCTCGGACCTGGCCGTCCCGGAGAAGGCGAAGAACGCGGCCCTGGGCGCGACCTTCCTGCAGATCTTCACCAACACCGCGCAGCAGACCGCGCTCGCCAAGCACGCGATCCCGAACGCCAAGAACCTGGTCGACGCCTTCAAGGCCGCCGACCCGGCGAACGAGGCCGCCGGTAACGCCGCGCAGGGCAAGACCTGGTTCATCCCGAACTCCCCGATGTGGTCCGGCACCAACGAGACCGAGCTGAAGAACGCCCTCAGCGCGATCGCCGCCGGCGGCGACCCGGCCGCCGAGCTCAAGAAGGTCGAGGCCACCGTCGTCGGCACCCTGAACGGCTGATGACTGACTGAACCGCAAGGCCCGTCAGGGGAATCCGGAACCCCCCGGACGGGCCACGCACTGAGCGCAGGTTAGGGGGTGGGCAGTCCGCGAGCACGCGGACTGCCCACCCGTGCGCCAGGACCGATCAGATCCGCGGGCCCGGGAAGGACCCTGATGAGCGTGACCACCAACGAGACCGTGACACGGTCCGAAAGCCAGGGGCCCGCCCCGGTGAAGAAGCCGCAGCGGCGCGGTGTCTTCGCGGGCGGCCAGTACATTCCCTACACCCTCCTGCTGCCCGCGGTCGTCGTGCTCGCGGGCGTCCTGGTGTACCCGATCTACAAGCTGATCGACCTGTCGTTCCAGAACGTCAACAAGTTCGCCTACCTGGCGCACCCGGAGCGGGCCAAGTACATCGGCTTCGACGGGTACAGCAAGGTCCTGGGCGACAGCGAGTTCTGGGACGTGGTCCTGCGCTCGATCTACTTCACCGCGGAGCTGGTCATCCTCTCCATGGTGCTGGGCATGCTGTTCGCCCTGCTGCTCAACCGGGTCTCCGCCTGGGTCCGGGTCTTCTTCTTCACCGTGATGATGTTCGTCTGGGCGATCCCGGCGCTGGTCAACGGCCAGGTCTTCCGCTGGATGTTCTCCTCCAACAGCGGCATCGTCGACTATGTCGCCTACCTGCTCACCGGCGACGAGACCTGGAAGCACTACGACTGGTTCGCCGACTCGACCATCGGCCTGTACGTGGTCGGTGCGGCCGTCGTCATCTGGGGCGCGCTGCCCTTCCTGGTGCTGGGCCTGTACGCCGCGCTCACCCAGGTGCCCAAGGAGCTGATGGAGGCCGCCCGCCTGGACGGCGCCAACAGCCTCCAGGCCTTCCGCCACGTGACCATCCCGGTCATCCGGCCCTTCCTGATGATCAGCACCGCGCTGAGCTTCATCTGGGACTTCCAGGTGTTCGCGCAGATCTACGCCCTGCGCAACTCCTCCCCCGAGAGCGGCTACCAGACCATCGGCACCTACCTGTACATGCACGGAGTCGGCGCCTCGCAGTACAGCAACGCCTCGGTGATCTCCATCGTGATGATCCTCATGATGCTGGCGGTGCTCGTGTACTACATCCGCCAGATGCTCAAGATCGGAGCCAACGAGCGATGAGCGACGTCCTTTCCCCCGCTCCGGAGACCCGGCAGGTGCTGCCCCCGGTCAAGAAGGTGAAGAAGTCCAAGGAGACCGAGGTCGGGCGCAGCAGCGCGATGACCTGGGTCTGGAACGCCATCGCGCTGTTCTCCGCGCTGATCATGGCCTTCCCGATCTACTGGATGATCATCACCACCTTCAAGACCAACAAGGACCTGATCGCCCAGGACCCGACGTTCTGGCCGTCCACCTTCTCGCTGGACAGCTACCGGACGATCTTCGACGACGTCGAGTTCCTGCCGGCCCTGCGCAGCACGCTGTTCCTGACCGTGGGCGCCGTGGTGCTCGGTGTCGCCGTCGGCTTCCTGGCCGCCGTCGCCGTGGCCCGGTTCAACTTCCG
The DNA here is from genome assembly GCF_039529925.1 of Kitasatospora saccharophila. Classification (NCBI taxonomy): domain Bacteria; kingdom Bacillati; phylum Actinomycetota; class Actinomycetes; order Kitasatosporales; family Streptomycetaceae; genus Kitasatospora; species Kitasatospora saccharophila. Next base: position 3,901 of record NZ_BAAANS010000100.1, on the reverse strand, counting down.
CGGCCGCAGCTTCTTCATCGTCACCATGCTGGTCGTCCAGATGGTGCCGTTGATGGCGATCCTCATCCCGCTGTTCGTGGTGATGAACAACGCCAACATGACCGGCAACCTGTTCGGCGTCATCCTCGCCTACCTGGTCTTCACCGTCCCGTACGTGATCTGGACGCTGCGCTCGTTCATCGTGAACATCCCGCCGGAGCTGGACGAGGCCGCGATGGTCGACGGCTGCACCCAGTGGGGCGCGTTCTTCCGCGTCATCCTGCCGCTGACCCTGCCCGGTCTGGTCACCACCGCGGTCTACAGCTGGATCCAGGCGTGGAACGAGTTCATCGTCGCCAGCGTGCTGCTGAACAGCGGCCACACCAAGACCTCGATGGTCTGGTTGACCGCCTACTCGTCCTCGCCGACCCGCGCGGCTGACTACGGCTCGCAGATGGCCGGCGGCCTGCTGGTCTCGCTGCCCGTGATCATCCTGTTCGTGGTCTTCCAGAAGAAGGTGTCGGCGGGTCTCACCGCCGGTGCGGTCAAGGGCTGAGCCCCCTTCCCCACCATCACCGCACCCGTCACACCCCCACCTCCAGGGAAGGAACCAAGGCGATGCCCGGTACGGAAAGCGCCGATCTCCTCCGCGACGCCGGAGCGGTCCTGCAGCCCGGCTTCGCCGGTCTGACCGCGCCCGAGTGGCTGCGCCGCAGACTGGGCGACGGCGAACTCGGCGGCGTCGCCCTGTTCGGCCGCAACATCCGCACCCCGCAGCAGGTCGCCGCCCTGACCTCGGAGCTGTACGCGCTCAACGGGGACCTGCTGGTCGCCACCGACGAGGAGGGCGGCGACGTCACCCGTCTCGAAGTGGTCAGCGGCTCCTCCTACCCGGGCAACCTGGCGCTCGGTGAGGTCGACGACACCGACCTCACCGAGCGGGTGGCCCGCTCCATCGGGTTCGACCTGTCCAGCGTCGGCGTGAACCTCAACTACGCGCCCGACGCGGACGTCAACTCCAACCCGGACAACCCGGTGATCGGCGTCCGGTCCTTCGGCGGCGACGGCGACCTCGCCGCCCGCCACACCGCCGCGTACGTCCGCGGCCTGCAGTCCGCCGGCGTGGCGGCCTGCGCCAAGCACTTCCCCGGCCACGGCGACACGGCCGGCGACTCGCACCTCGGGCTGCCCCGGATCGACCTGGCGCTGGACCAGTTCGCCGAGCACCTGCTGCCCTTCCGGGCCGCCATCGCGGCCGGCGTGAAGAGCATCATGACCGCGCACATCCTGTTCGACGCCTACGACGCCCAGCTGCCCGCGACCATGTCGCAGCGCATCCTGACCGGCCTGCTCCGCGAGGAGCTCGGCTTCGACGGGCTGATCGTCACCGACGGCATCGAGATGGGCGCCATCTCCGGCACCCACGGCGTCGCGGCCGGCTCGGTGCGGGCCATCGCGGCCGGCGCCGACACCATCTGCGTCGGCGGCGGCCTGCAGGACGAGGACGCCTTCGTCTACCTGCGCGACGCGCTGGTCTGGGCGGTCCGCGAGGGCCGGCTGTCGGCCGAGCGCCTGCACGAGGCCGCCGAGCGCAACCGGACCGTCGCCCGCTGGTCGGCCGGCGTCCGGGCCTCGCAGGTCGGCCGGCAGGCCGAGGTGGGCGTCGGCCTGGTCGCCGCCCGCCGCGCGCTGCGGGTCACCGGCGAACTGCGCCCGCTGGGCGGCGTCCCGCACGTGGTGGAGTTCTCCCCCGGCGCGAACATCGCGGCCGGCGACGAGACCCCGTGGGGCGTGGCCGGCCCGCTGTCCGAGCTGGTGCCCGGCACCACCTCCAGCCGGGTCTCCCCGCCCGCGACCGTGACCGAGGGCTCCGGCCTGCTGCACGTCGCGGTGGCCGCCGAGGACGCCGAGATCGACACCGCCCCGCTGCTGGGCGCGTCGGTCGGCCGCCCGCTGGTGCTGGTGGTGCGCGACGTGCACCGGCACGGCTGGATGCGCCGGGCCGCGCTGGCCCTGGTCGAGCACCGGCCGGACGCGGTGGTGGTGGAGATCGGCACCGCGCACGGGACGGCCGAGCTGTTCGCCCCGCGCGGGGTGACCACGCTGGCCACCTACGGCGGCTCGCGGGTCGGCGGGATCGCCGCGGCGGAGGCCCTGGCGGGGCTCGCGGTACCGGCCGCCCAGGCCGGCTGAGACACTCGGGACGGGCCCGGGACGGGCGCCAGGCGCCCCGTTCCGGGCCCGTCGCGTACCCGGCGGGCCCGGTGCGCGGGAGCGGCCGGGGGCTCCGGGTGGTGCCGAATGCGGCCGGGGGGCTCACGCTTGTTCTCCCGTGCGTGCAAACATGTGCTGTTACATAGGACTTAGGGGTCCGTTAAGGGACCGCCTCCAACGAGGAGTGAGAGCTGCCATGAGTGGCGACAGGGACACGGCGGCGCTCGCCGAGGGCTCCACCGTGCCGACCCAGACCGGCCCTGCCACCGCCACGGCCCGGGTCCCCAAGTACTACGGCCTCAAGCGGCACCTGCTGCAGCTGACCGAGACCCAGCCGGCCGGTACGCCGGTCCCGCCGGAGCGCGCGCTGGCCGCCCAGTTCGACACCTCGCGCACCACCGTCCGGCAGGCCCTGCAGGAGCTGGTCGTCGAGGGCCGGCTGGAGCGCATCCAGGGCAAGGGCACCTTCGTGGCCAAGCCGAAGGTCGCCCAGGCCCTCCAGCTCACCTCGTACACCGAGGACATGCGGGCCCAGGGCCTGGAGCCGACCTCCCGACTGGTCGAGGTCGCCTACATCTCGGCCGACGAGCGGCTCGCCCCGCTGCTGGACATCAAGCCCGGCGGCCGGGTGCTGCGGATCGAGCGCCTGCGCCTGGCCAACGGCGACCCGATGGCGATCGAGGTGGCGCACCTGTCGGCCAAGCGCTTCCCCGCGCTGCGGCGCAACCTGGCCAAGCACAACTCGCTGTACACCGCGCTGCGCGAGGTCTACGGGGTGACGGTCGCGGAGGCCGAGGAGACCATCGAGACCACCCTCGCCAACCCGCGCGAGGCCGGCCTGCTCGGCTCCGACCTGGGCCTGCCGATGCTGCAGCTCTCCCGGCACTCCTTCGACGCGGACGGCGCCCCGGTCGAGTGGGTGCGCTCGATCTACCGCGGCGACCGCTACAAGTTCATCACGCGACTGAACCGACCCGCTTAGCCCTTCGGGGGGCCGGGACAACGCAGCATCACCAGGCTGAACCGACCCGCTTAGCCCTTCGGGGGGCCGGGACAACGCAGCATCACGCGACTGAACCGGCCCGCGTAGCCCTTCGGGGGGCCGGGACAACGCAGCATCACCAGGCTGACCCGGCCCGCGTAGCGGCGCGTCCGGGTGGTGCCCGTGATCGGGTTGACGGCGTTGTGACAGCGGTCGCTCCGCTGCCCTAACCTCGCGAGGGACCTTCCGATCACCGAGGGTGCCGCGATGGTGACTCCTCGTCGTCCCCGGAGCCGCCCGTGCCGTCCTCGCCCCCCTCCGCGCCCGCCGCCGGCGCGCCCCCCGCCGTCTCCCCCGCCCGGGTGCTGGCCGGGGCGTGCCTGCTGGTGCCGGTGCTGGTGATGCTCTGGGTGCCGTCCTACAACCGGCTCTCCCCCGGGCTCGGCGGGATGCCGTTCTTCTACTGGTACCAGCTGCTGTGGGTGCCGGTGTCGGCGCTGTTCACCGGCACCGCGTACCTGCTGGTGCGGCGGGACGAGGCGGCCCGCCGGGCGGCCGCCGTCCTGCCCGCGCAGGCGGGGCCCGAGGACGGGGGCCGGGCGTGAAGCACGTCGACTGGACCGCGATGGCGGTCTTCCTGCTGTTCTTCGCCGCCGTGACGGTGATGGGCTTCCTGGCCTCCCGCTGGCGGCGGGCCGACGACGCCCAGCACCTGCACGAGTGGGG
>NZ_BAAANS010000099.1:0-19190 GCF_039529925.1 Kitasatospora saccharophila | reverse complement strand
GCATCATGGCCCGCCGACTCACCCGCGGCCACGCAGCCACCCGACAAGGCCCGCGACCACTTTCACCCACCAATCTATGAGATCTCAAACACGGTCTCAGGCTGGGTATGTTCGGCCCGGAGCGCTACCGGTGCCCGGCGTCCGATTCGCTCAAGGCGAGGGGCCTGTTTCCGGCCCGGCGGGGCGTCAGGAAACGGGAAACCCTCGAAGAGTTCACAAATGGTCCGTTCATGAACGAACTTGACCGGATGGAGCTCTCCCGTGGCGAGGACCGGTCGGCCTGGCAGCCCGCCCGGCGGGTGCACGACGGCGTCCGACGGTGGACCGGGCACGCGCTGGCGATGTACGAGGCGGCCTTTCCCGCCGGTGCCACGGAGTTGCTCCCGGCTGCCGCCTGGGACTACCGCTACCGGCCGGCGGACGGGGGGCGCGACGCCGCAGGCTTCCGCATCAAGGCATGGGGGCGGTACTTCAAGTCGGCGGACGGCCGGTTCCGGGAGTTGCGGCTCCCCGTGAACCGCCTGCGCCCGAGGACGCCGGTGGAGCGTGCGATCGCCGCGCTGGTCGCGGCCGAGGGCGACCCCGACGTGCGGGTCGAACACGTGCGGGTGGTGCAGTTCGCGCTGACCGACGGACGTACGGAGGTGCTCTTCGACGGTACGCGCGCCGATGCGGTCGCGTACTACCGGGACAACGGCGCGCCGGCCGTCCGGGCGCTGCTGGACCAGCCCGAGTACCGGCCCGGATCGGCCTGCGCGTCCTGCGCGATCGCCCCGCTCTGCCCCGAACTGCCGAGGGGCCCGGGCCTGCTCGGGATCACGGACCGCGGACAGCCGCGTCGCAGCTGGTCGCCGACCACGGCCCGCAGCCACCGGGGCTGCCCGGCCCGCGGCTACCTCCGCAGCCTCCGCCTGCCGGTCGACGACTCCGTCGAGCGCTCCGCCGCGGCCGAGCGGGGGCGGGCGGTCCACGCGTACCTGGCGGCCCGGCACAGCGGTCCCGCGCCACGGCCGTGCGGTGCAGAGGTGCCTGTCGACTGGGTGCCGGACGGCTACGACCTGCCCCCTGTCGAACGGGAGTTGGGAGCCCGGCTGCTGAGCCACCATGCCGAGGTGTGCCCGTTCCGGCTCGCGGACCGGCACGACCCGGAGCCGGAACCGCTGCTGGTGTTCGACGACCCGGAAGCGGATCTGCTGGTGCTCACCGAACCCGACCTGCTGTACCGCGACGGGGGTTCCTGGGTGTGGAGGGAGACCAAGACGTCCGGCGGCGGTCCGCCGGTCCGGAAGCCGCTGGCGACCTACCCACAACTCGCCCTGGCCGTCCGGGTCGTCGCGGCCGGCGGAGTACGGGCCGATCGGATCGAGCTCGAGGTGCTCCGCCCCGAGGGGCCGGACCTGCGGATCATCGACCCCCGATCCGCGCACACGCGGGCCGAGGCGGCCGCCGTCCTGCGGGACTGGATCACCGGTTGGCACCGCGAGCGTCTCTTCGAAGCGGCCCCCGGGCCGGAGTGCGCCCGGTGCGAGGTGGCGCGCTGGTGCTCGGCCACCCGGCCGCAGCCCTCGACCCAGGAGGCGCCGTGACCCCGGACCCGGACCTGGACCTGCTGACCGCCGTCGCCCGCGGCATCGTCGACCTGAGCGAGCGGATCCGCCCCTCCGCGTTCCGCCTGCCCTACCCGCCGGGCCTGCAACTGGCCCTCGACCGGCTGGTGTTGAAGGCACTTCGCGCGGGGACCCCGGTGCCCGGGGGTGTGGCGGGCCTGCTGGCCTGGTGCGGGACCCCGCTGACCGACCTGAGGTGGCCACTGGCTCTGCCACCGGGACTGCTGTCCGAGGACGCCGCCCTGATCGACCCCGAAGTGGCGGAACCCACCCGTACGTGTGCCGAACTGGCCTCGATCGGACCGCACGGCGAGCTCGAACGGAGCGCGGAAGCGCTGATGGCGAACCTTGCCGACACCTGCGGCACGCCCGAGCGCTTCGACGCCTGCCGCGACTTCCTGATCAGCCGACCGGTCATGCTCCGTCCCGATCCCGTGGAACTGCTGCGCCCGACCAACGCGGCGACCTGGAAACTGGTCAAGGACCTGTACGCCCCCGTGCCCGAACGGATGGTGGTGGACCGCTCGGTGTCCTGCTGCCTCCGGTGCGGATTGCTGGCCAAAGCCCTTCCCGGAGCAGGCACCTGGTGCGAGGGCCGCTGCCCGGTGCCGGAACCGGAGCGCTCCGAGCAGCCCGCTCGGGCCGTCGCGCTGCCGCTGGGCCTCCGCCTCTTCACGGCGCTGCCGGGCCGGACCGAGGCGGAGCTCCGCCGGCGGCTGGGCCCGACCCCGGGCGGCCGCAGGGCGCGTACGGCCAGGCGCCTGCTGGTCCTCGACCGGGAACAGCCGGCGCTCGCCGCACGGCGGGCGGCCGAGCTCGCCGGGAACGACCGTCCCTCCGACGTGGTACTGCCCGACCACCTGGCCGACCGCCCGGGCTACCGGCAGCGGTTCCGGGCGGCGCTCCCGCTCGGGGCCGACATCGTGCTCCACTCCGTCACCGACTACACGGCGTCGGCGAACGGCCGACCGAGGAGGACCAGTGCGTAGCACCGCCAAAGTCGTGCGGGAGACCGTCAAGGAGATCCGTGAGGTGCACGGGAACCTGCCGTACCGGAAGGCCGTGGAGTTCTGCGAGATCGAAGTCGGACTGCTGCTGCAGGAACGGCTCGCCCCGGACACCCCGGCCGACGAGGCGTGGGCGCTGTTCAGCGGCTACCCTTTCGCCCTCGCCCGGGGGACGATCACCGAACGGCAGGAGTGGGTCCGCCGCACGGCCCGCTTCGCGCTCTGGACCTGGGGGCGCCGCCGCGCCTGGCAGGACGCCCTGGAGGAGTACCAGCGCTACGACCGCCGGTTCAGGGCGTACGACGTGCCGGACCCGCAGCAGCCCGCAGTCCGTCGGCCGGGGCCGCCCGTCGCGCAGGACCGGTGGCGGGAGTACGAACGGCTGCTGGAGCAGGCCCCGCCGTTCAGCGGGGAGCCCGTGCCGCCCGCCGGGGCCGGCCGGTACGCCTTCCCGGTCGGCCGCCACCTCGCCACCGTGCCGCTCCCGCCGTACGAGCGGAGCGCCGTCCGCGGGCACGACCTGTCCGAACCGGCCGCCGGCCGTGGCGAACCGGTGACCATCAGGTGGTCCGCGCTGCGGGCCACCGCCGCGGCCATGGACGCCAGACGGTTCGCCCGCTGGGAGCAGCGCTTGGAGGGCATCCGCCTGTCCACCCGGGGGACGGAGGGCTTCGAGCCCGCCGACCGGTTCGAAGTCGCGGGCATCCAGCACCTGCTCGGGATCGTGGGTGCGGGCAAGAGCACCCTGCGGGACATCATCGCGGTGCACCTCGCCCGGCGCGGGCTCCGGGTCACGGTGGTGGTGGGGGACGTCGCGGAGGAGCTGAAACTCGTCGAGCTCTACAACACCTACGCGGGGGAGGGCAGCGCGGCTCCCGTCCTCGGGGCACAGGGTCGCGAGCAGCACGCCGAACGCCTGCACCGCCGTCTGATCGGCCGGGGGACGCCGAATCCGCTCGCCCACCTCGACCCCGCTTTCCGCTACCTGAGCACCTCGTGCGCGCTGAACGCGCTGCGCGCCGACGACGGCCACCCGGCCGACGACCTGCTCGGGTTCGGGGAGGCGCCCTGCACGCGGCTGCAACCGCCCAAGTTGCGGGCGGATCCCGAACAGCCGTGGGGCAAGTACCGCAAGGTGTGCCCGTTCTGGGCGGGATGCCCGCGCCACCACGGGCCCCGGTCCCTGGTGGACGCGCCGATCTGGGTGGCCACACCGGCCAGCCTGGTGGACTCGCAGGTTCCCCGGGCGCAGAACGCCGAACGGATCAGGTACCTGGAACTGGCCTGCCGGCGCAGTGACCTGGTGATCATCGACGAGGCGGACCGGGTCCAGATGCAGCTGGACCGGATGTTCGCCCCGGCCATTCCGCTGCTCGGCGGCGGACCGGACACCCGTTCCTTCCTGGACGAGGTCAACCAGCACCGGATCAGGGAGCTCGCCAGCGCGGGCCGGGCCCAACTGTCCGACCGCGACGTGGAGAACTGGTCGGCGGCCGTGAACACCACCCAGGCCGCCGCCGACCGCCTGGTCGCGATGCTGGTACGCGACTACGACCTGCGGAGCTGGGTGCGGACCGGCTACTTCAGCGCCTGGACCCTGCAGCTGAGACTGCTGGAGGAGCGCTACCCCCTCCTGGAGGACGGCGGCATCCCGGACGAGGAGACCGACACCGAACTCCAGGAGGAGCAGGAGGCCCGGCGGCGACTGACCAAGCTGCTGGACGACTTCCGGGACAACCCGTTCGGCGACCGGCGCCTGCCCGACGCCGACGTGCTCGAACTCATCGGCATGGCCGGCGAACTCCTGCACACCAACCGCCGCCAGCACACCCGCGCCCGCCTGGAGGTGCTGGTGCGAGCACGCTTCGGCCTCGACCCGCTGCTCGGCGGGGACGGGGAGAGCCGCGGGCGCTACCAGCGCCTGCGCGACCTGCTCGGCGGTTCCCGGCGGCAGCCGGCCGGAGAGCCGGGGGAACGGCCGGAGACCCGGTCGAAGTACCGGCGCCCGCCGCTGCCGGACGACCCGCAGGACTGGTTGGAGATGCTGCTGGACCGGTTCGAGTTCACCCTCCTGCTCAGCGTCCTCGAACCCAGGCTCGCCCTGATCAACGCGATGTGGCCGCGGGTCGCCTCGGCGCTCAACCTCGGCTTCAACGAGATGTACCGCCGCCCGCTCGACTACGGGCCGATGGTGCCCGAGGCCCCGATGGGCAACGTGATCGGCTTCCAGTTCCTGCTGGACGGCCCCGACCGAGGCGGGGTGCACACCGGTGAACTGCGCTTCTTCCGCTGCAGCGGCGTGGGCCGGGAACTGCTGCGGGCCATGCCGTCGATGCCGGTCGTCGACGGCCGGCCTGGCAGCAACGTCCTGCTGATGTCCGGGAGCAGCTGGGCGGACCGGTCCAGCCGCTACCACGTGCGGGTGCCGATCGGCGTGCTGATCGAACCGGATCCGGCCGAACTGGACCGGATCGCCGAACAGAGCGTGATGCGTTTCGAGTTCGTCCGGGACGGCTGCGAGTGTGGGGGCCACTGCTTCTGCGGGGGACACGGCGAGGCTCTGCGCCTGTCCGGAGCGCGGGTGGACCAGCGCGACGGGGTGCTCCGCCGGATGGCTGTCGCGCTCGGCCGCAATGAGCACGGGGACAGCCGACTGCAGCGCGAACTCGCCAGGCTGCCGGACAACCGCAAGCACGTCCTGCTGCTCGTGGGCAGTTACGAGGAGGCCGCGTTGGTGGCCGACACCCTGCACACCCTCAACGAGCGCTGGCGGGGCAAGGTCGTCCGGCTGGTGGCCGACGACGACGCGGAAGCCGGTTCCTGGTCGGGGGAGGAGCACCGCGCCCCGGTACTGCGGCGCGGTGACGTGGAGACCCTGTCAGCCACCGCCGCCGAGATCCTGGTCGCCCCGCTGCTGGCGGTGGAACGCGGGCACAACATCCTGGACGAGAGGGCCGAACAGGCGGCGATCGGATCGATCTACTTCCTGGCCCGGCCCAATCCGCGTCCCGACGACCTCGGCCTGGCCGTCCACGCCATCAACGACTGGGTGGTCCGCGCCCTCGACGGCGGCGCGTTCGCCGCGACGGTCGGCGGCGAGCCGTCCTTCGGCCTCGGCGTGCGCAAGTTCCGTGACGCGGCGCGGTCCGAGTGGTTCCGGGTGCTGGCCCGGAGCATGGCGTGGAGCCGCCTGAACCAGGAGGACCGGACGCAGGTCACCTGGGACCTGTTGGTGCTCCTCTGGCAGGTGATCGGCCGATCGGTGCGCGGAGCCGTGCCGACCCGGGTCGTTTTCGTCGACGCCGCCTTCGCACCCAACCGCGCGGCCGGGGGCCGGCCCGACACCGCGGAGACCAGCCTGCTGCACAGCATCCACACCGTGCTCGACCCCTACTGCCGGTCGGACAGCACCGAGGCCGCGGCCGAACGCCGCATCGTCCGGGCGCTGTACGGACCGCTGTGGACGTCCCTCGGCCGCTGCCTGGCCGCAACCGCATGAGACAGGAGCAGGACATGTACCGGATGATCCACCAGACCGCCTACGAACCGGATCCCGCGAACGGTCCCTGGCGCGAGCGGTACCGGGTGATCGGCTTCCCGGAGGAATGGCGGACGGAGTTCCTCGAACTGTACCGGCGGCGCTGGCGCAGCGCCCCGGCGTTGCCCATCAGCCGGCTGAACGCGCTCCTGCGGGCCACCGCCCCCGGGTTGGTGGCGACGGGCCGCGGGGCCGACCGGGACGCCGGGAACGCCTGGTTCTACGCCACGGAGGAGCTCCCCGCCGAACTGGTGGCCCCGCTGCTGGCGTCCTGGGTGATGACCCTCGCGCCGGGCCGGGACGCCGATCCGGTACGGGCGGCCGGCCACCGTGCCGCGACCGACAGGGCACTCGCCCTGATCGAGGAGCGGACGCCCCGGTGGACCGAGGAGGCCGTCGACCTCACGGCCGCGACCGCGTCCCCCGGCGGCACCGCCGAGCCCGACCGGCGGCTGTACCACCTGCTCCCGGAGCAGGCGGGCATCCGGCTGGCCGCCCGCCCGCTGGTGATGGACGGCGTGGAACTGCGGTTCCGCCTGGTCACCCGGGAACAGGGAGTGGAGTTGGTGAGCTGGCCACCCCGCAGCTACAAGCGGGGAAAGCGCACCTGGTTCTACTCGGCGCTGGTCACCCTCACGGTGCAGACAGTGCCGTTCGCCACCGGCTTCCGGCTCAACGCCTCGTACGGAGTGCGCCGCTGGGCGACCGGATCGCCGGTGTCCCCGTCCTGGGACCGAGGCGCGACGGTGCTCCTCGACGCGCCGCTCCCTTGGCCGGACCTGACCGGCCCCCGGCACCGGCTCGCCGTCAACTCGATGGTTCACGACCGCCGGCTGGGCACGCTCGGGTGGAGCCGCAGGAGCCTGGTGGAACTGCTGCCCGAGCTGGACATCCAGCACGTCTACCCGAAGCCCGCCGAACTGGCCGCCGAGGCGGAGGCATGGCTCGGCGGCCGCGGCGACGTGGCGGCCGGGATCCTGCACGGCAACGCGTTCGGCCCGCACGGCGTCGGCGCGGGTCTCATGCCGATGGAACGCGCGCTCCTGGACGAGTGGGTCGAGGACGGGCTGCGTCCGTACTTGCGCCGGGTGACCGCGCTGGAACGGGTGCACCGGCGTTCCAAGCCGAGGCTTCTTGCGGCCTCGTCCACCAAGGACCCGGTGAAGCTCGCCGACCGTGGCCGGAACCGGACCCAGGCCCGGCGCGCGGCGGTGCAGGCCGTGCTGGAGGGGGAACCGCTGACGGTCGACGTCCTGTGGCAGACCGAGGAGACCCGCGACGCCCTCAGCGGGGCGCTGTGCGAATGGCTGGGGCTCGAACCGCCCGAGGAGCCGGGCGAGTCGCACGAATGGGCCGTGCCCGGGTTGCGGGTCGTGCTCCGGGCCACCCCGATCGGCGCGCTGGCCGGTGCCCTGCCGGTGCGGAGGGAGGGCCGACGGACCGACGCGCGGGCCATCGCCGCCGCGACCCGGGAACGTGCCGTACGCACCCTCGCCGCACTCGGGCTCGCGACCGGTCGACCGGGGCTGGCCCTGGTCGAGATCATGGATCCCGACAGCTACCCAGTCCCAGGCACCGACCCCAAGCCGGCGCTCCGGCTCGGCTGCGCCAAAGCAGGGCGGGTCAGCCAGTTCATCGTCATGCCGGAACGCGCCGACGGCCCCCTGCCCGCCCGCGCCCGCTCCGTGCTCGCCGACGGCATGCGCCAACTCGGCACGGTCGTCCCGCCGGAGCAGAACCTCGACGAGGAGTTGGCCGACGACTTCCAGTACCTGGCCCTGTGGCACGTGCACCAGCAGGCGGCCGGCCACACCCGGTACGGGGGCCGGCAGCTCGTCGCCCTGCGGATCCGACCGCGGGACCAGGAGCATCCGGTCCGCGGATGGGACGAGGCGGCCAAGGAATGGGTGCCGTACAGCAGGCTGCTGCTCACCACCGCCGCCACCCACGCCGAGACCGGTCCGGGCGACGGGGCGTCGCGGGGCTCCTCGGATCCCGTGACGCCCGGAACGGACGTCGAACGGCAGATCCGCGCACTGCTCTACCAGGTCCGGGACCGGCCGACCCTGCTCCTCGCCAACAGCGGCAACCTGCGGAGCGTCTGGCCCGGCCTGGCGAACGGGCGCCTGGTGCGGGACCGGCTCGTCTTCGAAGGGGAGGAGCCCGCGCGGCTCTCCCTGTACGGACCCGACCTGCGCGTCGTGCTCCTGCGCGATGCCAACAGCCGGGAGGAGACCCCGCAGTGGTACGCCCCCGGCGAGTCCGAGGACGACGTGCCGGGCGTCTCCATCGGCCTGTGGGCACCCGAGGACGCCAGCCCGGATCAGCGGGTGTTCACCAGTACGGTCGGGAAGCCGCCCACCGCGGGAGGGGTCCGGAAGGACCTGCGCAAGCTGGTGCCGACCGTGGGCTGGCCGCACGCGCCTGCGGCCTCCGCGTGGAACCCGCAGGCGGTCGAGCTCACCGTGCTCGGATGCTCGACGGAACGGGAGCTCGCCGAGTCGGGCCGTGCGGACCGGACGCCCGACCAGCCCAGGCTGCTCGCCGCCGCGGTACACCAACTGCGCTTCCACGACGAGTACCACCCGCTGTCACGGCCGCTCCCGCTCCACCTGGCGAAGCTCGTGGAGGAGTACGTGATCGCGCTGGCTCCCGAGCTGGAACCGGCCGGAGCACCGGCCCCCTCCACCGGTGAGGGGTGAGCCCGCCCGGTGAGCCGTCCGCCCGATCACCGTCGGTGCCGCGCTCAGGCCGCGGTGATCGGGCGGACGGTGGGGTCGGTGGCGGTGCGGGCGGCGGTGTGGGTGGTGACGAGGCGGCGCAGGGCGTGGTCGGTGGCCGGGTCGGCGGGGGTGAGGGTGAAGAGGCGGTGCGGGCCGGTGGTGAGGATGTCGTAGTGGAGCAGCAGGGGGCCGGCTTCGGGGTGCTGGACGCGCTTGGAGCCGGTGGTGCGCTCCAGGACGGTGTGGTCGTCCCACCAGAGGGCGAACTCCGGGCTGTGGGTGCGGAGTTCGGCGAGGAGTGTGGCCAGGCGGGGGTCGTCCGGGTGGTGGGCGGCGGAGGTGCGGAGCTGGCCGACGGTCTCCCGGGCGACCCGGGGCCAGTCGAGCTGGGTGGCGCGGGTCGCCGGGTCGAGGAAGAGCATCCGGGCGGTGTTGTCGGCCGTCCCGGAGCCGAACTCCGGCCCGAACAGGGCCCGGGCGGCCGCGTTGTGGGCCAGCACGTCGAGCCGGTGGTCGGTCAGGTAGGCGGGGAACAGCGGTATGCCGTCCAGGAGTTGGCGCAGCGAGGCGGGAACCTCGGGGCGTCGGGGGCCGCGCGCGGGCAGTACGGGGCTCTCGCCGCGGGCGAGCAGGTGCAGGTGCCGGTGCTCGTCCGGGGTGAGGCGCAGCGCCTCGGCGAGGGCGTCCAGGACGGCGGCGCCCGGGGTGCCGACCCGGCCCTGCTCCAGGCGGACGTACCACTCCACGCTGACGGCGGCGAGCTGGGCGACCTCCTGGCGGCGCAGCCCCGGGGTGCGGCGGCGCGGCCCGCGCGGCAGCCCGGCGTCCTCGGGCTGCAGCCGGGCGCGCTTGGCCCGGAGGAAGGCGGCCAGTTCGCCCTGGCGGGGTGGTACGCGTCCGGTCATGCCCCGATCATCGACGGCCGCCGGGCGATCCGTCCAGCGCCGAGGCTGGTACGCCGAATGCCACCATCCGGAGGGCCTCCCCGAGTGCGCTGCGGTGGGCGAGGGTTGGGGCGTCGAAGCAAGATCCGCCGACCGACCGGGAGCCCCGCGCCATGTCACGTTCACCCCGTACGACCACGACCACTGCCGCTGCCACTGCCGCCGCCGGGTGGTCGCGGCCGTCCCGCACCGCCGCCGTCCTGCTGTCCGCCGCCGCCGCACTGACCCTGCTGGGGGCCGCCGATTCGAGTGCGAAGGTGCGCGGCGAGGCCAAGGAGTTCGGGCGGGTCTCGGTCAGCTCCGGGATCCCGGCGGACGCGAAGCGGTTCACGGTCAGCAGCCCCGACCTGGTGAACGGCAGCTTCCCGCAGGCCAATTGGGCGAACGCGTTCGGCTGCGACGGCGGCAACCAGCCGCTGCGCCTGGAGTGGCGCGGCGCCCCGGCCGGCACCCGGAGCTTCGCCGTCACCATGTTCGACCCGGACGCGCCGACCGGCTCCGGCTTCTGGCACTGGCTGGTCTGGGGCGTCCCCGCCGGTGCCACCGGCCTGGGGAAGACCCTGCCGGCCGGCGCGGTGGCCGGCGCCGACGACGCGGGCGTGCAGGGCTACCTGGGCCCGTGCCCGCCCGTCGGCGACCGTCCGCACCACTACCGGATCACCGTGTACGCCCTGGACACACCGAGCCTGGCGCAGCCCGCCACCACCCCCGCGGCCGTCACCGCCTTCGGGATGAGCGGCCACGTCATCGGCTACGCGCAGACCACGGTGCTGGCCGCCCGCTGAACTCCGGCCTCCCGACGGCTACTTGGCGGCTGGCTGACTGGCTGGCTGGCTGCGGGCGCGCGGGCGGTCCGACCGGGCTGCTCGGGTGGGCTGCTCGGCCGGACCGCCCGGCCGGACCGCCCGGGCCGCCCGGGCCGGCCGGGCCGGTCGGGGGCGGGTCACTTGGGCGGGGAGAGGCGCAGGCCGCCGTCGGTCTCCAGGACGGTGCCGGTGAGGTTGCGGTTGGTCGCGGCGAGCACGACGGCCTCGGCGACGTCCTCCGCGGAGGCGATCCGGCGGGTCGGCAACTGGGCGGCGGCCTGGGCGAAGTACGCCTCCCGGGCGTCCTGCGGCAGGCCGCTCCACCACGGGGTGTCGACCAGTCCGGGGGAGACCGCGTTGATCCGGCGCGGGGCCAACTCCAGGGCGAGCGGCCGGATCATCGCCTCCAGCGCCCCGTTCACCGCGGCCAGCCCGGCGGTGCCCGGCAGGCCCGCGCGCGCCGAGATCGCGGTGACCAGGGTGACCGACCCGTCCTCGGACAGGTGCGGCAGCGCCGCCTGCACGGTCGTCAACTGCCCCCAGAACTTGGCCTCGAAGGCGCCGCGCAGGGAGGTGAGGTCGAGTTCGGCGAACGGTCCCGCGCCCTCGGCGCCGCTCAGCGAGACCACCAGCCAGTCCAACCTGCCGATGGTGTCGAGGACTTCGGCGATCTGCTCGCGGTCGCCGCCGTCCGCCCGGTGTCCGATCAGCTCCGGGTCGCTCGCCGCCAGCGCCTCCAGCCGCTCCTTGCTGCGGCCCGCCAGGTGCACCACGGCCCCCCGGGCGCGCAGTTGGCGGGCGGTGGCCAGTCCGACGCCCGAAGTGCCGCCGACGACCAGTGCGGTGCGCTCGCTCATGTGGTGCCCTCTCCCCTGTGTTCCGTCTGTGCTCCGGCTGTGCTCCGCCGTTGGGAGCCTCCTCGGTGGGACGAGAGCCGGTCGGCTCCAATTTCGAACCGCGACGTCTCGTCTCGAATTACGGTAGCGTGGTCCCCGTGAACGGGCAAGCGAATCGAGGATCGGGCCGGGGGTCGGCGCGGAAGCCGAACGGACCGGACGGGTCGATCGGAGTGGTGGAGGTGGCCGGGATGGCCGAGGAAACTGACGATGGGTCAACTCCGGTGCGTCCAGGGCGTCGACGCAGCGAGGAGAGCCGCCGAGCGATCCTCGCCGCCGCGTACGAACTGCTCGGCGAGGCCGGGTACGCGCGCCTCACCGTGGAGGGCATCGCCGCCCGGGCCGGCACCGGCAAGCAGACCCTCTACCGCTGGTGGCCCGGCAAGGCCGACGTCCTGCTCGAAGCCGTCACCGCGCACGCCCGGCAGCACATCCCGCTGCCCGACACCGGCGACCACGCCGCCGACCTGCACGGCTTCCTCGCCGCCACCTTCGCCGCCGCCACCCCGCCCACCACCGACGCCCTGCGCGCCCTGATGGCCGAGGCCCAGATCGACCCCGCCTTCGGCGAGCGCTTCCACCGCACCCTGCTCACCCCCCGCCGCGAAGCGCTCGGCGTCCTCACCGCCCGCGCCCACGCCGCCGGGGCGCTCGCCCCCCAACTCACCCCCACCGCCGCCGTCGACCTCGCCTTCGGCCTCCTCTGGTACCGGCTGCTCGCCACCGGCGACCCGCTCGACGACCGGCTCGCCGAACTCCTCACCCGCACCCTGCTGCGCTGACCCCGCCGCACCGGCCCGGCCGCGGCCGTTTGTTGCGCCAGATGTCCGAGCCCACCCCGCCCGCACGGCCGTCGAACGCCTGAACGAGCATGGCGGGGTGCCAACCGAAACGCCCTCCCGACCGTCCCCGCCCGCCGCGTCCGGACTGCGCCGCTTCACCCGCGGCGCCTTCGCCGACCTCACCCCGCTGCGCCGCAGCCCCGACTACCGGCGGCTCTGGTTCGGACAGACGGTCTCCTCGATCGGCCAGCAGATGACCGCCCTCGCGGTCGGCATCCAGGTCTACGCCCTCACCCGCTCCGCCTTCCTCACCGGCCTGGTCGGACTCTTCTCCCTGGTGCCGCTGGTCGTCTTCGGCCTGTACGGCGGCGCCATCGCCGACCGCGTCGACCGCCGCCGCCTCGGCCTGATCGGCTCCGCCGGCCTCGCCGCCGTCTCCGCCCTGCTCGCCGCCCAGGCCCTGCTCCACCTGGGCTCCATCCCCCTGCTCTACGCCGCCGTCGCGCTCCAGGGCGGCTTCTTCGCGGTCAGCTCGCCCGCCCGCTCCTCGATGATCCCGCGACTCGTCCCGCGCGAGCAGCTGCCCGCCGCCAACGCCCTCAACACCATCGGCATGAACCTCGGCCAGACCGTCGGCCCGCTGCTCGGCGGCGTCGCCATCGCCGCGTACGGGGTGCAGAGCGCCTACCTGGTCGACACCGTCGCCTTCACCGCCACCCTCTACGCGATGTGGCGCCTGCCCGCGATGCTCCCGCAGAGCACCACCGGCAAGCGCGCCACCGTCCTCGACGGCCTGCGCTTCCTGCGCGGCCAGCCCAACCTGCGGACCTCCTTCGCCGCCGACCTCGCCGCGATGATCTTCGGCCTGCCGCGCGCCCTCTTCCCCGCGATCGTCCTGCCCTTCTACGGCGGCGACGCCGGCACCGTCGGCCTGCTCGCCGCCGCCCCCGCCGTCGGCGCCCTCGCCGGCGGCCTCTTCTCCGGCTGGATCGGCCGCATCCACCGCCACGGCGTCGCCGTCCTCGCCTCCGTCGCCGCCTGGGGCCTGGCCATCGCCGCCTTCGGACTCGTCCGCAACCTCCCGCTCGGCCTGCTCCTGCTCGCCGCGGCCGGCTGCGCCGACACCGTCTCGATGATCTTCCGCAACACGATGATGCAGGTCGCCGCCCCCGACGAGATGCGAGGCCGGCTCCAAGGCGTCTTCATCGTCGTCGTCGCCGGCGGCCCCCGCCTCGGCGACTTCGAATCCGGCACCGTCGCCACCCTCACCACCCCCACCCTCTCCATCCTCACCGGCGGCCTCGCCTGCGTCGCCGCCGTCCTCTACCTCGCCGCCCGCCGCCCCGGCTTCCTCCGCTACGACGCCCGCCACCCCACACCCTGACCCCACCCACCCGCCGCACCCCGAAACCTGGCAGCGAGCACCCCCCGACGTGCTGTATTGTTTTCCACGTCGCCGAGAGATCGGGGACGAGGTCAGAAAGCCAAGGAGCCCGCGAGGGCCACCGGGCAGACGACCACGGGACGTGGCGCAGCTTGGTAGCGCACTTGACTGGGGGTCAAGGGGTCGCAGGTTCAAATCCTGTCGTCCCGACGTGAGTCGGAAAGGCCGTTGGCCGGGAGAAATCCCAGGTCAACGGCCTTTTGTATGACGGGGCGTCAGGGACCGTGAAAATCGGTTCGTATGCTGTTTGGGACCAGTTTGGGACCAGGCCCCCCGGATTCCAGGGGTGGCCCCCTTGACTTGGTCCGATTCGCCCGATTCTATCGTCACTCTCGGTAGTCGGTGCGGAATTGCGACAAGCGATTTCCGGTCATCATTTTGGCAGAAATCCCGCTTGCGTGGCGAAACTTGGCCACTGCTGACGGTCTGTCGGATGGCGGTGTGGCGTCAGGAGAGAAGTCTGTGGGACGTCACCCCTGACTGCCGGGCGGCTCCGGTGATGCGGGGGCGCTTCGACCGGGATAGTTGCTCTGCGTGACGGTCCGCCCCTGCGACCACTCTGCGCACAGCCCCCGTACCCCGTGCCGGGCTGTCCTGTTGGCGGCCCACTTCACCTGGGGCAGGCGCTCCTCCATCCGCTTACGTGCCGGGGAGGCCGAGCAGGTCGAAGGCCGGGTCGCCGGGGAAGGCGACGGACTCGATGCGCGCCGGTGGGATCGGCGACATGTAGTGGACGGTGGCGTCGGCGGTTTCGCCGAGCGCTCTGCCCAGGAGCACGTGCGCCAGCGACGGTGCGGTGCTGTGCGGCCGGCCGTCGGCCAGGTTCAGGAGCGTCGTGACGACGGCCGGGCGGCCGAGCGACCGCAGCAGGGTCATCATCTCCGGGTCGTTCTCCTAGGGCTGGTAGACCGCTTCCCCACCCCAGAACTTCTGCAGGCGCCAGCCGAGGGTCTGGTTGGGGGCGAGTGCATCGCCGGACAGCGTCAGGAAGACGAAGCCCTTCCTTCCGCCGCCCTTGCGGGTGATGAGGTTCGCTTCCTTCAACGCCGCGTACTGGGCCCTGTTCTCCCGAAGCTGCCGCGAAGTGACAAGTAGCGCTCTGTGATCAGAGTGCCGCTCGGTCAGACGGTACGGGGCGGGGCCCGGGGATGTCGTCGGCCCGGAGGGCGTCGAGGGCGGCGTGGGCCTGCTCGATGGCTTCGGGGTACGCCTCGCGCTTGGCGTGCTCGGCGAGGGCCCGGTAGATGCTGGCCACCGAGGGGTTGTGGCCCTTGCGCTTGCCGGTGGGGATGAACAGGTCGGGCTGGATCTGCTCGACGGACTCGCCAGCCGCGCGGCGCCGGAGGACGGTGTGGAGCATGTCGTCGGTGATGACCCGGGGCCGGCCCCCGTGCTTGCCCTTGCGGGCGGCGGTGTCGAGCCCTTCCAAGGTGGACTCGCGGATGTTCTCTCGCTCGGTCTCCGCCATCGCGGCGAAGAACGCGAACAGCAACTTGCCCGGCCCGGTGGGGTCGTAGAGGCCGGGCAGGGGTCCGGCGAGCATCTCCAGGATGAGGCCGTGGGCGGTGAGATGGTCGGCGAGCGCGGTGAGTTCGGCGGCGTCACGGCCGAGGCGCTTCATCTCGTACACGGTGAAGATGACCCGGCAGTGCGGGGCGTGGGCCTTGACCTCCCGCGCGGTCCGCAGCGCCTCCTCGAAGTGGGGCCGGACCCGTACGCGGGTGCTGATCTTCTCGCTGAAGATCTTGTCCCGGGGGATGCCGTGTCCGGCGAGCGCGTCGAGCTGGGAGTCGAGTTCCTGGCCGAGGGTCGAGCAGCGGGCGTAGCCGATGCGGATGTCCGCGCCCGGCAGGTCCGGGTCGGCCGGGGCCGGGGGTGGGGTGCCCGGCCGCCACGGCCGGCCCGGCCCGCGGTCGGCTGGGGTGGGTACGCGCAGTGCCTTCTTCAGCCGGAGCACGAGGGTGAAGCGGCGGGTGTGGTAGGCGGAGGCGACGGCGCCGCCGCGCGAGCGGCACGGTGATCCGGGCTGGACTTCGCACTTCGGGCAGGCGTGCGCTTCGACGTCGTCCGCGTCCGACCGGCCGGTCGGGGAGGGCTGCTGAGGGTCCGTCATGAGACCGGATCTTCGCACAATGCAAGTCTCAGAAGGAGGTCCGCGCCACTTTTGAGTGAGAACGGGTTCTGAGAACGAAAGCGGGCCAGGCGGCGGTCCGGCGAAGCGTTTTCGGTCTTGCTCGGGCAAAGGGTTGTTTATGCGAGACGACGAAGCGGCGGGTGCAAGTCGGTCGAGCGAATCCCGCGTGATCAACCAGATGACGCCTCGTCGCGGTCGACATCACCGCTCACTGGCTGACGGGCACGGCGCGGCCCCGGGGCTATCGGAGCAGGGGCATGAGAACGCCGTCGACGATCTGCGCGATGTCCTCGTCATTGATCGGGCGGTCGTGGACGACTCCCCAGTGGACGAGGAGGGCGATGGCGGCGGAGACCGCGATCGCGTGTCCGCCCTGTGGTTGGTCGGGTCGGGAGGGCAGGTCGCCACGTTGCGCCGCGTGGTCGAGCACGCCGGCGAGTGCCTGGTGCAGGGACTCGACGTAGCGCACGCGGATGAGGCTGCACAGCTCCGGCTCCTGGCGAGCGGTGTCGAGCAGGGCCGAGACCAGGTCGACCCGGGAGGTGTCCTGGTCGCCGATGGCGCTGGCCAGGGTGGCGAGGAGTTCGTCGCGCAGATGCCCGCTGCCGATGATGACCGGTATGACGTCGTCGGCGAGTCCGGCGTGGCCGAGGGCTTCCGCGGCGAGTTCGGCGCGCGAGGGCCAGCGTCGGTACACGGTCGCCTTGCCCACCCCGGCCCGTGCCGCGGCCTTGTCCATGGTCATGGCCGGGTAACCGCCCTCGGCGAGCAGCTCCGTCGCGGCGTGCAGGATCCGGGCGTCCCGGGCGGGATCGCGGGGCGGTCCGGAGAGGCCGGAAGGCCGCCGTAGCTGTGCGCCGGGTTGTGGCATGGGGCTCTCCTCGCGAACTAGGACCGATTTGTTTCGAGTATAGCCGGGCTGTTAACGTCGCCGAGTACCCGGAACATCTACGTCTCGGGTTGGGGGGTGCTTGATTCCGACAGTGAGGTGGCGCAGTGAAGGCCGTAGGTTTCACCGAGTTCGGCAGCAGCGAGGTCATGCGGGTGCTGGAGCTGCCCGAACCGCACGCCGGACCGGGGCAGGTACGGATCAAGGTGGCCGCGGCCGCCGTCCATCCGGCCGACGTCAACATCCGCACCGGGCTCTCCGCCCAGTACAGCCCGGAGATGAACCCGCCCTCGGACGTGTACGTCGTGGGGTGGGAGATCGCCGGGACGATCGACGAGGTCGGGCAGGGCACACGTCCGGAGCTGGCCCTCGGCACTGAGGCTGTCGCGATCACGGAGCCGAAGCTGGACCAGGGCGGACAGGCACAGTACGTGGTCGTGCCGGCGGAATCGGTGGTCCGCGCACCCGAGGGAGTCGACCTGACGGCCGCCTCGACCCTGCTGATGGCCGCACTGACCGCACAGATGGGCCTGGACGCGCTGGCCCTGGCCCCGGGAGCGACGGTGGCGGTCACCGGCGCCGCCGGCGGGATCGGCGGCTACGCCGTGCAGCTGGCCAAGGCAGCCGGGCTGACGGTCATCGCCGACGCGGCGGACAAGGACCGAGACCTCGTCACGAACCTGGGCGCCGATCACGTGCTCCCCCGCGGGGACGACTTCCCCGACGCGGTCCGCCGGCTGCGCCCCGACGGTGCGGACGGAGTCATCGACGGCGGGTCGGTGGGCGAGGCGGTGGCCGCAGCGGTGCGCGACGGCGGCGGGATCGCCACCTTCAAGGGGTTCACCGGTGCCACCGACCGGGGCGTGCGCTGGTTCCCCGTCTTCGTCTACGACCGCATCCGCGACACAGCCGCGCTGACGCGGCTGCGCGACCAGGCCGAATCCGGCACCCTCACGCTCCGCGTCGCGGGAACCTACCCGCTCGAACAGGTCACCGAAGCACACCGGCTCATCGAGGAAGGCGGAGTGCGGGGCCGCCCCGTGCTCGTGTTCTGAGACGAGACCCCAGACCCCGGGCCACGCCCGCCCTGGCGATGCCATGTCGGGTCCGGCCCTCCCCTATCCAGATCCCAGAACGCACGATCAACCGAAAGCAGGCTCACCATGACATCCCACGACAAGGCCAAGGTGCTGGTCACCGGGGCGACCGGAATGCAGGGCGGCGCTGTCGCCCGCGCGCTCCTGGGCGCGGGACACCCCGTCACTGCGTTGGTGCGCAACCCCTCCTCGGCTCCCGCCCGGGCCCTGGCCGCCCTGGGCGCCGTCCTGGCCACCGGGGACCTGGAGGACGTCGCCTCTCTGGAAGCGGCCGGCGCCGGACACGACGCGGTCTTCTCGGTGCAGCTGGCCAGTATCGACCGGGCCGACCCCGCCGAGAGCCGCCAGGCCGGCAATATCGTCACCGCGGCCCAGCGCGCCGGCATCACCCAGCTCCTGCACACGTCGGTGTCGGCGACCAGGTGGCGTGCCCAGCACCCGGACTTCGAGATCAACGATCCGGTGATGAAGGAGTACTGGGACCAGAAGGAAGCGACCGAGGAAGCGATCCGGCGCTCAGGGCTGCCGCGCTGGACCATCTTCAAGCCTGCCTGGTACATGGAGAACTTGCTCCTGCCCCGCCGGGAGTACATGGCCCCCGAGCTGCCTGACGGCAAGCTGGTCACCGCCATGAGCCCGCAGACCGAGCTGGCGCTCATCTGCGCCGACGACCTGGGTGCCGCTGTCGCCGCCGCGGTCGCCGAGCCCGACAGGTTCCACGAGGCCGAGGTGGAGCTGGCCGGCGATGCGCTGACCTACCCGCAGATGGCCGACATCCTCTCCCGGGCCATCGGCCGCGAGGTCACCACCGACTTCATCTCCTTGGAAGAGATGACGCAGCGAAACGGTGCACCCGCAGCGTTCGGCGAGCGCTGGAACGACCGTGTCGGCTACCCCGCACGCCCCCACCACGCCGCCGCCTACGGCCTGACCACGACGACCTTCGCACAGTGGGCAGCGCGGCAGGACTGGAGCCCCCTGACTACTGAACGCAACTGAACCGACGCAGCCCTCCAGCGGGCAGCCGGTCACCACCTGAGTGAACACGCCTCGTCTTCGTCTTCGTCGTCTTCGTCAGACAGTGGCCGGCTCGCCGCTGCGTGGGCCGGGCAGCGGGGCCGCCGCGGCGGCGGTCAAGTTGAGGTGGGCGTTCATGTTCAGCTCGAACCGGGGCTGTCCATTGAACGGCTCTGTCCCGTAATCGGTGGTGACCAAGTGTGACGGCCGTCGTTGGCACGGTGTGCGTGATGTCAACGATCTTGTGGGCGTGGTGTTTTCGGGTCTGTCGGCCCTGGTCGTCGAGGGTGTGGCGGACGAGGGCGA
>NZ_BAAANS010000098.1:0-19546 GCF_039529925.1 Kitasatospora saccharophila | reverse complement strand
TCTTCCATGCGCCAGCTGCGGAGCGATCACCCGAACGAGGCTGATGCGTACGAAGGTTCGAGCAGCAGCCGTGTCCATCAGTTTGGGAATCGCTTCTGAGGCTTCTCCCAACGCCTATGGCAGGCGGCGAGATGCCTGTAGAACAGGTGCAGAGCTGATTTCCTGGCGGAGAGCGACCTCAGGTACCCGGGGGCCCGGTCCAGCAGCTCTCGGAAGCGCTCGTCCAGTGCGGAGGCGGCGGCGCGCTGTGTGGCGGTTGGCACATGGGTGTAGATCCCGAGCGTGGTGGTCACCCGGGCGTGCCGGAGGATCTTCTGCGCATCGTTCGGGTGAACCTCCAGCGCGGCCAGCAGGCTGGCCGTGGTGTGCCGGGTGTCTTTGAGCGGGATGCGCCGCACCCCTGAGCTTGCTCCGCTTTGATGGACACCCTCGGTGTGTTGGTCAGGCCGGCAGGGCGTTCTCGTACTGAGCGGGGCTGCGATAGCCGAGACTGCTGTGCAACCTGCGTATGTTGTACCAGCCCTCGATCCATTCGAAGATCGCGGAGCGGGTGGCGGTCCGGCTTGGCCATCGTCGGTCTCCGATCAGTTCCCGCTTGAGAGTGGCGAAGAACGACTCGGCGAGGGCGTTGTCCCAGCACTGACCGGTCCGGCCGACCGACAAGCGGAGCCCGAGCTCCCCTGCCAGGTAGGCGAATTCACGGCTTGTGTATTGGCAGCCGCGGTCGGAGTGGAAGATCACCGGGCCGTTGGGGCGGCGGGTTCGGTAGGCGGTTCGGAGAGCTTCGGTGACCAGCTCTGTCCGCAGGTGGTCGGCGGTGGCCCAACCGACGACGCGGCGGGAGGCGATGTCGATGACGGTGGCCAGGTAGAGCCGGCCCTCCTCGGTCGGAATGTAGGTGATGTCGCCGCACCAGCGTGCGTCGAGGCCGGTCGGATCGGGCCGGAAGTCGCGCAGGACCAGGCCGGTCGCGTGGCGGCGTTCGGGTCGGGGATCGTGGTGCGGTGGCGTCGTCGGCGGTGCCGGCCCTCGATTCCTGCCTGGCGCATGAGCCGGGCGACGCGGCGCCGTCCGCACCGGTCTCCGCGCTGCTGGAGCTGGGCGCGGACGCGTGGGGCTCCGTAGCTTCCCCGGGAGTCCGCGTGAATCTCGGTGATCTTCGAGGTCAGCTCAGTGTCGCGGACGGCGCGGGGAGCGGGCTGGCTGTTGCGGCGGGCGTGGAAGGCGGCACGGGAGACCTTGAGCAGCTCACACGCCCGTTTGACGTTGTGACCCGCCTGCTTCTCCGCCTCGATGAACGGGTGGACCGTCACCGGGTCTCCTTCGCGAAGAAAGCCGTGGCGCGCTTGAGGATGTCCACGTCCTCGCGCAGGCGGCGGTTCTCCCGCCGCAGCCGGGCCAGTTCCTCGCGCTCGTCACTGGTCAGACCGTTCCGCTCGCCGATGTTCACCTCGGCCTGGCGCACCCAGTCCCGCACCGCGGTCTCGGTCAGGTCGAAGTCCTTCGCGATCTGACCGACGGACCGGTCACCGCGCCGGCAAAGGTCGACGATCTCAGCCTTGAACTCCGGCGTGAACGAGCGTCTGGGCCTCGGCTTCTTCCCCATGCTCTCCATGATGGACATCATCCTTCCGAGGCCGAAGCCCTCGACCAGGAGTGTCCGTCAAAGCGGATCAAGCCCACCTGCATAGCCCCTGTGTGGCAGACATCACATGCACGCTCGAACGACACGCCGAGGCGCTACAGAGGGTCTCTGGCGGGCTGCGGAGGCAGCGGGGCGCAAATACCACCCTGCGAAACGAAGTCGTCTCACAAGAATGAAATCCCCGCCGATTTATAAGCTCCAACCCACGTGGTACCACCTTGCCGTCGTGCCGCTTGGGCATCCCGCGAACGCTAACCTTCTGATCGTCAGCTCCCGCCGCTCTCCTCGTTTCGGGCTCGTTTGGGTCCGTGCCGCACCTCGGAGGGGCTAGCCCTTCGGGGCCGAGTGGGAGGGGTCTGGCAGATGGCGAGAAGGTCGCGGAGGCCGCGCAGGAGGATCGACAGCCCTGATTGGTGGCTGGTTGGTATCGGCGCGCTCGGGCTCTTGGTCTCGATCGCCGAGCAGATGGCGAGGCTCATGCATTAGGCATGAACATGGGGACGGGCGGCAACGGTACGGGCAGTAAGTAGGCCCGGCCGGTAGCAGTTCGGCCGGGCCCATCGCCTCGCACAGGGTCTGGTCCCGGCTGCAACCGGGGCCAGACCCATTTTTCGAGACACAACTTCGCCGTACGTGCGGCAAGGTTCCTCTGCGACTGTAGCCGACAGCAGCCCCACCCTGGTGTGACGTGTTGGCGTACGCCAACGCAGTACGCCAACACCAGCGCACCCGAGCAGACGGACCGTGACAACAGTGCACGGCTGACCTCTATATAGGGGCCAGACACAGGTGGAGAGCCGCGAGAGTGATCACCTGATAAGGAAGAGGCCACAGGTTCAAGTCCTGTTAGGCCCACCGGCGCGAAGGCCCCGATCACCTGGTGATCGGGGCCTTCGACGTGTTCCGCCCCGTGACCTCCCGGCCGCCCGCTCGTTGGGCCCGGTGCGCAGAGGCAACACAGGGTGAGCTGACTCGAAACCGATGTGAAGTCGTGGATGGCCGGCCGACAGAGCCGGTCACTGGGTGACGTGGGACGTAGCGCGACCTCTGCTCCGGTCGGCGGATGATCCGGCCCCGCCCGCCCCGGGCACCCGGGCGGTTCCCACGTCATGTCTTCATTCACCCTGTGAGGCAACCCATGTCCATGGAAGCCGCGCTGCTCGAATCCAGGACGCTCCGAAGCGGCCTGTGCGAGCGCACCGAAGTCCTCGACGAGGTCAAGGCCCTCGTCCTGCTGCCCGACGGGCTGTACGTCACCACGCGGATGGTGGCGGACTACTTCGAGGTCAGCGAGAAGACCATCCGGACCCTGCTCCGGCGCCACCGGCAGGAGTTGGAGGGCAACGGGTACACCGTGCTCAAGCCTGTGGATAACCCCGCGAACCAGCCGTTCAAAACGAACGGCTGGCAGGTCAGCGGCCCGCAGGGGGGTGACCGGCGGCCCGAGGAGGCCGAGCGACCGGCGCACCCTGTGGAAAACGAGAACCAGAGCTTCAACATGAAACTCTGGCAGGTCAGCGACACCGGAGGAGGTGACGGAACCCCCTACGTCCCCGCCCCGCCTGTGGACAACCCCTACGGTCGCCCGCAGGGCGGTGGCAACGGCGTGGCCCTCTACTCGCGGCGGGCCGTGCTGAACGTCGCGATGCTGCTGCGGGACAGCGAGGTGGCCCGGCGGGTGCGCGGGCGGCTGCTGGACGCGGTGGAGGAGGCGGCCCGGCCGGTGGTGCAGCCCCCGGTGGTGCACGCTTTCCGGGCGCGGCCGTGGCGGCGGTGGAGCGAGCTGCGCTGGGACGAGTACGAGGCGGGTCGGCGGAGCCCGGCGGTGGCGGCCTGGCGGCGGCGGATCGACGGTCTGGAGTCGTTCGGGGCGTACCCGCCGGAGGAGGACGGGCCGGTGGTCCCGCCGTACGTCGAGGAGCCGGAGTACGCGTTCACGCTGGAGGACTTGCCGATGGTGGTCGGGGGCCTGGTGGTGTCGGTCGGGTCGATCGAGCGGCGGCTGGAGGCGCAGGGGGTGCTGATCACCGCGATCGGTGAGCGGATCTCCCGGCAGGAGACCCGGATCGACGCGATGGACGCCCGGCAGGACGCCCTGGCCGAGGACGTCCGGGCGATCCGCCGGGACGTGGCCCACCTGCTGCGGGGGCGGCGGCGTCGGCGGTAGCCGGTAGCCGGAGGGTCCGGGCGCGCCGCCGGGCGGGAACGGCGGCGCGCCCGGGCGCGTTGTCGGGGCATGAGCGTCTTCTGGGCGATGAGCCTGCCGGGCCTGGTCTGCGCGCTGGTGGTGCTGGCGTTCGTGGACCAGGTCGCGCTGCGGGCCAGCCGGAGCCGCTGGGTGCCCTGGCGCGGGACGGGCCGGGAGGGGCAGGTCTCGGCGACCGGGTTCGAGCAGTTGCACGCCCAGTTCGCGGCCGGGAAGCAGGCCGAGCTGGAGCAGCGGAGGACCACGCTGATGCTCCGGGACGAGGACGGCGAGGGCGCCCCGCCGCGTTCGACGGTGGACCTGGACGGCGGTCTGGCGGTGATCCGCGGGGTGGACCGGCGGTCGGACGATCGCACTGATGGTGGGGCGTCAAAGCCGGTCGCGGATCGGTCGGTTGGCGGTGGCGGGGGCCGCTCTTGAACGGGTTACCGGTGTGTATCATCGGCCCCAGGGCGGTCTGCACCCTGACCGCTGGTTCGTTCTCACACATCCAAGCAAGCAAGAAGGACGAGGTCCCACGGTGAAGAAGCTCCTCCTGGTCGCCCTGGTCGCCCTCGGCGGCTTCTTTGTCTACCGTCAGGTCCAGGCGGACCGCGCCGAGCAGGACCTGTGGACCGAGGCGACCGACCCGGTCCCGGCCGGCCGCTGAGCGCCGACTGGCGAAGTCTTCTCGGACCGGCCCGCGGAGCACGGGCCGCGGCCGGTCCGAATCCCGCGTGGGCGGCTGCCCGGGAGCGGGTAGGCTATCCCCCGTTGCTCGGGGCCTTAGCTCAGTTGGTAGAGCGCTGTCTTTGCATGGCAGATGTCAGGGGTTCGACTCCCCTAGGCTCCACGATCACCGAACGGCCCCCGACCCGGTACTCCGGGTCGGGGGCCGTTCCGTCTGCGCACGCGCGGGCCGGGACGCGCTCAGTGCGGCTTGCGCGGGTCGTGCGGCTTGGGGCGGTCGTCGTCGGCGTGCTCGGGGTCGGCGTGCTCGGGGTCGGCCGACCGGTCCTCGGCGGCGTCGGGCTCCTCGTGGGGGACGGAGCCGTTCAGCACCGCTCCGCCGACCGGGGCGCCGGCGGCGCTGCCGGGGGTCGGCGCGGTCGCGGCGGAGACCCCGGTGACCGTGTCGGCCACGGGGGCCGCGTCGGCCGCGGGGGCGGGCGAGGCGCCGGCCGGGACGGCGTCCGGCGGGGTGACCGGCGCCGGGGGTTCGGTCAGCCACTCCGGGTTGTTCTGCTTGCGGTACCACTGCCAGGCCAGCACGCCGGTGCCGACCGCCAGGGTGCCGGCCACCGCGAGGCCGGTGGCCCAGCTGTTGCGGTGCTGCTTCTTGGCGTTCTTCGCGGCCAGCGCGCCGATCTCGGCGGCGCTGACGTTGCCGTGCAGCGCGGTGACGGCGGCGGCGCCGCGGTGCTGCGCCTCCTGGGCGATCGGGGTGACGGTGTCCTTGGCGGCCTGGAAGGTCTCGGCGACCTTGGGCACCACGGTGGCCCTGGCCTGTCCGGCGGCCTGCCCGGCCGACAGCTTGGCGGCCAGGGCGGCCTCCTGGGCCCGGTGGACGGCCCGGAGCGCGGCCTTCTGGGTCTCCGGGGGGAGGCTGGTGAAGGCGTGCTCCAGGTGCGGGGCGAGGTGCTTGACGTACTGCACCCGGGCGACCTGCGCGGCCTGGCCGGCGCCCGCCTTGGCCTGTGCCCCGGCGGCCGCGGCCTTCGGGCCGAGCGCCTCCAGCCTGGGGCCGAGGGCCTGCCTGGCCTCCTCCGCGTAGTGCAGGGCGGCCTCCTTGGCGGAGACGGCGTAGGGCGCGACGGCGTCCTTCGCCCGTCCGGCGGTCTCACGCGCGGTGTCCGTACGGCTCACGGGCTTCTCCTTCTCGGCGGGTGTCCGGCGTTGTCCGGTCTGCACCTTTCCACCTGATAGGAGATCATGCCTCGGGCCCGCCCGCCGGGCACCTTCGGCTGAGCCGTCCGCGAGCCGCGTGGGATGATTCCTCGGATAGTCAGTAGAAAACAGGAAGGTACGTCTCGTGGCCCAGGAACTCACCGCCACCCTGAAGACCAACCACGGTGACATCGTGGTCAAGCTCTTCCCGAACCACGCGCCGAAGACCGTCGCCAACTTCGTGGAGCTGGCCGAGGGCACCCGCGAGTGGAAGAACCCGGAGACCGGCGAGCTGGCCGCCAAGCCGCTGTACGACGGCACGGTGTTCCACCGGGTCATCGAGGGCTTCATGATCCAGGGCGGCGACCCGCTGGGCAACGGCACCGGCGGCCCGGGCTACAAGTTCGCCGACGAGTTCCACCCGGACCTCGCCTTCACCGAGTCCTACCTGCTGGCGATGGCCAACGCGGGCCCGGGCACCAACGGCTCGCAGTTCTTCATCACGGTCGCCCCGACCACCTGGCTGACCGGCAAGCACACCATCTTCGGCGCGGTCACCGACGAGGCCAGCCGGAAGGTCGTGGACGCGATCGCCACCACCGCCACCACCAAGCCGTACGACCGCCCGGTCCAGGACGTGGTGATCCAGCAGGTGGTCGTCTCGCGCGGCTGAGGCCCGCTCCGCGTCGGCCCTCCCCGCGGGGGCCGCGCGCAGTAGCCTGGGCGGTCCCGGCGGTGCCCCGTCCTCGACGGCGGGCGGCGCCGGGACCGTTTCGTTGAGGAGGAAGAGCGGCGATGCATCCGGAGGAGCCCGTGCGGCCGACGTCGGCGGACGGCCAGGGGCGGGGGAGCGGGCTGCCCGGCTGCTACCGCCACCCCGAGCGGGAGACCGGGGTGAGCTGCGCCAGGTGCGGGCGGCCGGTCTGCCCGGAGTGCATGGTGCCCGCCGCGGTGGGTTTCCAGTGCCCGGACTGCGTGCACGGCGCCGACGCCCGGCAGGAGCGGGCCCGGCAGCGGCCCAGGACCTCGGCCGGTGCGCTGCTGGCGATCGGTGACGGGGCGCTGGTCACCAAGGTGCTGATCGGGATCAACCTGGCGGTGTTCCTGCTCACCCAGTACCTGGCGCCCGACTGGCAGCTCCGGCTGGGGATGGGCAGCGCGGCGTCGGTGTGGGGGGCGCGGGCAGGTGTGGCCGAAGGGCCGACGGAGTGGTACCGGCTGCTGACCGGGACGTTCGTGCACGGCGGGCTGCTGCACGTCGCGATGAACATGTTCTCGCTCTGGGTGCTCGGACCGCAGTTGGAGCGGGTGCTCGGCCGGCTGCGGTTCCTGGCCCTGTACCTGCTGGCCGGACTGGCGGGCAACGCGTTCGCCTACCTGCTGATCGGTCAGGACATGTTCACGGTCGGGGCCTCCGGTGCGATCTTCGGCCTGCTGGGGGCCACCGCGGTGCTGTTCAAGGTGACCAGGACGCCCATGCAGCCGGTGATCGCGCTGCTGGTGGTCAACCTGGTGCTCACCTTCGCCCTGAACGGGAACGGCCCGGTCGGGGCCGACACGATCACGATCGACTGGCGCGCGCACGTCGGCGGCCTGGTGATGGGCGCGGCCGTGGCCGTCGGCATGTTCTACGCCCCGCGGGAGCGCCGGAACCAGGTGCAGGGGCTGACGGTGGCCGGGGGGCTGGTGCTGATCCTGCTGATGCTGTTGGTCGGGACGGCGCGCCTGCCGGGGTGAGGTTGTGCACAGGCGGCGGGCGCCGGGGGCGCCCTCCGATTGGATTTCCCGGCTCTACGCGCGTTATGCTGCCGCGTTGCGAGTTATCCACAGGCAGGGCGAAGTTTTCCCCACTGTGGACAACCCTGTGGATAAACGTTCGGACGCTCCGTCACGACCCGGCTCCGGGCAGCCCGGCCACCGCTCCGGCGCGGCGGCCGGAGCGGTGCGGGGCGGGTGCTGCGGGGACGGATCGGGCCGGGGCCCGCCGGGCGGTTCGGCCCGGCGTCACTTCCACTGCGTGGAGACGCCGAAGCCCGCGGCGATGAAGCCGAAACCGGCCAGGATGTTCCAGTTGCCCCAGCTGCCGATCGGCCAGTCACCACTGGTCACGTAGTAGGTGACGATCCAGACCAGGCCGACCAGGAAGAACACCAGCATCAGTGGTGCCACCCAGCTCCGGCCGGAACTGATCTTCACGGCCGTCGCGGTGCTCGGAGGCGGCGTGTAATCGGCCTTCTTGCGGAGTCGAGACTTCGGCACGAGGGGTTCTCCTGTCGATGCGCTGTGACCGCGCGGGTGGGTCAGCGTGGGCGGGCGGCAAATGGTGGGCCGGTCCGTACGGTTGGTCCTCCGCACATGCCACCGGCGTCCGTTAGCGTAGTGGCTCGCCGGGTCATAAGGAGATAAGGGTACGGTGCCTGATTCCACGATTTCTTCGCCGTCCCCCGCTCCGCGCCCCCGGCGTGGGCGAATTGTCGGACGTGCCCTGACCTGCACCGTCTTCGCGCTCGCCGGTTTGCTGTTCTACGTCAGCGCGGAGACCGCGCACGGCACCGATCTGCGCACCGACAACTCGCTGCTCAAGCTGAGCGACGTCATACAGCAGCGCTCCACCCAGAACCAGCAGCTGTCCGAGCAGGTCTCCGCCGACCGGGACCGGGCCGACCGGCTGGCCCAGCAGCAGGGGCAGAGCCCGGACGACGCCGCCCGGCTGGCCGAGCTGCAGCAGGCCGCCGGACTGGACGGGCTGCGCGGGCCCGGGCTGACCGTCACCCTGGACGACGCCCCGCCGAACGCCACCGCGCGGATCCCGGGCGTCCCCGAGCCGGACGTCAACGACCTGGTGATCCACCAGCAGGACATCCAGGCGGTGGTCAACGCCCTGTGGCGGGGCGGCGCCGAGGGGATCCAGGTGATGGACCAGCGGCTGGTCTCCACCAGCGCGGTGCGCTGCGTCGGCAACACCCTGCTGCTGCAGGGCCGGGTCTACTCGCCGCCGTACGTGATCCGCGCGGTCGGGAAGAGCGAGGCGCTGCGCTCCGCGGTGGACGCCGACCCGACCGTCCGCAACTACCTGGGCTACGTGGCCGCCTACGGGCTGGGCTGGAAGGTCCAGGAGAGCGGGGACCTCTCGCTGCCCGGCTACACCGGATCCGCCGACCTGCGGGCCGCCTCCGCCCCCTGACCCCGCCCCGGACCGCCCCGGACCCCCGCGATCCGCCCG
Source organism: Kitasatospora saccharophila (assembly GCF_039529925.1). Classification (NCBI taxonomy): domain Bacteria; kingdom Bacillati; phylum Actinomycetota; class Actinomycetes; order Kitasatosporales; family Streptomycetaceae; genus Kitasatospora; species Kitasatospora saccharophila. The sequence continues at coordinate 10,606 of NZ_BAAANS010000098.1, read as the reverse complement.
TTGCGCGGATACCCTCCTGGGCCGGGGGGCCGGGCGTCTACGCTTGTGCAGACCCGAATCACCGAGGAGCACCATGTACGGCTGGATCTGGCGGCATCTCCCGGGCCCCGCGCCGGTCCGCGCGCTGATCGCACTGCTGCTCGTCCTCGGGGTGGTCTACGTCCTGTTCCAGTACGTCTTCCCGTGGGCCGAGCCGCTGCTCCCCTTCGGGAACGTGACGGTGGACCAGGGCAACGGCGGCTGAGCCCGGCACCGTTCCGAGCCCCTCCGTCCTCCGACGCACCCGCATCCCAGGAGTAGCGATGACCTCCGCCGGCAGAACGCCCCGGATCCTCGTGGTCGACAACTACGACAGCTTCGTCTTCAACATCGTCCAGTACCTGTACCAGCTGGGTGCGGTCTGCGAGGTGGTCCGCAACGACGAGCTGACCGTGGCCGACGCCCGGCCGCGGTCCGGCGACGAGGGCTACGACGGGGTGCTGCTCTCCCCCGGGCCCGGCACGCCGGAGGAGGCCGGGGTGTGCGTGGAGATGGTGAACCACTGCGCCCGGACCGGACTCCCGCTGTTCGGGGTCTGCCTGGGCCTGCAGTCGATCGCGGTCGCGCACGGCGCGGTGGTCGGGCGGGCGCCCGAACTGCTGCACGGCAAGACCTCGCCGGTGCTGCACGAGGACGGCGGCGTCTTCGCGGGCCTGCCCTCGCCGTTGACCGCGACCCGCTACCACTCGCTGGCGGTCGACCCGGCCACGGTGCCCGCCGAGCTGGTGGTGACCTCGCGCACCGACAGCGGCGTGATCATGGGCCTGCGGCACCGCGAACTCCCGGTCGAGGGCGTCCAGTTCCACCCGGAGTCGGTGCTCACCGAGGGCGGCCACCGGATGCTCGCCAACTGGCTCGCCGAGTGCGGGTACCCGGAGGCGGTGGACCGCTCGGCGGGCCTCGCCCCGGTCATCGGCCGGAGCTGACGCGGTGACCTCCGTGCGCCCGGAGGGGGGCGTTCCCGAGGAGCTGGGGGAGTCGGAGCAGTGGGGCGTCTACGAGCCCCCCGCCGAGCAGACCCTGAAGCTGCGGCTGTCCGACACGTCCGGCGCCGGGTCGGACGTCGAGCCCGGACCGGAGCCGATACCCGGGCCGGCCGCCGCGGAGGGCGGCCGGGCGGACCGCCGCCGCAACGCCGGCCGCCGGGGGGCGGGCACCGGGCGCCGCCGGGCCACCGCCCGGCCCGCCGGGCCGCGGCCGCCGCGCCCGCCGGAGCGCAAGCGGGTGGTGCTGGCCCGGCTGCTGGGGGAGGTGTTCATCACCCTCGGCGCGGTGATGCTGCTGTTCGTCTCGTACCAGCTGTGGTGGACCAACGTGCTGGCCGACCGGGACGCCAGCGCGGCCGGCAACAAGCTGGAGAAGCAGTGGGCGCAGCCGGTGCCGAACGGCAGCACGCCGCCGCCGCAGACCAAGTTCGAGGCCGGTGAGGGCTTCGCCATGATCCACATTCCGAAGCTGGGCCTGGACTACCCGGTCGCCGAGGGCACCGACAAGCAGAAGGTGCTCGACCACGGCCTGGTGGGCCACTACACGGGCACCGCGATGCCCTCCGACCCGGACGGCAACTTCGCGGTCGCCGCGCACCGCACCACGCACGGGCAGCCGTTCCGGAAGATCGGCCAGCTGGTGCCGGGCGACAAGATCGTGGTGGAGACCGCGACGGCGTACTACACGTACGAGGTGGCCGGCGGCATCCCGGAGACCCCGCCGAGCAACGTGACGGTGCTCCAGAAGGTCCCCAAGGGCTCGCCGTTCAACACGCCGGGCCGCTACCTGACCATGACGACATGCACGCCGGAGTTCAGTGCCCGGGGAAGACTGATCGTGTTTGGCAAGATGGTCGAGGAACGGCCGAGGAGCCAGGGGCAGCCGGAGGCGCTGACCGGGCAACACTGAGCAGCGAGGCACGGCACCATGGGCACAGCCATTCGGGGCGGGCGGCAGCGGCGCGGACGGCTGGGGGTGGCCCTGGGGCTGCTCGGGGAGGTGCTGATCACCCTGGGGCTGGTGCTGGCGCTGTTCGTCGGGTACTCGCTCTGGTGGACGGACGTGGTGGCCGAGCGGGCGGCCGGGCGGGCGGGGGACCAGCTCCGGAACAGCTGGTCCGGCCCGGCGGCGCCGCCGGGGGACACCGCCCCGGTGCCGCAGTACGCGGCGGGTGACGGGCTGGGCTTCCTGCACGTGCCGGCCTTCGGGAAGGGCGACCAGACGCTGATCCGGATGGGCACCACCGCGGAGGTGCTCAACGAGGGCGTGGCGGGCGTGTACGAGGAGCCGTACCGCTCGGCGATGCCGTGGGACCCGGAGGGCAACTTCGCGCTGGCGGCGCACCGGGACGGGCACGGCGCGAAGTTCCACGACCTGGACAGGCTCGGGGCGGGCGATCCGGTGGTGGTGGAGACCAAGGACTCCTGGTACGTCTACCGGGTCGCCGGGACGCTGCCGCAGACCTCCAAGTACGACGTGGGCGTGGTGGCGCCGGTCCCCGAGGGCTCGCCGTTCACCGGCCCCGGCCGCTACCTGACGCTGACCACCTGCACGCCGGTGTACACCTCCCGGTACCGGATGGCGGTCTGGGCGCAGCTGGTCCGGGTCGACCCGGTGGACGCGAGGCGCACCCCGCCGCCGGAGCTGCGCTGACGGGCGCTGACGCGCCGCCAGGACGGCCGAGGGGCCGCACCGTTCCTCCCGAACGGTGCGGCCCCTCGGCCGTTCCCCTGCCGCGCCGCGCTACGGCTTCGTGGTGGGGTCGGGCGGCGTCTTGTCGCCGGCCTTGGTCCACAGCTGGACCGTGCTGTTCGGCGGGATGAGGGTGTTGGCCGGCGGGTCGCTCTTGATCACGATCGCGTTGTCGTCCTGCGGGCCGCCGTTCACCACCACCGACTGGAGGTGGCTCTTCTGCAGGTCGGCGATGACCTGCTTGTAGGTGTGGCCCTCGGTGATCGGCATCGGGACCTTGTCGGCGAGCTGGCCGACCGTGATGGTGATCGCGGTGCCCTGCTTGGCCTGGGTGTTCTTCACGCTCTGGTCGAGGACCTGGCCGGCCTGGGTGGGGTCGGTGACGATCTTGTTGGTCGGCGTGACGGTGAAGCCGGCGGTGGTGAGGATCTGGGTGGCGTCGTCCACGGCCTTGCCGATCACGTTCGGCACGGCGACCTTCTGCAGGCCGGAGGAGACCGTCAGGGTGATCGTGGCGCCCGGGGCGGCCTTGTCCTTGACGTCCTGCGAGATGACCTTGTCCTGCTCGACCTTGTCGTCGTTGGCGTAGGTGATCTTGACGTCGAAGCCCTTGTCCTTGAGCGTCTTGCTCGCGGCGTCCTTGGCCTGGCCGGAGACGTCCGGGACGGCGACCTGGGCCGCGGCGGCGGCCAGGTGCACCGTGATCGTGCCGTCGGCGGCCATCTGGCCGCCCGCGGCCGGGCTCTGGGTGCAGACCTGGTCCTTCTGGATCTTCGGGTCGGGGCAGTCGGCGGCCGGGTCCCCGGCGGTCACCTTGAGCTTGGCGCTCTGCGCCTTCGCGGCGGCCGTCGCGTCCTCCAGGCTCATGCCGGTCAGGGTCGGGACGGTGCTCTTCCCGGCGTTCGTGCCGCCGGTCTTCACGATGGACTGCACCACGAAGAACGCGCCGACCAGGACCAGCACCGCCGCGACGGCGAGCACGATCCAGGAGGTGTTGTTCTTCTTCGGCTGCTCCTCGCGCCGCCGGCTGCCGCGGCCCTCGTAGCCGTCCCCGTCGTTGCCGCCGCCGTAGCCGTTGTCCTGGTAGCCGCCGTAGGGGGCGGGCTGCTGGTTGCCGACCGGCGGCAGCATGGTGGTCGGGCCGCCGCCCTGCTGGGGCAGCACGTTGGTCTGGCCGTACGGGTCGTACTGGTTGCCGCCCTGGTCGTAGCCGTAGCCGGCCGCGCCCATGCCGTAGGCCGCCTGCTGGGCGGCGGCGACCGGCAGGCCGTCGAGGAAGCGCTCGATGTCGTCGCGCATCTCGTCGGCCGACTGGTAGCGGTAGTCGCGCTCCTTGGCCAGCGCCTTGAGCACGATCGCGTCGATCTCGGGGCGCACCTCGGGGTCGTACGAGGACGGCGGCGCGGGCTCCTCGCGGACGTGCTGGTAGGCCACCGCGACGGGCGAGTCGCCGACGAACGGCGGCCGGACGGTCAGCAGTTCGTACAGCAGGCAGCCGGTGGAGTACAGGTCGGAGCGGGCGTCGACGGTCTCGCCCTTGGCCTGCTCGGGGGAGAGGTACTGGGCGGTGCCGATGACCGCGGAGGTCTGGGTCATCGTCATGCCGGCGTCGCCCATCGCGCGGGCGATGCCGAAGTCCATCACCTTGACGTTGCCCTGCCGGGTCAGCATCACGTTGGCGGGCTTGATGTCGCGGTGCACGATGCCGGCCCGGTGCGAGTACTCCAGGGCCTGCAGGATGCCGATGGTCATCTCCAGCGCCCGCTCGGGCAGCAGCCGCCGCCCGGTGTGCAGCAGTTCGCGCAGGGTGGAGCCCTCGACGTACTCCATGACGATGTACGGGATGGAGATCCCGTCGATGTAGTCCTCGCCGGTGTCGTAGACCGCGACGATGGCCGGGTGGTTCAGTGAGGCCGCGGACTGCGCCTCGCGGCGGAACCGGGCCTGGAAGGAGGGGTCGCGGGCCATGTCGGTGCGGAGGGTCTTCACGGCGACGGTGCGGCCGAGCCGGGTGTCGTGGCCGAGGTACACCTCGGCCATGCCACCGCGCCCGAGGACGCCGCCGAGCTCGTACCTGCCGCCTAGGCGACGAGGCTCTTCCATATCTCCGACCCTCTCCCCCACCGGTCGGTGAGGATGTGACGTAGGTGTCCCCGCACGCTCTCTTCGGACGCCTCGGCCCCGGCCGCGGTTCCACGGCCGGGCCGGCGGTTTCCGGCTGCGGGTACACCCGCTGCTGGCGGATACGCTACCGGGCGAACCTGAGCTGCCCCGGGCAGGCCGCCAGCTGAGACCAGACCGGTATCGACCGGGACGGTCCCATTGTGACAATTCCGGCCGCCGATCGAGGACCGGCGGCCGGAATGTGACGCATGCGACCGGACCTACTTGCCGAGCGCCGCCTGCATCATCGACTTGGCGATCGGCGCCGCGATCGAGCCGCCGGAGATCTCGGAGCTCTGCGCGGCGCCGTCCTCGACCACCACCGCGACCGCGACCTGCTTGCCGCCGGAGTCCTTGGCGTAGGAGACGAACCAGGCGAACGGCTTGCCCGCGTTGTCCTGGCCGTGCTGCGCGGTGCCGGTCTTGCCGCCGACCGTCACGCCCGGGATGCTCGCCCGCTTGCCGGTGCCGCCCTTCACGACCGCCTCCATGAGCTGCTGGAGCTTCTGCGCGGTCTCCGGCGAGACGGCCTGGCTCATCTGGTGCTCGGTGTGGGTGGAGATGGCGTGGCCGGGCGCGCCCTCCTGGGAGACCAGGTAGGGCTGCATCAGCGAGCCGTTGTTGGCGATCGCGGCGGCCACCATGGCCATCTGCAGCGGGGTGGCCCGGGTGTCGTGCTGGCCGATGGCGTCCATCGCGGTGCCGTCGGGGGAGGAGTTGCTGGGGAAGTAGCTGGCGGTGGGCCGGATCGGGATGTCGACCTTGTCGTTGTTGAAACCGAACTTCTCGGCCTGCGCGCGCAGCGTGTCCCCGCCGAGCTCGGCGCCGATCTTGCCGAACACCGTGTTGCAGGAGATGGCCATCGCGTCCACCAGGGTGGCGTTCGTGCAGGGCTCGTCGGGGCTGTCGTTGACCAGCGGGGTGCTGGTGCCCGGCAGGATGTAGGTGTCCGGGGTCGAGGTGGCGTCCCCCGGGCCCTGGAACTTGCCGGTCTCGAACGCGGTGGCCGCGGTGACCAGCTTGAACGTCGAGCCGGGCGGGTAGGTCTGGCGCAGCGCCCGGTTCAGCATCGGCTGGTTCGGGTCGTTCTGCAGCGCCGTCCAGGCCGCGGAGTCGGCGTCGCTGCCGCCGGCGAAGGTGCCCGGGTCGTAGGACGGGGTGGAGACCAGCGCCAGGATCGCCCCGGTGCGCGGGTCGATCGCCACCGCGGCGCCCTTCTTGTCGCCGAGGCCCTCGAAGCCGGCCTTCTGCACCTTCGGGTCGATGGTGGTGACCACGTCGCCGCCCTGCTTGGGCTTGCCGGTCAGCATGTCCAGGGTGTTGCGGAAGAAGAGCCGGGAGTCGGTGCCGGAGAGCACGCCGTCCTCCAGCTTCTCCAACTGGCTGGAGTCGAAGATCTGCGAGGAGTAGCCGGTGACCGGGGCGTACATCGGCCCGTCCACCCAGGCGCGCTTGTACTTGTAGCGCAGGCCGTTGACGAAGTCGGACTTGGTGACGGGCTGCCCGCCGACGATGATGTTGCCGCGCGGGGTGGCGTACCGGTCGTACTTGGTCCGCTCGTTGTGCTGGTTGCTCGCCCAGGCCGAGGCCTGCACGCCCTGCACCCAGTTCACCCGGGCCATCAGCGCCAGGATCAGCACCAGGCAGAAGATCGAGACCCGGCGGATCGGCTTGTTCACGAGGACGCTCCCCTGCTCTGGCCCGGTGCGCCGTACCCGGGCGGCCCGTAGCGGTCGGGACCGGCGGGCTCCGGGATGGCCGGGGCGGGTTCGGCGGTCGGTTCGGCGGCCGGGCGGCGGGCGGTGTCGCTGATCTTCATCAGGACGGCGATCAGCGCCCAGTTGGCGACCACCGAGGAGCCGCCCTGGGCCAGGAAGGGCATCGTCATGCCGGTCAGCGGGATCAGGCCGGTGACGCCGCCCGCGACCACGAACACCTGGAGGGCGAAGGCCGAGCTGAGGCCGACCGCGAGCAGCTTGCCGAACGGGTCGCGGGCCGCCAGGGCGGTGCGCAGGCCGCGCTGCACCACCAGGCCGTAGACCATGAACAGCGCCATCAGGCCGGTCAGGCCCAGTTCCTCGCCGAACGAGCCGAGGATGAAGTCGCTCTTGGCCGCGAACTGGATCAGCCAGCTGCGGCCCTGCCCGAGCCCGGTGCCGACGGTGCCGCCGGAGCCCAGCGACATCAGGGTCTGGCCGATCTGCTCCGAGGAGTACTTCGGGTGGTTCGGCCCGAACGCGGCCATCGGGTCCAGCCAGGCGTTGATGCGGGTCTTCACGTGCGGCTCGGTGGTGGCGACCACGGCGGCGCCGCCGAAGGACATCACCAGGCCGAAGACGATCCAGCTGGTCCGCTCGGTGGCCACGTACAGCATCACCACGAACAGGCCGAAGAACAGGAAGGACGAGCCGAGGTCGGTCTCGAAGACCAGGATCAGGATCGACAGCAGCCAGACCACCACGATCGGGCCGAGGTCGCGGCCGCGCGGCAGGTACAGGCCCATGAACTTGCGGCTGGCCAGCGCCAGGGCGTCCTTCTTCACCATCAGGAAGCCGGCGAAGAAGATGGTCAGGATGATCTTGGCGAACTCGCCGGGCTGGATCGAGAAGGACCCGATGCGGATCCAGATCTTCGCGCCGAAGTTCGCGTCCTGGGACGGGAAGAAGGCCGGCGCGGCCAGCAGCACCAGCGCCACCACCATCGAGATGTAGGTGTAGCGCTGCAGGATCCGGTGGTCCTTGAGCAGCCACATCACGCCGATGAACAGCGCGATGCCCAGGCCCGACCACATCAGCTGGTTGGTGGTCGCCGGGTAGTTGTTGCTCAGCAGCTTGCCGGCCTTGTCGAGCCGCCAGATCATCACCAGGCCGAGCCCGTTCAGCAGCGTCGCCAGCGGCAGCAGCAGCGGGTCGGCGTACGGGGCGAACCGGCGCACCGCCAGGTGCGCGGCGCCGGCCAGCACGCCCAGGCCCAGGCCGTACGCCAGGATGTTGGCGGGCAGCGTGCCGTCCATCGCCAGGCCCACGTTGGCGTACCCGAACACCGGGATCACCACCGCGAAGGCCAGCATCAGCAGTTCGGTGTTGCGCCGGTTCGGCACGGCGTCCCCGGCGGACCGGCCGGCGGCGCGGCGGCGCCCGGTGGCGGGCGCGCGGCCGCCGCTCACGTCGAAGGTGCTCATGCCTGTGTGAAACCCCCCGGGTTCGACCGCGGCCCTACTGGGCCGAGCAGGAGGCGGCGAGCTGCTGCTCCTGCTCGGTCAGCGGCGGCGCGGACGGCTCGGTGCCCTCGCCTGCGGCCGGGGCGTTCTTGGACTCTTCGACCTTCTTGCAGACGGCGGCCTGCGCGCGCAGGGCGTCCACCTGCTTCCGGGCGTCGACCAGGCCGTCGGCCTGGATCTTCTTGCTGACCTGGTCGCGCTGGTAGGCGGGCAGGTACTTGAGTTCGACGTCGGAGAACTGCTGGTAGACCGAGCTGAGCTCGATGCCGACCAGGTTCTGGTCCAGGCCGCGGTAGACCGCGACGTGGCCGTCCTGGGCGCCGACGTAGTACTGGTCCTGGTTCCACCGCCAGGCGAAGAAACCGCCGGCCCCGAGCACCGCGAGCACCAGCACGCCGATCAGGGTGAGCTTCAGGCCGCGCTTCTTCTTCCGGCGGTCGACCGGGGCGTCCGGGTCGAAGCCCTCGCCGGGCGCGCCGTACTCCGCCTCGCCGTAGCCGCCCTCGCCGGGCGGGAAGCCCCCGGCCGGGGCGCCGTAGCCCTCGGCGGGGCCGAAGTCGCCCGCCGGGGCGCCGAAGCCGGGCTGCTGCTCGTAGCCGCCCTCGTAGCCCTGGGCGGGCCCGAAGGCGCCCTGCGGGCCCTGCGGCTGCGGGGCCTGGCCGCGGCCGAGGCCGGCCGCCCGGCCGGCCGGGGTGTCCAGCAGCTGCGGGTCGTTGAACTGATGGTGCGGCTGGTTCTCGGCGACCGCGCCGACCACCACCGGGGCCTCGGCGGCCTGGCCGCTGAGCGGGTCGGTGGCGCCGACGTCGATCACGTCGGCGACGATGCAGGTGATGTTGTCCGGGCCGCCGCCGCGCAGCGCCAGCTGGATCAGCTCCTGGACGGTCTGCTCGGGCGCGTAGTAGCCGCCGAGCGTCTCCTCCAGGGTCTGGTGGCTGACCGGGCCGGACAGGCCGTCGGAGCAGATCAGGTACCGGTCGCCGGCCCGGACCTCGCGGATCGACAGGTCGGGCTCGACCTGGCCGCGGCCGTCCAGGGCGCGCATCAGCAGCGAGCGCTGCGGGTGGGTCTCGGCCTCCTCGGCGGTGATCCGGCCCTCGTCGACCAGCCGCTGCACCCAGGTGTGGTCCTGGGTGATCTGGTCCAGCCGGCCGTCGCGCAGCAGGTAGGCGCGGGAGTCGCCGATGTGCACCTGGCCCATCCGCTGGCCGTCCCACAGCAGCGCGGTCAGGGTGCAGCCCATGCCCTCCAGCTGCGGGTCCTGCTCGACCATCTGCCGGAGCCGGTCGTTGGCGGTCTGCACCGCCTCGTTGAGCAGGCTCAGCAGGTCGGCGCCGGGGTGCGGCTCGTCGAGCCGGACGATCGAGCCGAGGACCTCGGAGGAGGCGACCTCGCCGGCCGCCGCCCCGCCCATGCCGTCGGCCACCGCGAGCAGCCGGGGCCCGGCGTAGCCGGAGTCCTCGTTCCCTTCACGGATCAGGCCCTTGTGCGAGCCGGCGGCGAAGCGCAGCACGAGACTCATGCTGTCCGGGCCCTCCTTCGGGTGGAGCTGGTCCTCATGCGCTGACTACTTCCGCAGCTCGATGACGGTCCTGCCGATTCGGATCGGCACGCCGACCTGGAGCGGCATCGGCGTGGTGAGCCGCTGCCGGTCGAGATAGGTGCCGTTGGTGGAGCCTAGATCCTCCACCGTCCACTGCCCAGCCTGATCCGGGTAGATCCTGGCGTGACGCGAGGACGCGTAGTCGTCGTCCAGCACGATCGTGGAGTCGTGCGCCCGGCCCAGCGTGATGGTCTGGCCCTGCAGCGCGACGGTCGTGCCGGCCAGCGAGCCCTGGGTCACCACCAGGTGGGTGGGCTGGCCGCGGCGCTGCCGGGCCTGGGCCTGCTGGGCGGCGGCCTGCGGGGCCTGGCCCTGCGGCGGGCGGCCCGCCCCGGCCGGGGCGGGGGCGGCGGCCCGCTGGGCGGTGCGCGCCGCGCCCTTGGTGTTGAACAGGTCGCTGCGGATCACCTGCACCGCGACGATGACGAACAGCCAGAGGACGGCGAGGAAGCCCAGCCGCATGACCGTCAGGGTCAGATCAGACATACCGGCCCGCTTCTACCCTTCGACCTGTCGGTAGACGATGGTGGTCGACCCCAGGACGATCCGGGAGCCGTCGCGGAGCGTAGCGCGCTGGGTGTGCTGCCCGTCCACCACGATGCCGTTGGTGGAGCCCAGATCCAGGACCATCGCGGGCGTACCGGGACGGATCTCCGCGTGCTTGCGGGACACCCCGGGGTCGTCGATCCGGATGTCCGCCTCGGTGGAGCGGCCGAGCACCACCGCGTTCTGGCTGATCTGGTGCCGGGCGCCGTTCACCTCGATCCAGCGCCGGGTGCCGGCGCCGCCGTGGCCCGCGCCGGGGAAGGGCCGCACGTTGCCCGGCGCGGCGGGCGCCGGGGCGGGCGCGGGCATCGCGGGCGGGGCGACGGGCGGCGGCGGGGCGCCGTACGGGGCGGCGG
>NZ_BAAANS010000097.1:10103-19556 GCF_039529925.1 Kitasatospora saccharophila | reverse complement strand
CGGTGGTCGGGATGACCGGTCACCCGGAGGCCGTCCTGGCCCGCGAACTCGGGCTCTGCTACACCTCGTTGGCCCTGGTGACGGACCTGGACGCGGGTGTGGAGAGCGGCGAGGGCGTCACCCACGCCGAGGTGCTGGAGGTCTTCGCCCGCAACGTCGACCGCCTGCGCACCGTCCTGTTCAAGGCGCTGGAGTCGCTGCCCGCCGCCCGCGACTGCACCTGCTCGCACGCCCTGGACGGTCTCGTCACCGGTCTCGCCGGGGTGCCGTCCTGACGGCCCGGCGGACGAGGGCGAGCAGCGCGGCCGCGGCGGCGCTCGCCGCGAGGAACAGCAGCCAGTTGCGCAGGTAGGGCAGCGGCAGCAGGGTCGCGTTGCCGTGGTCGTCCCCGGCCCGCAGCACCGCGGGGACGGCCACCGCGCTCACCGCCGCCGCGACCACCAGCCAGCCGCGCAGCACCGGCCGCCCCGTCGCGGCCGCGCCGAGCCCGCACACCAGCGGCAGCCACAGCCCGTCGTGCACCACCACCAGGGCGGCCGCCCACAGCAGGACGCCGAGCGGACCGGTCACGTACGGGTCGGTCAGCAGCCCCACCACACCGCAGCCGAGCAGGGCGAGACCGCCGAGCAGCAGCGCACCGCGCACGGCCCGCACCTCAGGCCACCTCGATCCGGGCGACCCACTTGGTCTGCAGCACCCCGGGCCGGTTCGGCGCCACGATCCGGGCCGGGAAGCCGTGGTCGGGCGTCAGCGGGCGGCCGTCGAGTGCGAGGGCGAGCAGGGTGAGCGGGTCGTCGGCGTACGCGGCCGGCATCTCGGTGACCCGGTAGGGGCCCTCGGCCTCCAGGGAGGTGATCCGCACCGCCGAACCGGCCGGGATCCCGGCGCGGCGCAGCAGGTCGGCCACCCGGACACCCGTCCAGCGGGCGTTCGCGCTCCAGCCCTCGACGCAGGCGATCGGCAGGTCGGCGGTGGTCTGCGGCAGGGCCCGCAGGTCGGCGAGGCCGATCCGGTAGCCGGCCGGGCCGTCGACGGCCAGCCGCCAGTCGGCGGGGACGGCGGTGGTCCCGGCCTGCGCGGCGGTGCGGTTCACCGGGAGGGAGCCGGTGCCGGGGCGGCGCGGGGCGAACAGGTCGAGGGCGCGCAGCCAGGGCACGGACTGGCCCGCGGTGGTGAGGGTGACCGTGCCGACGGCGGCGGCCGTCGCGGCCAGTACCGCCCGTCGCCCGGGCAGCGGGGCGGAGCGGGCGCGGCGCCAGTGCGCGGCGATCACCGGGGCCTTGACGGCGAGGTGGACCAGCAGCGCACCGACCGCCGTCCAGGCGGTCCAGTAGTGGGTCTGCCGGAACGGGAACGGCCACGGGTACCACTGCAGGGTGTTCAGCAGGCCGGTGAACAGTTCCAGCAGCACCGCCGCGACCAGCAGCGCGATCGAGAGCCGCTCCAGCAGGTGCAGGACGCTGCGCGCGGGCGGCCAGGCGAACAGCCGCGGGTAGACCGTCCACAGCTTCGCGCCCGCCAGCGGGATCGCGGCCAGGCCCGCCACCACGTGCAGGCCCTGGGTGACCCGGTAGCCGTCCACCGGGCGGGACGGCAGCCGGGGCACCAGCCAGCCGGGCGGGTCCTGCAGCAGGTGGCTGACCAGGCCGGTGGCGAAGCACAGCAGCAGCGCCGCGCCCAGCCACCGGCCGAGCACCACCGCGGTGCGCGGCTCGTGCGCGGGGGAGCGGAACGCGCCCGGACGCAGCGGGCCGCGCCGCAGCGCGGCGGGCGGGGCGGGCAGCGGCGGGTCGAAGCGCCGCCGGGCGGGGGAGGAGTCGGAGTCCACCGAACCATCGAAGCGCGCCCGGCGCCCGCGGCGGCGCTGCGACGTGCTTACGGAATCCGAACGGCGCCGGGCCGGAGTGCTTACGGAACCCGGACGGCGCACCGTGCCACCGCCGCGCGGGCGCCGCGCGGTGCGAGGGTGGGCCGGTGACCGCACGCCCCGTCCTGTCCCGCACCCCCGTCCTGTCCTGCGCCCTCGCCGTCACCGCCCTGGCCGGCTGCCTCGCGCTGACCCTCACCACCGGCGGCACCCTCGGCAACCGCCCACCGCTGTACGGCTGGTACGCCGCCGACGCCGTCCTGTTCGCGCTGTCCCTGCTCGCGCTGCGCCGGGTGCCGCAGCGGCAGGTGGCGCGGCTGGTGCTGGCCGGGGGCGTGCTGGTGGCCGCGGTCGGGCTGCTGGCGCCGCCCCGGACCAGCGACGACGCCTACCGCTACGGCTGGGACGGGAAGGTGCAGGCGGCGGGCGGTTCCCCGTACGCGCGCACCCCCGAGGACCCGGCGCTGGCCCGGCTGCGGGACGCGGGCCGGTTCCCGGTCGGCGACGGCTGCGCGGAGTGGGACGAGCGGCGCACCGCCGACGGGGCCTGCACCCGGATCAACCGGCCCGCCGTGCACACGATCTACCCGCCGCTGGCCCAGGCCTGGTTCCTCGCCCAGCGTCCGTTCGGCGACGGCGTGCGGGTCGCCCAGGCGGCCGGGGCGGTCCTGGGGGTGGCGACCACCGGCGTGCTGCTGGCGGTGACGGGGGGACGGCGGCGGGCCGCGCTGTGGGCGTGGTGCCCGGGGGTGGCGGTGTGGGCGGTCAACGACGCGCACGTCGACGCCCTGGGCGCGCTGCTGGCGGTGGTCGGCCTGGGTTGGGCGGCCCGCGGCCGCTCCGCGGCGGGCGGTGCGGCGCTGGGTGCGGCGACGGCGGTGAAGCTGCTGCCCGCGCTGGTCCTGCCGGGCGCGCTGTCGGGCGTGCTGTCCCGCCGCCCGCGCCCCGCCGACCTGGTGCTGCCCGCCACCGCCGCCGGGGTGTTCGCCCTCTCCTACCTGCCGTACGCGGCGGCCTCCGGGGCCGGTGTCCTGGGCTACCTGCCCGGTTACCTGCGCGAGGAGGGCTACCAGCAGGGGCACCTGGAGCGGTTCGGGCTGCTGCGGCTGGTGCTGCCCGACCGGTTCGCGCCGTGGGCCGGGGCCGCGCTGCTCGCCGCCCTGGTGTGGCGGGTGCTGCGGCACGGCGACCCGGCGCGGCCCTGGCGGGGCGCGCTGACCGTGACCGGCGGGGCGCTGCTGCTGGTGGCCCCCGCCTACCCCTGGTACGCGCTGCCGCTGGTGGCGCTGGCGGCGCTGGACGGCCGCTGGGAGTGGCTGGCCGTCCCCGCCGCCGGGCAGCTGCTGTACCTGGCGGGCGGCAGCCGGGTGCAGCAACTCGCCTACGGGGGTGCCTTGTTGGTGATCGTGGCGGTGTCCGCCCGGCGGGCCGGGCGGTGGCCGCGGCCGGTCGGCGCACAGATGACGGAAGTCTGACGGCGCGCCCGCGCCCCTGGGCAACGCCGTCCCCGGCTGGTCCAATCACCCCGTGAACGACGACAGGGACGACGGCAGGAACGACGGCGGCGACGACGAAGAGACCCGCGGCGCCCCGGTGGGCCGCCGGGTGGTGCTGGGCCTGCTCGGCCTCGGCGCCGCCGGGGTCGTGGCGGGCCCGTGGCTGCAGCGGGCCCAGGACGCGGTGGTGCGCAACGACCCGACGGGTCTGAGCCAGGCGCTGCCCGGCGGGGGCGGCTTCCGGTACTACTCGGTGACCGCCTCGGTGCCCGAACGCGGTGAGGCGGACTACACCCTCACCGTCGACGGCCTGGTGGAGCGGCCCACCACCCTGCGGCTGGCCGACCTGCGGGCCCTGCCGCAGCGCCGCCTCGTCCACGACGTGCAGTGCGTCACCGGCTGGCGGGTGCCCGCCACCCCCTTCGAGGGCGTCCCGCTGTCCGCGCTGCTGGAGGCCGCCGGGGTCCGGCCGGAGGGCCGCGCGGTGAGCTTCGGCTGCTTCGACGGCGCCTACACCGAGAGCCTGACGCTGGAACAGGCCCGCCGCGACGACGTCCTGGTGGCGCTGCGGATGCAGGACGACCCGATCGGGCACGCCCACGGCGGCCCGGTGCGCCTGTACGTCGCCCCGATGTACTTCTACAAGTCCGCCAAGTGGCTCTCCACCATCACCGTCACCGACACCGTCCGCCCCGGCTACTGGGAACGGCTCGGCTACGACGTGGACGCCTGGGTCGGCCGATCGAACGGACGCGACGATGCACCCACCGACTGACCGCCGCCCCCGCTTCGCCCCCGCCCAGCGCCGGGCCCACCGCGCCACCGCCGCGCTGATGCTCACCTGCCTGGCCACCGCCGCCTGCCTCTACCTGCCGCCGCTGGCCCAACTCGTCGGCCGCCGCAGGCTGGTGGCCGCCGTGCACGAGTGGAGCGGCCTGCTGCTGCCCGTCCCGCTGCTGCTCGCCCTGGCCACCCGGGCGATGCGCCGCGACGCCGTCCGCCTCGGCCGGTTCACCGCCGCCGACCGCACCTGGCTGCGCACCGTGCGCCGCCGCCGGGCCGGACCGCGCCCGGCCGGGAAGTTCAACGCCGGGCAGAAGCTGTACGCGCAGTGGACGCTCGGCACGATGGCGGTGATGCTCGGCACCGGCCTGCTGATGTGGTGCACCGGTCTCGCCCCCGCCGTGTGGCGCACCGGAGCCACCTTCGTGCACGACTGGTTCGCGTTCGCCGTCGCCGCGGTGGTGCTCGGCCACCTGCGGATGGCGTACCTGGACCCGGAGGCGCGGCGCGGCATGCGCACCGGCGCCGTCGACCGCGGGTGGGCCGAGCGCGAGCACCCGCAGTGGGCCGAACCGGACTGACGTGCCGTCAGGAACGGGTCAGCGCCAGGAACGAGCGGTCGTACGAGGTCCAGCGCTCGGCCGGCTCCAGGCCGACGGCCCGGGCGTGCCGCAGCGTCGCGGCGGGCCCGCAGCGCGCCCAGCGGAACGGCGGCCCGGCGCCGTCCGGGCCCTCCACCCGGACGTCCGCCACCTCGTCCACCTCCTGCGCCTCGGTCTCCACCAGGAGCAGGCCGCCCGGAGCCAGCAGCACGCCCGCCCGGGCCAGCAGGGCGGCCGGGTCGCCGCCGATGCCGAGGTTGCCGTCGGCGAGCAGCACACCGCCCCAGCGCCCCTCGGCGGGCAGCCGGTCGAACACCGAGCGGCGCAGCGCGAGACCGCCCAGGTGGGCGGTGCGCTCCACCGACGCCGTGCACACGTCCACCCCGAGCGCGGGCACGCCCGCCCCCAGCAGCGCCGCCACCAGCCGACCGGGCCCGCAGCCCAGGTCCAGCACCGGCGCGGACAGGCCCAGGCAGCGCAGCACCAGCCCGTGGTCCGCCCCGGCGGCCGGCGCGCACCAGCGCTCCACCTCCAGCGCCAGCCGGGAGCCGTCCGCCCGGCGCAGCCACAGCGGGCCCCGCCCGGCCCGTACGGCCCGCCCGAACGGGTCGTCGACCCAGGGCTCGGCGGCGCCGGTGCGCAGGGCGGCGGGAGGGTTCACGTGTTCACCTGCCGGGGACGCGGGGAGGGGGCGGTCGGGACGCGCCGCGGAGCCGGGCATCCGTCCCACGGCGTCCCGGGGACGGTCCCGGCGCGTCGTGGGGCCGTCCGGGCGCCGCGGAGCCTGGCGTCCGTCCGGCCGCCCGTCCCGTCCGGACCGGCGGGGGGCCCGCCCGCGCGCGGGGCGGCGCTGCTCACCGGGCCGGACCGGGGGCGGGCGCGTACTCCCGCAGCCGGGCGGCGAACCGCGTGCCGGGCGCCAGCGCGGCGACCCGGGCGGCGTCGTCCGGCCCGTCCACGTCCAGCAGCGCCGGCAGCTCGCGGACCACCAGGCCGTGCGCGGCCAGCCGTTCCCGGACGCGGCGGCCGGTCTCGGCGGTCGACATCGGCACGCCGTGCAGCAGCCGCTCGGCCAGGCGGGCGTCCGGGCGGGCCAGCCCGAGGGCCCAGAAGCCGCCGTCCTCGGCGGGCCCGAACCAGGCGTCGGCGCCCGGGCGTTCGGTGGCCGACAGCGGTGCGGCGAGGGCGGCGGGGTCGAGCTGCGGGGTGTCCGAGCCGACCAGCAGGGCCGGGGCGCGCGGGGCGAGCCGGGCGGCGTGGGCGAAGGCGGCGGCGATCCGGCGGTCCAGGCCGCCCCCGCACTGCGGCACCACCTCCCAGCCCGGCGGCAGCCACCGGCCGGGCTCGCCGTCCAGCACCAGCAGGCGCCGGCCGGCCGGGACGAGGGCGAGCGCGGCCAGGGTGTCGGCGAGGGCCGCCCCGGCCAGGTCGGCGGCCTGCTCCGGGGTGAACGCCGGGGTCAGCCGGGTCTTCGAGCGGCCCGGCTGCGGTGCCTTGGTGATCAGCAGCAGGGTCGGCGGCGGGGCCGCGAGCACCCGGCGCATGTCGCGCACCGCCTGCCGGGTGCCGCGCACCGTCCCGGTCACCTTCGAACGGCCCGCCCGCGGACGGTAGTCGACCGGCACCTCGGCGATGCGCATCCCGGCGGCCGACGCCGACAGCACCGCCTCCAGCGGGTAGCCCGAGCGCCGGTCGCCCAGGCCCAGCGCCAGCAGCCGCTCCCGGCGCGCCGCCCGCATCGGCCCGAGGTCGTGCAGGTCGGCGCCGGTCACCGCGCGCAGCCGCCGGGCCAGCACCAGGTTCGCCAGCCGGGCGTGCGGCGGCCACGCCCCGAACGAGACCGGCCGCCGCCGTCCGAGCACCAGGTCGGCCGTGCCCGCGAGCACCGGGTCGACCACCCGGGGCAGTTGCGCGGGGTCCAGCGACCCGTCGCAGTCCAGGAAGCACACGAACTCGGCGTCGGCCGCCAGCAGCCCGGCGTGGCAGGCCGCGCCGAAGCCCCGGCGCGGCTCCGCGACCACCGTCGCGCCCAGGTCGGCCGCGATCCGCGCCGAGCCGTCCCGCGAACCGTTGTCGACCACGACGGCCCGCCAGCCGGCCGGGATCCGGCCCAGCACCCAGGGCAGCGCCCGCGCCTCGTCCAGGCAGGGCAGCACCACGTCCACCGAGGACGGGAGAAGAGGAGGAGTCACGGCCGTTACGCTAGCCACGCCCGACCCCGCCGCGGCCGAGCCGCGCCCTTACGGAAGTCGTACGGCGCACCCGCCCGGGCCACGGACCTTACGGAACCCGAACGCGGGCCCGGAACGGAGCCGACGGCGCTCCCGTGCTCGTATCCTCGGGCGGGTGAACCACAGCCCCGCCCCCGCCGAGCCGCCGGAGCCCGCCCGCATCCTGGTCGTCGACGACGACCCGACCGTCGCCGAAGTGGTGGCCGGCTACCTCACCCGGGCCGGCCACCTGGTCGACCGGGCCGAGGACGGACAGCGCGGCCTCGACCTGGCCGAGCGGCACCGCCCCGACCTGCTCGTCCTCGACCTGATGCTGCCCGGCCTCGACGGCCTCGAAGTGCTGCGCCGCCTGCGCGCCCGCCCCGACCGGGCGGACCTGCCGGTGGTGCTGCTCACCGCCAAGGGGGACGAGGCCGACCGCGTCCTGGGCCTCGAACTCGGCGCGGACGACTACGTCACCAAGCCGTTCAGCCCGCGCGAACTGGTGCTGCGGGTCCAGTCGATCCTGCGTCGCGCCCGCACCGCCGCGTCGGCCGCCCCGGCGGGGCCGCTGTGCTCCGGCGACCTGGCACTCGACCCGCGGGCCCGCCGCGCCCACCGGGACGACCGCGAACTCGCCCTCACCAGCCGTGAGTTCGACCTGCTCGCGTTCCTGCTCCGGCACCCCGGGACGGTGTTCTCCCGGCAGGAGCTGATGCAGCGCGTGTGGGGCTGGGACTTCGGCGACCTGTCGACCGTCACCGTCCACGTCCGCCGCCTGCGCGAGAAGATCGAGGACGACCCCGGCGCGCCCGCCCTGATCAGCACCGTCTGGGGCGTCGGCTACCGCTACGACCCGGCCGCGCCGGTGCGGGACGGTGCGGCGTGAAGGACCTGCTGCTGATCGCCCTGTTCGCCGCGCTCGGCGCCGCCGCGGCCGGACTGCTCGGCCTGGCCGCGCTGCGGCTGCTGCGCCGCCGCTCGCTGACGCTCACCCTGTTCGCCGTCGCCGTGGTCAGCGTCCTCGCGGTCACCTCCGGCACGTTCGCGGTCGCCCGGGCGATGTTCCTCTCCCAGCACGACCTCGGCGTGGTCGTCACCGTCCTGGCGATGGCCTCGGTGGTCGCGCTGCTCACCGCCGCGCTGCTGGGCCGCCAGGTCACCGCGGGCGGCCGGGCGCTGGCGGTGGCCGCCCGCACCGTCGGCGGCGACGCCGGGTTCACCCCGCCGGACCGGCCGCTCGGACGGGAACTCGCCGCCGTCAGCGCCGAACTCGCCGCCACCAGCGCCCGGCTGGCCGAGTCCCGGGACCGCGAGCGGGCCCTGGACGCCTCCCGGCGCGAACTCATCGCCTGGATCTCACACGACCTGCGCACCCCGCTGGCCGGGTTGCGCGCGATGGCGGAGGCGCTGGAGGACGGCGTCGCCGAGCAGCCCGAGCGCTACCTCGCCCGGATCCGCACCGAGGTGGAACGGCTCACCGGCATGGTCGACGACCTGTTCGAGCTCTCCCGGATCCAGGCCGGCGCGCTCTCGCTCAGCCCCTCCCGGGTCTCCCTGCCCGACCTGGTCGACGACGCGCTGGCCGGCGCCCACCCACTGGCCCGGCAGCGCGGCGTGCGCCTGGAGGGCCGCCGGGTCGAACCCGCGCCGGTCGAGGCCGACCCCCGGGAGATCACCCGGGTGATCGGCAACCTGCTGGTCAACGCCATCCGCGCCACCCCGCCGGACGGCGTGGTCGCCGTCTCCACCCACCGGGAGGCCGACGCCGTCGTGCTCGCCGTCACCGACGGCTGCGGCGGCATCCCCGAACCCGACCTGCCCCGGGTCTTCGAGACCGGTTGGCGCGGCACCACGGCCCGCACGCCCCACGCGTCCGCCCCCGGAGCGCCCGACACCGCCGACAGCGGCGCCGGACTCGGGCTCGCCATCGTCCGCGGCATCGTCGAGGCCCACGACGGACGGGCCCGCGTCCGCAACGTCGACGGCGGCTGCTGCTTCGAGATCACCCTCCCAACCGCCCGCCGCGCCTGACGGCGCGGCGCGCCCCC
The DNA here is from genome assembly GCF_039529925.1 of Kitasatospora saccharophila. Lineage (NCBI taxonomy): Bacteria > Bacillati > Actinomycetota > Actinomycetes > Kitasatosporales > Streptomycetaceae > Kitasatospora > Kitasatospora saccharophila. The sequence continues at coordinate 10,547 of NZ_BAAANS010000097.1, read as the reverse complement.
GGCGAGGAACCCGGGAGCTGGGAAGGCCACCGTGACCGGCGGAGCCCGGAACGGCGCGGACGACCGGTGGCACCGCTCACCCCCGTGTCCGCCCGGCGGGACCCCCGACAGCCCGGAGGCCCCCGGCCGGTCAGCTCCCGCCCCGGTGGGCCGCCGCCCCGGTGCGCCGAGCGACCCGACCCGCTCGCCCGGCCGTCCGCCGACTCGCTCGCCTGCTCGCCCTGCCGTCCGGTGACCCGACCTGCTCGCCTGCTCACCTGCTCGCCCTGCCGCCCGGCCGTCCGCCGACCCGACCCGCTCGCCCGGCCGTCCGCCGACCTGCTCGCCTGCTCGCCCTGCCCCCGGTCCCTGCCGCCCGGCCCTTGCCGTCCGCCGACCTGCTCGCCCTGCCGCCCGGTGACCCGACCCGCTGGCCCGCTCGCCGGCTCGCCCGGCCGTCCGCCG
>NZ_BAAANS010000097.1:0-10004 GCF_039529925.1 Kitasatospora saccharophila | reverse complement strand
CACCGGCCTGCTCACCTGCCCCCCCGGTTCCTGCCGCCCGGCCCTTGCCGTCCGCCGACCTGCTCGCCCTGCCGCCCGGTGACCCGACCCGCTGGCCCGCTCGCCGGCTCGCCCGGCCGTCCGCCGACCCGACCCGCTCGCCCGGCCGTCCACCGGCCTGCTCACCTGCTTGCCTGCTCACCTGCTCGCCCGGCGGTCCGGCCGTCCGCCGACCCGACCCGCTCGCCCGGCCGTCCACCGGCCTGCTCACCTGCCCCCCCGGTTCCTGCCGCCCGGCCCTTGCCGTCCGCCGACCTGCTCGCCCTGCCGCCCGGTGACCCGACCCGCTGGCCCACTGGCCCGCTCGTCCGCCGCCGAGCGCGGCCCGCGCCCCGCCCGCACCGGTCGGTGCCCGGTCCGTCGGCCCGGCAACGGCCTGCCCGGGCCGAGGAGCCGCCCGTCCGCCGGTTCGTCCGTCCCGCCCCGGTTCCCCGGTTCCCCGGTTCCCCGGTTCCCCGGAGCCCGGGCCTCCGGCGCGCTCCGGCGCCCGGGCCTCCGCCGCTCCGGTCCACCGGTTCCCCGGCGCCCCGGCCGTCGGCGTCAGGCCCGCTGCGGGGCCGACGCGAACTCGGCCATCCCGGCTCCGAACGCCACCCGGGGGCGCCAGTCCAGTTCCGCGCGTAGCCGCGCCGGGTCGGCGGTCACGTGTCGGACGTCGCCCAACCGGTACTCGCCCGTCACCACCGGTGCCGGGCCGCCGCAGGCCGCCGCGAGGGCCCGCGCCATGTCGCCCACCGTGCGCGTCTCCCCGCTGCCCACGTTGTACGCCCGCGCGCTGCCCGCCGGGCGGTCGGCCACTCCCGCCAGGGCCGCCGCGTTGGCCGCCGCCACGTCCGCGACGTGCACGAAGTCGCGGCGCTGACCGCCGTCCTCGAACACCCGCGGGGCCTCGCCCCGGGCCAGCGCCGAGCGGAACAGCGAGGCCACCCCCGCGTACGGGGTGTCGCGCGGCATCCCCGGCCCGTACACGTTGTGGTAGCGCAGCGTCAGGACCCGGCCCCCGCAGGCCCGGGCCCAGGCGGACGCCAGGTGCTCCTGCGCCAGCTTGGTCGCCGCGTACACGTTGCGCGGATCGGCCGGGGCGTCCTCCGCCACCAGCCCGGGCAGCAGCGGTTCGCCGCAGACCGGGCACGGCGGTTCGAAGCGCCCCGCGTCCAGGTCCGCCGACCGGCGCGGCCCCGGCGCCACCGGCCCGTGCGTGCCGCAGCGGTACGCGCCCTCGCCGTACACCACCATCGACCCGGCCAGCACCAGGTCCCGCACCCCGCGCCGGGCCATCGCCGACAGCAGCACGGCGGTGCCCAGGTCGTTGCAGCCGGCGTACGCGGGGGCGTCGTCCAGGTCCACGCCCAGCCCGACCATCGCCGCCTGGTGGCAGACCGCGGAGACCCCGTCCAGCGCGGCCTCCACCGCCGCCGGGTCCCGGACGTCCCCGCGCCGGAACTCGGCTCCCTCCGGCACCGCCGACGGCAGCCCCGAAGGGTGCACCGCCGGGAGCAGCGCGTCCAGCACCCGCACCTCGTGGCCGTCCGCGAGCAGCGCGCCGACCACCGCGGAGCCGATGAAACCGGCTCCGCCCGTCACCAGGATCCTCATGCCGGCCGACGCTACCCGCGTCCGGTCCGGGAACGGCGCAGCCGCCCGGCGACGTCACCGACCGGTAAGGAGCGGTCGGGACCCGTGCGCCGCGGCGGGGTGTGGCGGAGTGCGGCGGCCGGTGGCGCCGCGCGCGGTCACCCGAGCAGTCTGGTGTGCAGCCGGACGGTGGTGCCGGCCTGTGCGGTGGAGCGGATCTGGACGAGGTCGCAGAGCTGTTGGACGAGCCAGAGCCCCCGGCCGCCGACCTGGTCGATGGTGGGTCGGAGGCGGCCGACCAGCGGGTCCTGGAGGTGGCCGGCGTCGTGGAACTCGCAGATCAGGTCCGCGCCCTCCACCCAGGTGCGCAGCACGCCCCGGCCGCCGCCGTGCTTGATGCTGTTGCCGGCGATCTCGCAGGCGGCGATCAGCAGTTCGCGCAGGCGGGTGCCCTCCAGGCCGTGCCGGACCGCGCAGGCGGTGACGTGGGCGCGCACCGCGGCCAGCATGCCCCGCTGGTAGGGGAGTTCCTGGTGGTGGTCGGCGGCGGGGGCCAGTTCGGGGAAGGCGTAGGGCTCCTGGACGTAGGAGCCGTTGGGGCCGTGGGCGCCCCCGCTGAGGAGCATGGGGTGGCAGCGCCGCGCGGATTCCAGCGCGGCGGGTTCCAGCGCGGCGGTGTCGTAGGGACACAGCAGCCACCACGCCGGGGACTGGGCGAACGCGAGGTTCAGCAGCCACTCGTGGTACCCGAACTCGCCGCTCTCGGCCGGGGAGGGCTCGCTCCACACGGATTCGCTGATGCCGCGGACCGGGTGGCCCTCCGCGGCCTTGGAGACCCACTCGCGCCAGGCGGGGATCAGCCGGCCGGGGTTGCGGCCGAGGGCGGCGGTGTCGAGGAACGTGACGCCTTCGGCGGCGTCGGTGCCCTCCAGTTCGGTGCGCAGCATGCGCTCCTTCGGCTCCGCGACCGCGACCAGGACGAGTTCGCTCCCGGCGTGGGCGTCGTGGATGAAGGACATGGCGCCGTCGAGGAACTGGGCGTCCCCGTCGTACGGGTACAGCTCGTGCCGGAACGCGGAGTCGTGGGCGGGGGCTTCCGGGCGCGTCGTGCTGTTCTCGCTCACGGTGCCAGCTCCACGGGGATCTGCGGGACGTCGTAGCCGAGCAACGACCAGCAGCGCCGGAACGTCTCGTCCGCCTTCTCGATCACGATCCGGCGACCGGGGACCTTGCAGGCCGCGGCGACCAGGGCGCGCATGCCCGCGGAGTCCATCAGTTCGAGGCCGTCGCACCGCAGTCGTACGGTGGCCGAGCGGGCGACGAGTTCGTCCAGGACGGTGCGGAAGCTGTCGGCGCCGTCCGAGTCCACCACGCCGCTCACGCTCCAGCAGTCCGTTCCCGCGCTGTACATCCGAAAACCTGGCATCTCCGCACGTGTGCCCAAGTGGTGCGGATGTACTCCGGCCGCTTGCTCCAGGAGGGCGGGCCGGAAGCCGGCCCGGTGGTAGGCGCAGACGACGACGGCCCCTCTGGCGAGCACCAGGGCGTCGAGTTCCAGTTCGTGCCGGGCGATCTCCTGCGGGCTCGCGCCGCCGGGCCAGACGCGGTCCATCCGGGCCAGGACCCGCAGGGCGCGGAAGCCCTGGCGGGTTGCGGCGTCCGCCTCCCGGCACACGAAGTCCAGCAGTGCCGCCGCGTCCCACCCCGCCCCGCCCGTGCGCTCGGCCCCGGGGTCGACGACCACTCCCTGCGGCGTGCCGTCCAGCGACCACCGGGACTCGGACGCGCCGATGAGCAGGACCTTGTCGCCGAAGAGGGCCCCGTCGGCGGCGAAGGCCCGGGCGGTCGCGGTGAAGTCGTCGCCGGGGCCGACCGGCCAGCAGACGTGGTCACCCGCTTCGACGGGATCAAGGGTCGCCACAGCACGTGCGTTCCTCACGCGCCCTCCCTCCGCCCCAGGCTCCTGCGTGAGCATCCTATCGGCCACGGCCGTCGGGAACGGGGAAGGCGACCCGAGCCTCGACGGGGAACGCGTCCGACCTCCGCGGGCGGCTCGCGGTCGGGCTGCCGCCGTGCCGGCCGCCGGGCCGGCCGCCGGGCCGGCGGTCGGCGCGGCGCGGTGCCGCGTGCCGGTGCTTCAGCGGCGAGGAGGACGGGTGGCGGTGTCGAGGTAGAAGGCGTCGATGCTCTGGACGGCCTGCTCGAACTCCGCCAGGTTGACCGGCTTGGTGACGTAGGCGTTGGCGTGGCTGCTGTAGGCGCCGGCGACGTCGTCGGGTGCGGCGGAGGTGGTGAGGACGACGACGGGGATCGTCCGCAGGTCCTCGTCGGACTTGAGCACCCGCAGCAGGTCGCGGCCGTTCATCCGGGGCATGTTGAGGTCCAGGACGATCAGGTCGGGGCGGGGCGTCTCCGGGGCACGCAGGTGCTCCAGGGCGGCGAGACCGTCGGTGACCTGGACGAGGTTGCGGGCGCCGCGTTCGGCCAGGGCTTCCTCGATCAGCATGGCGTCGGCCGCGTCGTCCTCCACCAGCAGCACGTCGAAGGCGTGGGTGGGGCTGGTCATGATCGGGGTCTCCGTAGGTTCTTCGTCGGAATGGTCGTAGAGACCCGGCCAGCGCTGCCGGGCTCCTTGGCGGGTCAAGCCGCAGGCCGAGCCGAGCTGGGGGTAGCCGGCTCCGGTCCGGGCCGCCGCCCTGGCCGCGTCCGCCCGGAGGCGCTCCGCGGCCCGCTGCAACTGGTCCAGGATGTGCAGCATGCCCAGCGCCCGTCCCATCGGGTCTCCCGGAGGCCCGTACGGCCGGGGCGGACCGGGCTCCTCCAGGAGCCGGTCGGCAAGGTGCCGCGCCGTACGGGCCACTGCGGCGTCCATGATCGCGGACGTCTCCTGCGCGGTGGCCCGGAGGGCGAAGTCGTTGCCAGGCATGACTGGAACCATAGGCCCTCGCCTCACCCCCGACAACAACGCTTGTCGCCCGGCCTCTACAGTGGGCGCTGCGCCGCCCCACCGGGCCGGCCGTCACCGGAGAGGTACAGACCATGCAGGACGACCCGAGGGCACCGCGTTCGCGTCCGTTGTCCGCTTGGACGACCAGGCGCTGGCTGAGGGCGGGCGCCGGGCTGTCCCTGGCGGTCCTGGCCGTGCTGGGCGTCCTGGGGTTCTGGGTGCTGGACCGGTCCCAGACCATCAGCACCCAGCTCGTGGACGTGCGCTCGCCCGCGCTGTCCACCGCGTTCCGCCTGGAGTCGGTCCTGCTCAACCAGGAGACCGGGATCCGCGGGTACGGCCTCACCGGGAACCCGGAGTTCCTGCAGCCCTACCAGCAGGGCCTGGCCGACGAGAAGACCCACGTCGCCACCCTGACCTGGCTCCTGCACGGCGACGCCGAGGCGCTCGCGGACCTCGCCGCCGTCGAGGACGCCGCCGACCGGTGGCGGCAGGAGATCGCCGAGCCGATCGCCGCCGCTCCCGCCGGGGCGCCCTCCGTGCAGGCCGCCGCCTCGGCCGAGACCGGCAAGGCCGCGTTCGACCGCCTCCGGGCCGCCCTGACCCGTGAGCAGGACCACCTGCGGGCCGACCGCGCCGCCGCCCGGGCCGACCTGCTCGCCACCACGCGGACGCGCGACCTGGTGTTCAGCGCGATCGCGGTCGTCATCGCCGTCCTGACCGCCCTGGCCTTCGAAGGGTTGCGCCGCGGCATCAACCGGCCGCTGGAGCAGCTGAGCGCGGACGCCCGCCGGATCGCCGAGGGCGACTTCGAACACCCCATCGTCCCCACCGGCCCCGCGGACCTGCGCCAACTCAGCGCCGAGATCGACCTCATGCGCGGGCGGCTGACGCGCGAGCTGGCGTTCACCGAGCAGGCCCGCCTGCGCCTGGACGCCCAGGCCGCCGAACTGCAGCGCTCCAACACCGAGCTGGAGCAGTTCGCCTACGTGGCCTCGCACGACCTCCAGGAGCCGCTGCGCAAGGTCTCCAGCTTCACGCAGCTGCTCCGGCGCCGCTACGGCGGCCAACTCGACGCCAAGGCCGACCAGTACATCGACTTCGCGGTCGACGGCGCCAACCGGATGCAGGTCATGATCAACGACCTGCTCGACTTCTCCCGGGTCGGACGGGTCCACCACAACCACCAGGAAGTCGACCTGGAGGAAGTCCTGGAACGCACCCTGGAAACCCTCAGCGTCGGCATCGAGGAGGCGCAGGGGCAGGTCACCCACGACCCGCTGCCGACCCTGGTCGCCGACCCCACCCAGATGGGGATGCTCTGGCAGAACCTGATAGGCAACGCCGTCAAGTTCCGCCGCCCCGGAGTCCCTCCGCGCATCCACGTCAGCGCCGAGCGGGACGGCGGCCTGTGGCGCTTCGCCGTCACCGACAACGGCATCGGCATCCCCGCCCAGTTCGCCGTCAAGGTCTTCGTCATCTTCCAGCGCCTGCACACCAAGGAGGCCTACGCCGGCAGCGGCATCGGCCTGGCCATGTGCAAGAAGATCGTCGAGTTCCACGGCGGCACCATCGAGGTCGACCCGACCCGCACCGAGGGCGCCCGCATCTCCTTCACCCTCGCCCCGGAACCCCTGGAGGCCCTGGAGGGCCCGGAGCCCCTGGAGGCCCCGGAGGTCCCCGCCGCCCCGGCCGTCGAGGCGGCCCGCCCCGCCGAACCGGAGCGGCAGCCGCGATGACCCTCCCCCTCACCGCCGCGTCCGGGCGCGCGGAAGAAGAACTCACCTACCGCATCCTGCTCGTCGAGGACGACGCCGCGGACGCCCTCCTGGTCGAGGAGCTCCTGCACGACACCGGGCTGGGTTTCGAACTCACCGTCGAGCCCACCATCGCCGGTGCCAGAGCCGTCCTGACCGAGCGGCAGATCGACTGCGTCCTGCTCGACCTGCACCTGCCCGACGCGGCCGGCACCGCGGCCGTCACGGCGGTGCGGGAGCTCGCACCGCACAACGCCGTCATCGTCCTCACCGGTCTCGCGGAGAGCCGGGCCGGCGCCGAGGCGATGGCCGCCGGTGCCCAGGACTACCTGGTCAAGGGCAAGGTCGAAGCCGAACTGCTGCGCCGCACCCTGCGCTACGCCGTCTACCGCAGCAGGACGGAGCACGCCGCCATCCAGGCCCAGGCCAGCCGCCTGCGCGCCGAGGAGAACGCCCGCCTGGAACGCGGCCTGCTCCCGCCCCCCATGCTCGGCACCTCGACCGTCACGGTGACCAGCCGCTACATCCCCGGCGCCCCGACGGCGCTGCTCGGCGGCGACTTCCTCGACGTCGTCGAGGGCGACGACGGTTTCCTGCACGCCGTCGTCGGCGACGTCAGCGGCCACGGTCCCGACGCCGCCGCCCTGGGCGTCCTGCTGCGGATCGCCTGGCGCTCGCTCGTCCTCGGCGGCCACCGGGGCGAGGACCTGCTGAACCTGATGGAACGCGTCCTGGTCGCCGAACGCGACGACGTGTCGCTCTTCGCCACCTGCACCCTGCTCACCCTCGAACAGGAGAACCGCACCGCCACGCTCCACCTCGCCGGACACCACGAGCCCCTGCTGACCACCGACCGGGGGACCCGGCCGGTGAGCGCCGCCCACGGCATAGCCCTGGGCATCATGCCCGGCCTGTGCCACTGGCCCCCCACGGTCGTCCCGCTCCCCGCCAGCGGCTCCCTGACCCTCTACACCGACGGCCTGATCGAGGGGTACGACGGGGACAGCGGCAGACGGCTCAGCACCGACGGCCTGCTCGCCCTGATCGGCGCCCCCGGCGGCGCGGACCCGGCCGAACCCGCCGCCCGGATCGACCGGATCATCGAGCAGGCCCAGGCCCTCAACGCGGGCCGCCACACCGACGACCTCGCCGTCCTGCACCTCGCCTGGGGGCGCAAGTAGTCGCCGTCTCTCTCCCCTCCCGGCGCGGAAGCGGTGGCACGCATTCCGACCGGGCCGGGCATCGCGCCGCCCATAGAGGGTACGCGTCAGCGGACCGCGGCCCATCTGCACGGTGAGGTCGGCCGTCCGGCAACGGAGAGTGGCATGAGCCTGACAGCAGAGAGCACCCACGGCACGGCCCTGTTCGCCGACCGGTACCGGGTCGAGGGCGTCCTGGGGCGGGGGAGCGCCGCCGAGGTGCTGCGCGCCGTCGACCTGCACCTGGGCCGGGAGGTCGCGTTGAAGGTGCTGCACCGCGGCGCCCCCGAGGACTTCGCCCGCCGGTTCACCGCCGAGGCGCGGACGCTGGCCCGGCTCCGGCACCACGGCGTGGTCGAGGTCTACGACCACGGGAGCGCCGACGACCGCCCCTACCTCGTCCTGGAACTCGTGGACGGGACGACGCTGGCCGACGTGCTGCGCACGTCACCGCTGTCCGCCCCCGCCACGCTCCGGCTCGGCCGGGACCTCGCCCGCACCCTCGCCTTCGTCCACGACCACGGCGTCGTCCACCGCGACGTCAAACCGTCCAACGTCCTGATCGACGCCTCGGGAGCCCCCCGCCTCACGGACTTCGGCATCGCGCGCCAGCCCCTCGACGAGCCCGTCCAGGACGCCGAGGCGACCCGGACGGGCTTCGTCGTCGGCACCCCCGCCTACCTGGCACCGGAGCAGATCCGCGGCCAGGGCGCGCGTCCGCCCGTCGACGTCTACGCCTTGGGCCTGCTGCTGATCGAGTGCCTCACCGGACGGCGCGCCTACCCCGGCGGTCCCATGGAAGCGGCCGTGGCCCGCCTGCTGGAACCCCCCTCCGTCCCCCCGGACACGCCCGCACCGCTCGCCCGGGTCCTGCGCGCGATGACCCGGACGGACCCCGCGGCCCGCCCGTCCGCCGCGGCGTGCGCGGACCTGTTCGACCCGCGGACGCTGGAACTCCCGACCGCCGGACCCGGAACCGCGGCGGGCCGGGCCACCGCCCGGCGCAAGCGCATCGCGCTGTCCGCGGGAACCGTCGGCCTGCTGCTCGCGGCCGGAGCCGGGAGCATGGCCTTCGGCACCGACCACCCCGCGGCACCGCCCGCACGCCAGCCCGCGACCACCTCCACCCCCTCCCCGGCCCCCACGCCCACCACCGCGCCGGCGCCGTCGCCGTCGGCGAGCACCGCCGGCGGCAGCACGCCCGCCGGGTCGGCCCCGCAGGACGCGGCGCGGCCCGGGCCCGGACCGCAGGCCGGGCCGACGGAAGCACACCGCGCCGACGGCGTGAAGAAGGGGGACAAGGCGGAGAAGGCGCAGAAGGGCGGGAAGCCGACCGGGAAGGGGCCGAAGCGGTGACGGGCGTCCCGATCGCGCCCGGCCCGAGGGGCCGGTAGGAGGGCCCCACCCGCCGCTCGGTCGGGATCGCGGGTCGGCGGACTCCCGGACCCGCTCCGGGGAGGGGGAGCAGGGTCGTGGCACCGCCGGATGCCCCGGGACCCGGCGAATATTCCTACGAATCTCCCCAGTTCCCGGGGGTAGGCGGAGCCCGTCAGCGAAAAGGGCGCGAGCGGCGCAGACGGTTCGAGGAGGACGCGATGAGCACGGGCGACAAGATCCACAACACCGGTGACAAGCTCAAGGGCACCGCCAAGGAGGCCGCCGGCAAGGCCGTCGGCAACGAGCGCCTCGAAGCCGAGGGCAGGGCCGACCAGGCCAAGGGCGACCTCAAGCAGGCCGGCGAGCACGTCAAGGACGCCTTCAAGAGCTAGACGCCACCGAGCAGTTCGCGTGTGGGTCCGCCCGGCCGTCGGGCGGACCCACACACGTCCGCGTCGGGAGGGTGCCTGTCGCCGTCCTTCCCTCCGGCGCCCGCCCCGGCCGTCCACCGCGCACCCGCCGGTGGTCCCGCGGCAGGGGCGGGCGGCCGTCGGGAGGTGGGGGCGGCAGGGCAGTGGAAGCCGTGCATCGATGACAAGGGAGGCTGCTGTGGCCAGGAGCATCTGGGACTACGAGAGTGCCGAGGGGTACAACGCGGGCGACGACCTGACGGGGTACCGGGTGGAGGCCGCGGACGGCCGCATCGGCAAGGTCGACAAGCACAGCGAGGAGGTCGGGCGGGCCCATCTCGTGGTCGACACCGGTCCGTGGATCTTCGGCCGCACCGTGGTCGTCCCCGCGGGCACCATCAACCGGATCGACCACGACGACAGGTCCGTGTGGCTGGACCGCACCATGGAGGACGTCCGCAACTCGCCCGAGTTCGACCCCGACGTCCACGGTGACGGTTCCGACTACCACCAAGCCCTCGGTGCCTACTACCTGGGGACCGCCTGAACCCCGGCCGGGCGCACCGCGGGCGGGCCGCCCGCGGTGCACCCGGCCGAGCCCGCGCCGGGCGGGGGTCAGTTGATGTGGAGCGTCGTGACGGTGCCGTAGTTCTTGGTGAGGGCCTCGTTCTTGCCGAAGGTGTGGCGGTACAGGGAGCCG
>NZ_BAAANS010000096.1:0-19650 GCF_039529925.1 Kitasatospora saccharophila | reverse complement strand
GCGCAGCCGAAAACCTCATCCCCACCCACCCACCGGCGCAACCGGGCCGAGCCCAACGGGCAGACACCCGTCCCCGCCCCGCGCAGCCGAAATCTCCGCCGCCCCACCCACCGGCGCAGCCGAAGCCCGGCCCACTGCCCACCCACCGGCGCAACCAGGTCGGGCCAACGGGCGAATATCCGCCCCCGCCCAGCGCAGCCGAAAACCTCATCCCCACCCACCCACCGGCGCAACCGGGCCGAGCCCAAGGGGCAGACACCCGTCCCCGCCCCGCGCAGCCGAAATCTCCCTCCCCGCCCACCCACCGGCGCAACCGGGCCAGGCCCAGCGGTGGGCGCACGGGTGGGTGGGCAGGCGGGCGCAGGGCCTCAGCGGAGCGTGTTCGCCGCGGCGACCGCCCTGAGCACCGCCGCCGCCTTGTTGCGGCACTCGGTGTCCTCCGCGTGCGGGTCGGAGTCGGCGACGACGCCCGCGCCCGCCTGGACGTACGCGGTCTCGTCGCGGATGACCGCCGTCCGGATGGCGATCGCCGTGTCGGAGTCGCCCGCGAAGTCCAGGTAGCCGACGCAGCCGCCGTACAGGCCGCGGCGGGTGGGTTCGAGCTCCTCGATGATCTGCATGGCGCGGGGCTTGGGCGCGCCGGAGAGGGTGCCGGCCGGGAAGCAGGCGGTGAGGACGTCGAGCGCGCTGCGGCCCTCGGCGACCTTGCCGGTGACGGTGGAGACGATGTGCATGACGTGGCTGTAGCGCTCGATGGTCATGAACTCCACCACCTCGACCGAGCCGGGCGCGCAGACCCGGCCGAGGTCGTTGCGGCCGAGGTCGACCAGCATCAGGTGCTCGGCCCGCTCCTTGGGGTCGGCGAGCAGTTCGGCGGCGAGCTCGGCGTCCTCGTGCGGGGTGGCGCCGCGGTGCCGGGTGCCGGCGATCGGGTGCAGCATGGCCTCGCCGCCGGCCACCTTGACCAGCGCCTCGGGGCTGGAGCCGACCACGTCGAAGCCGCCCTCCGGGCCGCCGTCCGGGCCGGGGAAGCGGAACAGGTACATGTACGGGCTGGGGTTGGTGGTGCGCAGCACCCGGTAGACGTCGAGCGCGGAGGCCGGGCAGGGCGCCTCGAAGCGCTGCGAGGGGACGACCTGGAACGCCTCGCCGGCCCGGATCCGCTCCTTCACCACCTCGACGGCCTTGCGGTACGGCTCGCCGCCGAACGGCGAGTGCGCGTCGACCGCGGTCGGGGTGTAGGTGGCCAGGCCGGGGTCGACGGGGCGGCGCAGGTCGGCCTCCATCGCGTCGAGGCGGGCGACGGCGTCCGCGTGCGCCTCGTCGACGCCGGTGGCCAGGTCGTTGTGGTTGACCGCGTTGGCGATCAGCAGCACGGTGCCGTCGGCGTGGTCGAGGACGGCCAGGTCGGTGGCGAGCAGCAGGGTCAGCTCGGGGAGCTTCAGGTCGTCCGGGGTGAGGTTCGGGAGCTTCTCCAGCCGGCGCACCACGTCGTAGCCGAGGTAGCCGACCAGGCCGCCGGTGAGCGGCGGGAGGCCGTCGTCGGGGTGCCGGGGGGTGTGCAGGGCGGCGAGGGTGGCGCGCAGCACCTCCAGCGGGTCGCCGGCGGTGGGGATGCCGACGGGGGGTTCGCCGAGCCAGCGGGCGCCGCCGTCCGGGCCGACGGTGAGGACCGCTCCGGAGCGCACGCCGACGAACGAGTAACGGGCCCAACTGCGGCCCTGCTCGGCGGACTCCAGCAGGAAGGTGCCGGGCCGTTCGGCGGCGAGGCTGCGGTACACGCCGATCGGGGTGAGGCCGTCCGCCAGGAGCCGGCGGGTGACCGGGATGACCCGGGTGTCAGCGGCGAGCGTGCGGAAAGCCTCAAGTTCCATGGGACACCGATCGGATGAGAAGGGCGGACGGTCGGACGGTCGGGGACAGGCTACTCGGCGAGCGGCAGCACGTCGGCGTCGAAGCAGGTCCGGTCGCCGGTGTGGCAGGCCGCGCCGACCTGGTCGACCTTGACCAGCAGGGTGTCGCCGTCGCAGTCCAGGGCGACCTGCTTGACGTGCTGGAAGTGGCCCGAGGTGTCGCCCTTCACCCAGTACTCGGCCCGGCTGCGGCTCCAGTACGTGCAGCGGCCGGTGGTCAGGGTGCGGTGCAGCGCCTCGTCGTCCATCCAGCCGAGCATCAGCACCTCACCGGTGTCGTACTGCTGGGCGACGGCGGGCAGCAGGCCGTCCGGGGTGCGCTTGAGACGGGCGGCGATCGCCGGGTCCAGTGCGGTGCTGCCGGGGGCGGCGGGAGTGGTCGACATGCCCTCATTCTCGCAGGCCGCCGGAGGCGTCCGGGCCGTTGTCCGGAGGGCGGTCGAAAACGCCTCCCCCACCCGGTAGTTTGTTCCCCGCAGAAAACCGAACTGCACGGGGAATTGGGGGGTTTGTCGAATGAGCGCATATCAGCCGCAACCGCTTCCGGCGGTCGCGTACGGGGATTACCAGCTTCAGAGAACCGCAGGTCAGTACCTGTATCAGGGCGAGCCGATGATCGGCACGTGGGCGGCCCAATTGGACCGTCTACTGCCGCTCTGGTGGGACCGCGACACCGTTCGCGCGGTCGGTTTCGCCCCTCTCGTTTGGACGATGAACTTCTTCAAATCGCTCTGGCGCGGCCTGTGGCTGTACTTCCTGCCGCGCTGGTTCGTCGACATCTTCGGACCGGACGCCTACGGGCGCCGCCCGTACGGCCTCTCACTGACCCGGCGGGCCTACCGGGCGATCCGCCGCCCGCTGCACGGCGGCTCCTGGCACGGCCCCGAGGGCTCCACCGCCTGGCTGCTGTGGCGGGCCGTGCGCACCACCGCCGGCGAGAAGCTCAAGGCCGACCACGACCTGTTCACCATGATGGTCACCGACCGCCGGCTGCTGTTCCTCAGCCGCTGGACGACCTACCAGTCCACCTCCGAGTACCGGACCACCCCGCTGATCGAACTGCCCGCCGGCAGCTGGTGGCTGCGCCCGGACACCCCGAACGACGTCTGGGCCAAGCGGCAGGACCTGCTGTTCGCGGACGGCTCGTGGATCGCGCTGGCCTTCGAGAGCGACGAGGACCTGGGCGCCTTCCGGGCGGCGGCCGGCGCCCGCCGCTGACCGGCCGCCGCCGACCCGGGCGTCGGGCCCCGCTGCGGCGGGGCCGGACGCGGCGGGGCCCGACCGGTCGGGCCCGGTCCGGACGGATCAGCCGAACGCCGTCTGGATCCGCGAGCGGTCCACCCGGTAGGGCTCCGGCTCCTGGTCCAGGCCGACGTCGTTCAGGAACTCCTGCTTGATCGCGTTCTGGTTGGTCCCGTCGTGCCAGGCCTCCTTGGCCACGCCCGCCGCCGTCTGCCCGGCCGCCTTGAGGTTGCCCTTGACCGTGTTGTCACCGATCTGGACGCCGTCCCGGTCGCCCTTGTCCATCCCCATCCAGTCCTCGACCTGGCCCTGGGCCCAGGACTCGGCCTTCTGGGCGGCCTTGTCGGTGACCTTCTGGGCGATCTTGGCGGCCTTGGTCCCGTCCTGCTCCAGGGTCCGGAGCCTGTTGAAGGTGCTCTCGACCTTCTTCATCTTCTCCATCACCTTGGCGATGTCGCCGAGCTTCCGGGCCGCCTTCACCGCCTTGCCCATCTCCTGCAGGGCCTTCAGCAGTTCCTCCAGCGCCTTCGCCAGCTTGGTGGACACCTGGGCCACCCGGGCGATGAAGACGCCGATCTCCGCCTCGTCCAGGATCGCGCCGACCACCGCGGCCGCGCCGAAGGTGACCACCGTCAGCACCGCCTCCGCGGCCAGCGACACGATCAGCGACTCGATCGCCTCGGTGATGATGTCGATCACCATCCCCTCGGCCACCTCGCACTCCTGCGCGGCCGAGTTGATGATCTGCGCGGTCTGCATCATCTCTTCGGCGGTCTGGTCGAGCGCGTCCGCGACGTCGCCCATGTGACCGCCGAACGCGTCGCTCGCCGACCCCGACCAGGTCTCCGCCACCGGCATCACGCCGGCGCGCAGCTCCGCCGCCACCGACCGCACCGCACCCGCCTGCGCCTGCCACTCCATCGTGGCGTAGTTCAGCTCGTCCAGCTTGCCGGTGACCTTCTCCAGCGCGTCCAGCAGGCCGGACTCCTCCAGCGCCTTGACGACCAGCCCGTCGATCGCCCCGCTCAGGCCGCTGCGTGACTTGTGCTGGGCCTCCTCCAGCTGCTGGATCTTCTCCTCGACCTGCTTCTGGGCCCACGCGTACGCGTCACTGCGCCCGGCCGGCATCCCGCCCGCCGGCCCTCCGAGCCGCCCGGGCTGGGTGACCGGGACGCCGTACCCGCCCCCCGGCGACACGTACGCGGGCTGGGTGCTCCAGCCCTCCGGCCCCGCCGCGCCGCCGTCCGCACCGGGCTGGACGGCCGAGCGGGCGGCCTCCACCGCGGCCGCCCCGAAGTGGGCCACCGGCTCCTCCGGCTCCCCCTCCCCGCCCTCGGACGAACCGAACACCCGGTCGCCGGCCCAGTCCCCGGCCTTGCTGCCGAAGTTGCCCGCCGCGCTGGTGACGAAGTTCTTGGCACCCTCGGCGGCCGTGTCCTTGGCCCCCTGCACCAGCCCGCCGCCGAACCACGTCCGCCGGTCCACCCCGGCCGGCTCCTCGCCCTCCGGCTCGGACGCCGGCGCGGTGGCCGTCTGCCGCGTGGTGGCGGTCCCCTGCCCCGCGGTGGGGCGGATGTTCTCCGGACGGCCCACCGTCGGCGTCGAACCGCCGGCGCCGTGGCCGGCCGGGGCCGGCGGCGTCGACGTCCGCTGCTGCGCCATCAGCTTGCGCGGGTCCTCCACCGTGGGCTGCCTGCCCGACGTGCTGCCGCCCCTCCCGCCGCCGGTGTCCGCCTTCTTCTTCGGCTTCGGCGTCATCGGTTACCGCCCCCCATGGTGCCGACCACGTACTCCTCGTGGTCCGTGTAGTTCTGCGACACCCCCGACAACCCCTGCGAGGTGCCGTCCACCGCGCTGCCGAGCATCCCGACGTTCTCGTGGCTGGCCCTGGCGTGCTCCTGGTACGCCGACGCCAGGTGCTGGGCGTTCGGCAGGTGCCCGAACGCGTCCGACGAGATGGTGATCGCAGCGGTGGCCGCCGCGATCCGGTTCAACTGCTCGGCCTGTTCGGCGAGCAGCGACGAGTACCGGTCGAGCGCGCTGGGCTCGACCTGAAACCCGTTGTCCCCCATGGCAGTTGCCTTCCTCCGTCGGGCCTCGTACATCCATCCGACAGGCCGGTCATCCTACTGATCAGCATGCAAAGGATGAGCAAACCGATGCCCGAAAAGGACTGACGTGACAGCTGTTGTTCCCTCAGAATGGCCTTGGATCCAGGGGGGGTTGACATGAGTGGACGACAGAAGGCATTCCTGGCCGGGCTGCTGGCCGCGCTCGTCGTCGCGGCGGCGGTCCTGCTGTGGCCCGACCACGAGAAGCCCGCCGCCGCCCCACCCCCACCGAGCCCCTCCCCCAGCCCGAGCCCGAGCCCCAGCCCGTCGAAGACCTACCCGTACCCGTTCTACCCGCCGGGCACCTGCCTGGTGGTGCCGTGGCTCAGTGAGGTCACGACGACCACGGTCGTCCCGTGCGACCAGCCGCACGACTCCGAGACGTTCTCCGTCGTCGTGCTGCCCGACGGGCTGACCGACGACGGCGCGATCGTCCAGGCCACCCTGCGGCTCTGCAAGGACGAGTACACCGCCGTCAAGCAGCGGCAGGGCGGCACGGCTCCGTACTACAACAGCCCGCTCTCCCCCGGCGCGCAGTACTACCGGCAGGGCTTCCGGGAGGCGAGCTGTGCGGTGACCACCAGCAACCAGAACGACGACCGCAAGCTGACCGGCCACCTGCACTGACGCCGTACGCTGGGTGCATGGTGAGTCTTGCGCAGGGTGAACGGGCCCGGTTGAGTCGGTTGTTGGCGGCGGCGGGGCCCGAGGGGCCGACGCTGTGCGAGGGGTGGGCGACGCGGGACCTGGCGGCGCACCTGGTGGTGCGGGAGGGGCGGCCGGACGCGGCGGCGGGGATCCGGGTGGGTGCGCTGGCGGGGTGGACGGAGCGGGTGCAGGGGAAGGTCGCGGGGCGGGGGTACGAGGGGCTGGTGAAGTCGTTCCGGTCGGGGCCGCCGGCCTGGTCGCCGTTCAACCTGCCGGGGGTGGACGGGGCGGCGAACCTGGTGGAGTTCTTCGTGCACGCGGAGGACGTCCGCCGGGCGGTGCCGTTCGAGCCGGAGCCGGTGGGTGCGGAGCTGGCGGAGGCGCTGTGGAAGCGGCTGCCGGCGGTGGCCCGGTTCGGGGACGCGAAGGCGCCGGTCTCGTTGCGGCTGGTGCACCCGGACGGCCGGGAGGCGCTGGTGCGGCGGCGGGGGACGCCGGTGGTGACGGTGCGCGGGGAGCCGGGCGAGCTGGTGCTGTTCCTGTACGGGCGGGGGGCGCGGGCCGCGCTGGTGGCGGAGGGGGTGTCGGAGGCGGTGGAGACGCTGGCGCACGTGCTGCCGCTACCGGAGCCGTCGGGGTCGCGGGACTGACGGCGCGTCGGTCCGTTCTGTCCGGTCGGTGTGCCAGCCTTGCCGTGACCTGACGGTCCGACGACCCCGTCCCCGCACCTCCAGGAGCGCGCCATGGTGAGCACCGACCTCCGGCCCGGTACGCCGAACCGGATCGACCTCGGCAGTCCGGACCTCGCCGAGTCCGAGCTGTTCTACGGGTCGGTGTTCGGTTGGGAGCTGGAACCGGCCGGGCCGGGCGGCCGCGGGTTCTTCCGCGCCGGGGGCCGGCGGGTGGCGTCGCTGGGGCCGCTGTCGGAGGCGGAGGCGCTGCCGTCCTGGACGGTGTGCTTCCGCACGGCGGACGCGGACGCCGTCGCGGCGGCGGTGGAGCGCTCGGGCGGCACGGTGCGGGTCCGGCCGGCGGGGCTGCCGGGGCAGGGGCGGTCCGCGCGGTTCACCGATCCGGTCGGCGGCCGGTTCGCGGTGTGGCAGTCCGAGGGGGCGGCGGAGGTCGTCGCGGGGGCGGAGGGCGGGCCGGGCACGCTGTGCTGGGTGGAGCTGCACACCCCGGACGTGCCGGGGTCGCTGCGGTTCTACCGGGGCCTGTTCGACTGGCGGGCCCGGGCTTCCGAGCTGCCGGGGGTGGAGTACACGGTGCTGGGCCCGGCGGCGGGACCGGCGGACTTCGGCGGGGCCACCGGCGTGCACCCGCGGGTGGACGTGGGCTGGCTGGTGCACTTCGCGGTGGCCGACGCACTGCTGGCCACCGACGAGGTGCGGCGCGCGGGCGGCAGCGTCCTGGTGCCGCCGGAGCCGGTGCCGACGGTGGGCCGGGTCGCGGTGCTGGCGGACCCGTTCGGCGCCCAGTTCGCGATCCTGGAGCCGGAACCCCGCCGCTAGGCCCTGTCTGGGTCGGCGCGGCGGCGGGGCCCGGCGGGGGCTCAGCGGACGGGGTGGCCGGTGGTCCGGAGTTCGTCCTTGACCTGGCCGATGGTCAGGTCGCCGAAGTGGAAGACGCTGGCGGCGAGGACGGCGTCGGCGCCGGCGTCGACCGCGGGGGCGAAGTCGGCGAGCTTGCCGGCGCCGCCGGAGGCGATGACCGGGATGGTGACGGCCTTGCGGGCGGCCCGGATCATCTCCAGGTCGTAGCCGTCCTTGGTGCCGTCGGCGTCCATCGAGTTGAGCAGGATCTCGCCGGCGCCGAGTTCGGCGGCGCGCACCGCCCACTCGATGGCGTCCAGGCCGGTGCCGCGGCGGCCGCCGTGGGTGGTGACCTCGAAGCCGGAGGCGGTCTCGGTGCCTTCGGGGCAGCGGCGGGCGTCGACCGAGAGGACGAGCACCTGGCGGCCGAAGCGCCGGGCGATCTCGCGGATCAGTTCGGGGCGGGCGATGGCGGCGGTGTTGACGCCGACCTTGTCGGCGCCGGCCCGCAGCAGCTTGTCGACGTCCTCGGCGGCGCGGACGCCGCCGCCGACGGTGAGCGGGATGAAGACCTGCTCGGCGGTGCGGCGGACCACGTCGTAGGTGGTCTCCCGGGAGCCGGAGGAGGCGGTGATGTCGAGGAAGGTCAACTCGTCGGCGCCCTGGGCGTCGTAGAGCTTGGCGAGTTCGACCGGGTCCCCGGCGTCGCGGAGGTTCTGGAAGTTGACGCCCTTGACGACGCGTCCGGCGTCCACGTCCAGGCAGGGGATGACGCGTACTGCGAGTGTCACTGCGGGGTGCCTTCCAAAGTGCGGGCCAGGCCGGGCCGGTGGGCCTCGACCTCGACCTCGACCATCATCCGGGAGTCGGTGAGGCCCTGGACGACCACCATGGTGGTGACCGGGCGGACCTCGCCGAAGAGTTCCTCGTGTGCCCGGCCGACCTCGTCGCAGTCCCGGACGTGGGTGAGGTACAGCCGGGTGCGGACCACGTCGGCGGCGGTGAGTCCGTAGCCCGCGAGCGCGTCCAGGGCCGTCCTGAAGGCGGCCAGCGTCTGCTCGTACGGGTCGCCCTCGACGACGGCGTCGACGTCGTCGTACGCGGTGCAGCCCGCGACCAGGACGAAGTCCCCGGCCACCACCGCCCGGGAGAATCCGTACTGGTCCTCGTAGGGAGACTTTCCGGACTGCCGGACGGTGGTGGGGGCCGGGGTTTCGTCGGTCATCGGGACACAGCCTCCAGGGCCTCTTCGAGGGTGAACTTCTGCTCGTAGAGCGCCTTCCCCACGATCGAGCCCTCGACGCCCTCCGGTACCAGAGTGGCGATGGCACGCAGGTCGTCGAGGGACGACACGCCGCCGGAGGCGACGACGGGCCGGTCGGTGGCGGCGCAGACGTCGCGCAGCAGCTGGAGGTTGGGGCCGGTCAGGGTGCCGTCGCGGTTGACGTCGGTGACCACGTAGCGGGCGCAGCCCTCGGCGTCGAGGCGGGCCAGCACGTCGTAGAGCTGGCCGCCGTCGCGGGTCCAGCCGCGGCCGCGCAGGGTGGTGCCGACCACGTCGAGGCCGACGGCGATCTGGTCGCCGTGCTCGGCGATGACCTTGGCGACCCACTCGGGGCTCTCCAGGGCGGCGGTGCCGAGGTTGACCCGGGTGCAGCCGGTGGCGAGGGCGGCGGCGAGCGACTCGTCGTCGCGGATGCCGCCGGACAGCTCGACCTTGATGTCGAGGCGGCCGGTGACCTCGCGGAGCAGTTCGCGGTTGCTGCCGGTGCCGAAGGCGGCGTCGAGGTCGACCAGGTGCAGCCACTCGGCGCCGGCGCTCTGCCAGGCGAGGGCGGCGGCGAGCGGCTCGCCGAAGGAGGTCTCGGTGCCGGAGGCGCCCTTGACCAGGCGGACCGCCTGGCCGTCGCGGACGTCGACGGCGGGCAGCAGTTCGAGGCGGTTGGTCATGTTCTGAAGGACTCTTCCGTCGTCAGAGGGTGTCGACCCAGTTGGTCAGCAGGGCGGCGCCGGCGTCGCCGGACTTCTCGGGGTGGAACTGGGTGGCCCACAGCGGGCCGTTCTCCACGGCGGCGACGAACGGCTGCCCGTGGGTGGCCCAGATCACCTTGGGGGCGCGGATCTTCTCGGAGTGCGTCTCCAGCACCCAGTGCCGCACGCCGTAGGAGTGCACGAAGTAGAACCGGGTGTCGGGGTCCATCCCGGCGAACATCCGGGTGTCCGCGGGGGCGTCGACGGTGTTCCAGCCCATGTGCGGGACGATCGGGGCGTCCAGCGGCTCGACCACGCCGGGCCACTCGTCGCAGCCGGCGGTCTCGACGCCGTGCTCGACGCCCTTCTCGAACAGGATCTGCATGCCGACGCAGATGCCGAGCACCGGGCGGCCGCCGGCCAGCCGGCGGCCGATGATCTGTTCGCCGCGGACCGCCTTGAGGCCGCGCATGCACGCCTCGAAGGCGCCGACGCCGGGCACCAGCAGGCCGTCGGCGTCCAGCGCCCGCTGGAAGTCCGAGGTGACGGTGACGTTCGCGCCGGTGCGTTCGACGGCGCGCTGGGCGGAGCGCAGGTTGCCGGAGCCGTAGTCCAGCACCACCACGTTCTTGGACATCTGTGGGTCTCCTAGGGGCGCGCGGCTAGAGGCGCATGACGCCGGCGGCCAGGCACATGGCCGAGGCGAAGCCGAGGACGAGGATGACGCCCTTGGGCAGCTTCTGCTTCCAGAACGACCAGACGCCGCCCGCGAAGAAGAGCCCGAGGATGATGAACAGCGTGGCCATCAGAGCGCGCCCTTGGTGGACGGCAGGATGCCCGCGGCGCGCGGGTCGCGCTCGGAGGCGTAGCGCAGCGCCCGGGCGAGGGCCTTGAACTGGCACTCGACGATGTGGTGGGCGTTGCGGCCGTACGGCACGTGCACGTGCAGGGCGACCTGGGCCTGCGCGACGAAGGACTCCAGGATGTGCCGGGTCATCGTGGTGTCGTACGCGCCGATCATCGGGGCGATGTTCTCGGGCTCGGTGTGCACCAGGTACGGGCGGCCGGAGAGGTCGACGGTGACCTGGGCGAGCGACTCGTCCAGCGGGACGGTGCAGTTGCCGAAGCGGTAGATGCCGACCTTGTCGCCGAGCGCCTGCTTGAAGGCGGCGCCGAGCGCGAGGGCGGTGTCCTCGATGGTGTGGTGGGTGTCGATGTGCAGGTCGCCCTCGGTCTTGACGGTGAGGTCGAAGAGGCCGTGGCGGCCGAGCTGGTCGAGCATGTGGTCGTAGAACCCGACGCCGGTGGAGACGTCCGTCTTGCCGGTGCCGTCGAGGTCGATCTCGACCAGGACGGAGGTCTCCTTGGTGGTGCGTTCGACGCGGCCGATGCGGGACATGCGGTTACAGCTCCTTGCTCACGGTGGAGACGGCGCTCAGGAAGGCGTCGTTCTCGGCGGGGGTGCCGGCGGTGACGCGCAGCCAGCCGGGGACGCCGTTGTCGCGGATCAGCACGCCCTGGTCGAGGATCGCCCGCCACACCGCGTGGGTGTCGGCGAAGCGGCCGAACTGGATGAAGTTGGCGTCGGACTCGGTGACCTCGAAGCCCAGTTCGCGCAGGGCGAGCACCACCCGGTCGCGCTCGGACTTCAGCCGGTCGACGTAGCCGAGCAGGGTGTCGGTGTGCTCCAGGCAGGCCAGCGCGGTGGCCTGGGTGACGGCCGAGAGGTGGTAGGGCAGCCGGACCAGCTGGACCGCGTCCACCACGGCCGGGTCGGCGGCCAGGTAGCCGAGCCGCAGGCCGGCCGCGCCGAACGCCTTGGACATGGTGCGGCTGATCACCAGGTTGGGGCGGCCCGCCAGCAGCGGCAGCAGCGAGGCGCGGTGCGAGAACTCGACGTACGCCTCGTCGACGACCACCATGCTGGGCCCGGCGGCCTGCGCGGCCTCGTACAGGGCGAGCACGGTGTCCGCCTCGACGGCGGTGCCGGTCGGGTTGTTCGGCGAGCAGACGAACACCACGTCCGGGCGGAGCTCGGCGATCGCCGCGCGGGCCGCGTCCAGGTCGATGGTGAAGTCGGCGTTGCGCGGGCCGGAGACCCAGCCGGTGCCGGTGCCGCGGGCGATCAGGGCGTGCATCGAGTACGAGGGCTCGAAGCCGATCGCGGTGCGGCCGGGCCCGCCGAAGGTCTGCAGCAGCTGCTGGAGCACCTCGTTGGAGCCGTTGGCGGCCCAGACCTGGTCCTTCGACACCTCGAAGCCGGTGGTGTCGGTGAGGTACGCCGCCAGGCCGGTGCGCAGCTCGACCGCGTCCCGGTCCGGGTAGCGGTTGAGGTGGCGGGCGGCCTCGGCGACCCGCTCGGCGATCCGGGCCACCAGCGGCTCGGGCAGCGGGTACGGGTTCTCGTTGGTGTTGAGCTGGACGGGCACGTCCAGCTGCGGTGCGCCGTACGGGGACTGGCCGCGCAGTTCGTCCCGGATGGGCAGGTCGTCGATCTTGGTCACGCGCCGGGTACCGTCCAGTCGAATCGGGCTTTGACAGCGTCGCCGTGGCCGGGCAGGTCCTCGGCCGCGGACAGGTTGACCACGTGCGCGGCGATGCCGGCCAGCGCGGCGCGGTCGTACTCGACCACCTGGACGCCGCGCAGGAAGGTCTGCACGGACAGGCCGGAGGAGTGGCAGGCGCAGCCGCCGGTGGGCAGCACGTGGTTGGAGCCGGCCGCGTAGTCGCCCAGCGAGACCGGGGTGAAGCGGCCGAGGAAGATCGCGCCCGCGTTGCGGACCCGCTCGGAGACGGCGTGCGGCTCGGCGGTCTGGATCTCCAGGTGCTCGGCGGCGTAGGCGTTGACCACCGCGAGGCCCTGCTCCAGGTCGTCGACCAGGATGATGCCGGACTGCGGGCCGCCGAGCGCCTCGGCCACCCGCTCGGAGTGCTTGGTCCGGGCGACCTGGGCCTTCAGTTCGGCCTCGACCGCGTCGGCCAGCAGCGGCGAGGCGGTGACCAGCACGGAGCCGGAGGTCGGGCCGTGCTCGGCCTGGCTGATCAGGTCGGCGGCGACCTCCGCGGCGTCCGCGGTGTCGTCGGCGAGGACCATGATCTCGGTCGGGCCGGCCTCCGAGTCGATGCCGATCCGGCCCGCGAACAGGCGCTTGGCGGCGGCGACGTAGATGTTGCCGGGGCCGGTGACCAGGTTGACCGGGGCGCACTCCTCGGTGCCGAGGGCGAACATCGCCACCGCCTGGGCGCCGCCGACCGCGTACACCTCGTCGACGCCGAGCAGCGCGCAGGCGGCCAGGATGGTCGGGTGGACGCGGCCGCCGAACGCCTTCTGCGGCGGCGAGGTGACGGCGATGCCGGCCACCCCGGCCTCCTGGGCGGGCACCACGTTCATCACCACGGAGGACGGGTAGACCGCGAGGCCGCCGGGCACGTAGAGGCCGACCCGGTCGACCGGCACCCAGCGCTGGGTGACGGTGCCGCCGGGCACCACCTGGGTGGTGTGGCCGACCCGGCGCTGGTCGGAGTGGACGGCGCGGGCGCGGCGGATCGACTCCTCCAGCGCGGCGCGGACCTTCGGGTCCAGCTGCTCCAGGGCCTCGGCGATCTGCCCGGCCGGGACGCGGGTGGACTCCAGCCGGACGCCGTCGAAGCGCTCGGTGATCTCGATCAGCGCCGCGACCCCGCGATGGCGCACGTCCTCGGCGATCGGCCGCACCTTCTCCAGGGCGGCTTCGACGTCGAACTCGGCACGGGGCAGCACGTCGCGCGGGTCCGTGGAGGAGCCGCGGAGGTCGATTCGAGAGATCACGGACCCAAGTGTAAGGAGTGGCGAAAAGCGACAGCCCGGCATTTCAGTCCGTGATACGAAGGGTGAGACGAAACCAAGATCAACAGGGGGAGCCGTGGAGCAGGCGCCGGGCGACTGGACCGACACCGAGCGCGGCCTGTGGGACGCCTTCCGGCAGGGCGAGGTGTACGACCTGCGGGCCGGGCGCGGCCGCGCCCGGCTCCTGCTGCCCGCCCCCGCCGGCCGGACCGTCCGCCCCGATGGGGAGGAGCACGGCCCGGACGACCCGTTCGCCGCCGGGGAGTGGGGCCCGGAGCGCACCGTCCGGGCCGAGGTGATCGCCCGGCTGCTGCTGCACGGCCCCGCCGCCGCCCCCGGCAAGGTCACCGCGCTCAAGCTCACCGGCGCCCGGATCACCGGCGAGTTCACCCTGGCCGGCGGCCGGATCGACTGCTACGTCGAGTTCCAGCTCTGCCGCTTCGAACGCAAGCTGCTGCTCTCCGAGGCCACCGCCGGCACCCTGCGGATCGTCTCCTGCGCCCTCCCCCGGCTGGAGGCGTCCCGGCTGGCCAGCGAGGGCGACGTGCACCTCGCCCGCTGCGGCATACCCGGCGGCGTCCGGCTCACCGACGCCCGGATCGGCACCGACCTGCTGCTCAACCAGTCCGCCGTCGGCCCCGACGCGTACGGGCGGGCGGTGTCCGCCGACGGGATCTCCGTCAACCAGGACTGCGAGGCCGAACGCCTGGACCTGCTCGGCGAGTTGAGCCTGCGCTCGGCCCGGATCGGCGGCCGGCTCTCGCTCCGCGGCGGCTCGCTGCGGGCCGCGGGACCGGACAACCCGAACGCGATCAACGCGGCCCGGATCACCGTCGGCCACACCCTGTACCTGTCCGGCTCGGAGGACGCCAACTGGTCCGGCTCGCGCACCGTCTACGGCTCCGGCTACGGCGGCTCCACCGTCGCCGCCCCCTACCGGGACACCACCCACACCCCGTTCCGCTCCTGGGGCCGGATCCGGCTCTCCGACGGCCGCTTCGAGAACGCCGTGCTGATCACCAACGCCGAGTTCCACCTCGGCGAGGGCGAGGAGCTCACGCTCAGCCGGATCCAGACCCCCGAACTGCGCTTCACCTGCGACACCCCGCCCACCGGCGCCGTCAGCCTCAACCGGGCCCGGATCGGCAACCTGGTCGACGCCCCCGCCGCCTGGCCCACCGAGCACCACGTCTCGCTCACCGGCTTCAGCTACGAGTCGCTGCGCCCCACCGAGCCCTTCCCGCTGGAGCGCCGGATCGCCTGGGTCGACTCCGGCCGGGAGTTCCGCCCCGAGGCGTACGAGCAGCTCGCCGCCGCGCTGCGCCGCGACGGCGCCGACGAGGACGCCCGCACCGTGCTGTACGCCAAGCAGCGCCGCCGCCGGCGCACCCTGCCGCTGCCCGGCCGGGTCTGGGGCCACCTGCAGGACGCCGCCGTCGGCTACGGCTACCGGCCCGGCCGGGCCGCCGCCTGGCTGGTCATCGCCTGGGTGCTCGGCACCGCCTACTTCGCCGCGCACCGGCCCGCTCCCGTCAAGGCCGACGAGCACGTGCTGTGGAACCCCGCCCTGTACGCGGCCGGCAAGGTCCTGCCGCTGATCGACCTCGGCCAGAACGGCTGGGACCCCGACCGCCCCGGCCAGTGGGTCGCCACCGCCCTGGTGCTGACCGGCTGGGTGCTCGCCACCACCGCCGTCGCGGGCGTCACCAGGCTGCTCCAGCGCGGCTGACGCCCCGGCGGCGGACGACTGCGGCGCGGCGGCGGCCCGCCGCCAACTACGCTGTGCGCCGTGACTGATCGGCTCCCGCTCTTCCCGCTGAACACGGTCCTGTACCCGGGCCTGGTGATGCCCCTGCACGTCTTCGAGGAGCGCTACCGCGACCTGGTCGCCGACCTGCTCAAGCAGCCCGAGGACGCACCCCGCCGCTTCGGCGTGGTCGCCATCAAGGACGGCCGGGAGACCGCGCCCGTCCGCGAACTCGACGCCCCCGCAGGCCCGTTGGACGGCATCGGCACCCCCGGCGGCGACCCGCTGGACGCCCTCTACCCGGTCGGCTGCGTCGCCGACGTGGCCTCCGTCCGGGAGCAGCCCGAGGGCCGCTACGAGCTCCTCGTCACCGGCACCACCCGGTTCCGGCTGCGCGCCCTCGACGCCACCGGCCCCTACCTGGTCGGCGAGGTCTCGGTGCTGCCCGAGGAGCCCGGCGAGGGCTCCGGCGCGCTCGCCGCCGGGGTCGAGCGGGCCTTCCGGACGTACCAGAAGCGGCTGGCCGGGGCCCGCGAGGCCAGCCTGAGCGGCGAACCCGACCTCCCCGACGACCCGCAGGTGCTCTCCTACCTGGTCGCCGCCGCCGCCGCGCTGCCGGTCAAGGTCAAGCAGGAACTGCTCGCCTGCCCCGACACCGCCCAGCGGCTGACCCGCGAACTCGCCCTGCTCCGGCACGAGAGCGCGGTCCTGGCGAAACTCCCCTCCCTGCCCGCCGTCGACCTCACCCGCCAGGCGTTCAGCCCCAACTGAGGACCGCCCCGAGGACCACCGAGGACCACCCCTTGGCCAAGAAGAAGACCGCCGGCGGCACCCCCGCCACCGTCGCCCTCGACACCGCCGGCGTCCCCTTCACCCTGCACGAGTACGCCCACGACCCGGCCGCCGCCTCCTACGGCGCCGAGGCCGCCGAGGCGATGGGCGTCCCGCCCGACCGGGTGTTCAAGACCCTGCTCGCCGAGGCCGACGGCGCCCTCGCCGTCGCCGTCGTCCCGGTCTCCGGGCAGCTCGACCTGAAGGCGCTGGCCGCCGCGCTCGGCACCAAGCGCGCCGTGATGGCCGACCCGGCCGCCGCCGAACGCTCCACCGGCTACGTGGTCGGCGGCATCTCCCCGCTCGGCCAGCGCCGCAGGCTCCGCACCGTGGTCGACTCCGGCGCGCTGGCCCACCCCACCGTCTTCGTCTCGGCGGGCAAGCGCGGCGCCGAGGTCGAACTCGCCCCGGCCGACCTGGTCCGCCTCACCGCCGCGCTCACGGCCCCCATCGCCAGGGGCTGAGCCGGGGGCCGGGCGCGAGGGCCCGGCGGCCCGGCGGTCACTGCCGCCCGGCGGCTACTGCTGCTCGGCCGGGGGCTCGGGCCGGGCCGGCTTCCGCAGCGACGGGCCCGGCTCCGACTCCGGCGCGCCCTGCTCGCCCTGCTCGACCTGCTGCTGCACCGGCTCCTCGGCCCGCTGCTGCACCGGCTCCGGCACCGGCTCGGTCTTCCGGAACGACACCGGCTGCCAGGGCGCCTGCGCCGGGTCCGGGGCGTCCCAGTACGGGGGACGGTCGGGCTCGCGCTTGCCGAAGGTCGCGGAGAGGAAGAGCAGCACGATCATCGCCGTCATCGGCCAGACCATCAGCGCCCCCTTCGCCGAGAGTTCGAGCGGCCCGTCGAAGGTGCCGCCGTTGCCGACGGCCCGCGCGTGCGCCCGCAGGTCGGAGGTGGCGCCGAGGTGGGTGCCGAGCTTCCAGGCGACGAACGAGCCGAGCAGGCCGCCCGCGGCGAGGCCGACGGCGACCGCGATGCCGCCGCCGCGGGCCCGGGTCCACAGGAACGCGCCCAGCGCGGTGAGCAGCCCGAGGCCCAGCCCGAGCAGCGAGAAGACGCCGACCGCCCCGATCAGCTCCTCGCCCTCGGGGTCGCGGTAGAGGATGTGGTTGTCCTGGACGGCGTAGCCGACCCGGGGGGCGAGCCAGAGCCAGAGCAGCCCGAGGACCACGCCGAGGACCGCCCCGACGGCGGTGATGACCGCTCCGATCCGCAGCTCGGGGGCGAGCGGCGGCCTCGCGGGGGCGGGCGGCCGCAACGGGAGGACCGGGGGGTGGGGAGTGGGCCCGGACGGGTTGCCCGCAGGTGTGTTCGGTACGGTCACGACCCCATCGTTTCATGCGCACCTGAAAAGCCGCCGGTCTCCACCCGACAACTCCCCCGGAGCCCGCGGTCAGCGCGCCGCGCGCCGGTAGGCCCAGGTGGCGAGGGTGAGCGAGACCAGGCCGACGGCGGCGCAGACGCCGAGGTCGAGGACGATCCGGGCCCAGTCGGGGTGCGGGGCGAAGGTGAGCGCGAAGGCGTCGACGCCGTAGCTGGAGGGGAGCAGGTCGCGGAGCCACTGGACCGGCTCGGGGAGCCGGGAGGCGGGCAGGACGCCGAGCAGCAGGGCGGCGGACATCCCGAGCTGTCCGGCGAGGGTGGCGAGTTCCTGGCGGGGGGCGAGCAGGCCGAGCGCGGCGCCGAGCCCGGCCAGCGCGGCGCCGGAGAGCGGGATGACGGCCAGCAGGATCCACATCCGGGCGAACGGCAGCTCGAACATCCAGCTGCCGATGCCGGCGGTGACGAAGACGCCGGGGACGGTGAAGGAGGCGTACGCGGCGGCGGTGCCGAGCACCACGGAGGCGGGCGGCACCGGGAGGGTCGCGTAGTGGTCGAGGCCGCCGGTGGCGCGCAGCTTGCCGAAGTACTGGGCGAGCAGGTTGAGCGCGACGAAGGCGACGACCAGGACGGCGGAGCCGGCCACCACGGCGTGCGCGGAGGGGTTGTCGCCGGGGTCGACGACGCCGCGCATCATGACCAGGATGCCGACGGACTGGAAGGTGGCGACGAACAGCAGCGGGATCCGGGAGACCTTGGCGCGGGCCAGCTGGGCCCGGTAGACGGCGGCCAGCGCGGGCAGCAGCCGGGCGGCGGGGGCGAGCGGGGCGGGCCCGGTGGCGACGGCGGGGGCGTCGAGCAGGGTCATCGGGCGAGTCCTCCGGTGCGGCCGCCGAGGCGGAGGTAGGCGTCCTCCAGGGTGGGGGTGGCGAGGGTGAAGTCGTCGAGGGCGGCGAAGGCGGGGCCGGTGGTGACGGCGGCGACCAGTTCGCGGGCCTCGTCGGGGGTGGTGCGCAGCGTCCAGCGGCGGCCGGTGCGCTCGGCGCGTTCGGCGAGCGCGGCGACGGCGGGGACGCCCAGCGGGGCGTCGGTGCGCCAGACCAGGTCGAGCCGGACGTGGCCGTCGACCAGGGCCTTGAGGCCGCCGGGCGTGTCACAGGCGATGACCCGGCCGGCGTCGATCACGGCGACCCGGTCGAGGACGGTCTCGGCCTCGATGACGTTGTGGGTGACCAGCAGCACGGTGGTGCCGCGTTCGGCGCGGCGGCGGTCGACGGCGCTCCAGACGGCGCGGCGGGCGACCGGGTCCATGCCGGTGGTGGGTTCGTCCAGGACCAGCAGCGGGCGTTCGCCGATCAGGACGGCGGCGAAGCAGGCGAGGCGGCGCTGGCCGCCGGAGAGCTTGGCGAGCGGGCGGTGGGCGAGCGCTTCGAGGCCGAGTTCGGTGATCGCGTCGGCGGTCTCGGCGCGGGCGGCGGCGCGGGACAGGCCGCGCAGGCGTCCGGTGGTCTCGGCGGCCAGCGCGACGGTGAGCTCGTCGAGGGCGGTGGACTCCTGGCCGAGGTAGCCGAGCAGCCGGGCGGCCCGTTCGGGGTGCCGGACGACGTCGTGGCCGAGCAGGTCGACGCGGCCGGCGTCGGGGCGGAGCAGGCCGGTGAGCTGGCGCACCAGGGTGGACTTGCCGGCGCCGTTGGGCCCGAGCAGGCCGAAGACCTCGCCGCGGTGGACGACGAGGTCGATGCCGTCGTTGGCCCTGACCTCGGCGCCGCCCGTCCGGTAGGTCTTGACCAGGCCGCTGACCGTGCAGCAGCTCTGCGGTGGCTTGCTCACGACGGAAGACTCTACGCGCCGTAAGGGGCGTTCCGGACACGCGGGGTCCGGATGGCGGCCGGGGCGTCAGCGGTCCTCCAGCGCCCCCGCGGGCTGCCGGGCGCCGGGGACGCGGGCCGCGAGCTCCTTCCAGAAGCCCTCCCGGATCGCGTACCTGTCCTGCTCGTCGATCTGGTCCTCCTTGTGCGCGAGCAGCCCGAAGCGGGCGGCGTAGCGCAGCAGTTCGCCGTCCAGCCGGTGCGGGATGCGCGGGTGGTCGGTCCACAGCAGCGCGGGGCGGTCGGTGTCGGCGAGGCGGTCGAGCCAGCGGCGGGCGAAGACCTGGCCGACCTCCTGCGGGTCGCCGCCGACGCTGGTGATGTCCTCCTCGCGGTCGGCCCAGCGCTGGGCGGAGGTGGTGAGCCGGTCCAGGGTGGGCAGGGCGTCGGCGGCGGTGGCGGTGTCGGCCCGGTCGACCAGGCCGCGGTCGGAGGACCAGCGCAGCACCGGCCCGGTGGGGACGGGGACGGCCGGGGCGGGGGGCGGTCCGGTGGCGGCGCGCCCCGCCAGGTCCTTGGGGGTGGGGATGACCCGCAGCGGGGTGCCGCGGACCGGGGCGGCGGCCGCCGCGGCGGCGGGGGGTGACGGGAGCGGGGGGGGGGGGGGGGGGGGGGGGGGGGGGGGGGGGGGGGGGGGGGGGGC
>NZ_BAAANS010000095.1:0-19711 GCF_039529925.1 Kitasatospora saccharophila | reverse complement strand
TCGTCCTCGTCCGCCACACCCTCGACGACCAGGGCCGACAGACCCGAAAACACCACGCCCACAAGATCGTTGACATCACGCACACCGTGCCAACGACAGCCGTCACACTTGGTCACCACCGATTACGAGACAGAGCCCGGTGACCGGTGTATCTCCTGATCAAGGAAGAGCACCTGATGAGCGACGTGATCGTCTCTGTCGAGGCGGTTGAAGAGGCCCGGCCGGTCGAGCTGGCGACGGATCTTCTGGACGAGCAGTTGATCGGGCAGTTGGTCGACCGGGCTCGCGCGAGCGGCCTGCAGTTGACCGGCGAGGGCGGGCTGCTGCAGCAGCTGACCAAGCGTGTGCTGGAGTCCGCCCTGGAGGGCGAGATCACCGACCACCTCGGCTACGAGAAGCACGACAAAGCCGGGGCCGGCAGCGGCAACTCCCGCAACGGCGTCCGGGCAAAGACCGTGCTGACCGATGTCGGGCCTGTCGAGATCGCGGTGCCCCGCGACCGGGAGGGCTCCTTCGAGCCGCAACTCGTCAAGAAGCGCCAGCGGCGGTTGTCCGGCGTCGACGAGATGGTGCTGTCCCTCTCGGCCCGGGGGCTGACGCACGGCGACATCTCGGCCCACCTGGCCGAGGTCTACGGCGCGAGCGTGTCCAAGTCGACGATCTCCACCATCACCGACAAGGTCATGGACTCGATGGCGGAATGGCAGAACCGCCCCCTGGACCCGGTTTACCCGGTCGTCTTCATCGACTGCATCCACGTGAAGGTCCGCGACGGGCAGGTCGCCAACCGTCCCGTCTACGTCGCCCTCGCCGTCACCGTGGACGGCGCCCGCGACATCCTGGGTCTGTGGGCCGGCGACGGCGGAGAGGGCGCCAAGTACTGGCTCCAGGTCCTCACCGAGATCAAGAACCGAGGCGTCGAGGACGTGTGCATGGTCGTCTGCGACGGTCTGAAGGGCCTGCCGGACGCCATCGGCACGGTCTGGCCGCAGGCGATCACGCAGACCTGCGTCGTCCACCTGATGCGTGCCAGCTTCCGCTACGCGGCCCGCCAGGACTGGGACAAGATCTCGAAGGCACTCAAGCCCGTTTACACCGCCCCGACCCAGGATGCCGCCGAGGAGCGGTTCCTGGAGTTCCAGGAGACCTGGGGGAGCAAGTACCCGGCGATCGTGCGGCTGTGGGAGAACGCCTGGGCCGAGTTCGTGCCCTTCCTGCAGTTCGACGTCGAGATCCGCCGCGTCGTCTGCACGACGAACGCGATCGAGTCGGTCAACGCCCGCATCCGCAAGGCCGTCCGGGCCCGCGGGCACTTCCCGAACGAGCAAGCGGCCTTGAAGTGCGTCTACATGGCCGTCATGAGCCTCGACCCCACCGGCCAGGGCCGCAAACGCTGGACGATGCGCTGGAAGCCCGCCCTCCAGGCATTCGACATCACCTTCGACGGCCGACTCTCCATCGGCCGCCGGTAACTCACACAACATCAGATACACCAGTCACTGGACACAACCCGCCCTCGGCTTCACCGAGCGGTACGCGGCCGCCTTCGAGGCGGAGGCCACCCAGCTGTTCCAGACCGAGATGACCAACCAGGAGTTCGACAAGCTCATCGCCCAGCTGTGGACGCCCCCGGCCGAGGGGGCTCGCAAGAACCTGATCGCAGTCAACCAGGAGCGCCGCGACCGCCTGCACCACCTGTTCGCCGAGGCCGACACCCAGGACAACATCTGGGGCACCCGCTGGGCCGCCCTCCAGGCCGTCATCGAGTTCGACGACTACTTCCGCACCGTCAAGCTGCCCGAGGCCCTGACCGAGCAGGAACACCGCAACAACCTGGCCATGACCGCCCTGCTGCACGACCAGAAGAACGACCTCAAGGACCTCGCCAAGAGCCTGCTGCTCGTGGCCTGATCGTCCCGGTGGCTGGGAGCGCTGCTCCCGGCCACGCCAACGATCGGCGCGGCCCTCCGCAGCGAGGAAGCCATGTCCATCCACATCCCAACGTCCCCACACCGCCGACTATGACGCACGCGCCAGCGCCCTCGTCCATGGACCGGGGCGCGATCGCCTGGATCGCCTGCAGCCGCGCGGCGGGGTCTGGTGTCCGGGCCGCCATGCCACACCGGCCGCTCCTGCTGGCACCAGTACTGGTGGCCCGGGAGCCGGCAAGTCTCGGCCAGCATGTGCAGCGGCACACTGCCGGGATGCGGTGTCGATGTGATCATGAAATTCCTCGAGTTGGGATCGGGTGCGATGGGCGTCACGCTGGGCATGGGGGTGCTGACTATGGGGAACCGGCCTGCGGAGCTGCTGGCCCTGCTGAACTCGGTGGAGGCGCAGGAAGGCGGCGACGGCGGCGTTCGGACCGCGGTGCTGGGGCAGGGCATCAAGCTGCCGAGCTGCTCGAGTAAGTGGACGCGGTGGAGCTGCCGGGGAAGCTGGGCATCCTCGGCGATCGGAACGCCGGCGTGGAGCGGCTGCGCGGGCTGGGCGGCGTCGACATCTTGGTGGTCCTAGACGACGGTGCGCTGCTCCCCAAGACCGACACATTCCGGCTGATTCTGGAGACCTTTGAGAGCAACCGCGGTCTGGGGATCGTCAGCTTCCGGATCGCAGACGAGACCGGGTTCACCCAGCGCCGGCACGTCCCCCGCCTGGGCGCTTCCGACCCGACGCTCTCCGGTGAGGTCACCACCTTCCTCGGGGGGCATCCACATGAGCGTGATCGACCCGGTTGAGCTGTTCCCGCTCGTTCTTCTATGCCCACGAGGAGACCGACTTTGCCTGACGAGCCTTGGATGCCGGCTGGCGCATCGACTACCGGGCCGACATGGCCCTCCAGCACCCGCGCACCGTGCCGATCTACCTCACCTCCTGGGCCGCCTACATGCTGCTGCGCCGCCCGCCGATGTTCGGGCTGAAAGCCTGGTGGGGCGGGTTCTTCGAGGGGGTGCGCGTGTCGTGTCCGCCGCGCCGCCCGATGTGGTGGAGCACGGTGCAGCGGATGGCGAAGCTGGGCCGGCCGCCGGTGTTCTGCCAGCCGACCCAGGCCCTACGTTGCTGGGCTTCGGTCAGGCGGCCAGGACGGCTGCGGCGAACCAGTCCGGGATCGCGTCGGGCGTGGACTTGAGCAGTCCACGTACCGGTCGATGCCGTCGGCGAGGCGACCGTGGGCCGCCAGCCGAGCAGCTCCGAGGATCTGCGGGCGTGGGCGTAGCCCCCGCGCGGGTCACCGCGGGCATCAACGTCTCCTTGAGCACCGCCACGGGTAGTGGGCTACGATCCTCTCGGCGATCTCCCGGAACGACGTCGCAGCCCGGCATGGACGTCGACCGTCTGCTAGGCAACCTGGTCGGCAACCAGCGCCAGGAGGGTGGCGTTGGCGATGTCGTCCAATATGCACCATGCCGCGCACTACCGCCCGCAGAGATCCTCAGGGCGGGCTCCTGTGTGCCCAGCGGCTGACCCAGCGGCGAAGATCAAGAGCTGATCGGAACCCACACGCTCAGGAAACCCGTAGTATCGGGTGGCCTGGTGCTTGCCGCTTCCATGAGGTTCAGCCACTAGAGTCACCGGCGAGCGCAAGGAGAGTCATGGCGAAGCTTCACGAGCAGATCACGTCCGGACGAGTGGTCTACACCACTCGCGCAGGGGCACAGGTCTGCGGCGACAGTCGCAAGGTGCTTGCGGAACTGCCCGAAACCTCTGTCGACCTTATTATGACTTCGCCACCGTTTCCCTTGCTGAGGCAGAAGGAATATGGAAACAAAGACCAGGCCGAGTATGTGGACTGGCTCGTTGAGTTTGTGGAAGCCGCCAAGCCTGCCCTCAAGGAAACGGGAAGCCTGGTAATCGACATCGGTGGCGCCTATCAAAAAGGTCGACCGGTGCGATCATTGCACCAGTTCCGCGCGCTCATCAGGTTTGTAGATGATCTCGGGTATAATCTGGCCGAAGAATTCTATTGGCACAATCCAGCCCGCCTGCCTTCCCCAATTGAATGGGTGAATAAGCGTAAGTGGCGAGCCAAGGATTCAGTCAATACGGTCTGGTGGCTCTCCAAGGGCGACAGGCCGAAATCAGATGTGGGAAAGGTTCGAACTCCCTACTCCGAATCAATGCAGAAACTGCTAAAAGATCCGTCGGGGTACTATCGCCCAAAGAAAAGGGCGTCGGAGCATGATATTGGAACCGCATTCGGAATTGACAATGGCGGGGCTTTGCCTTCCAATCTCCTGTCGATTCCCAATACAGAGTCGAACGGATTCTATCTGCGCATGTGCAAGGAGCTGGGATTTGAATCCCATCCAGCGCGATTTCCGGCAGCCTTGCCCGAGTTCTTCATTAAGATGCTTACAGATCCAGGCGACGTCGTGGTCGATATATTCAGTGGATCAAATACGACAGGCTATGCTGCTGAGACCCATGGGCGCAACTGGCTGAGCATCGAACTTGATGAGAAGTATGCGGCGCGTTCGGCGCTGAGGTTCCTTGAGGGGCGAACTGCCACGGACGTGGCCGCAATCTACGAACAGATGTTGGCAGTGAACAGCCAAGTCGATGTGGAGCCGACTGTCCTGTTCTGAAAGAACTCCGGCGCTGGGACCTACAATTAGCGTGGGCCCCAGCACCGCTGCTTGTTACGGCAGATTGGGTGACGCCACCACATCACCCAAGGTTCCGACCATCCCTTCGGCCATGTGCTCTCCAAGCAGACGAAGGCCCTTGCTCATCAGCGCCTCGATGGCCCGATATGGATACTGGGCCACGATGCTATCAGGAAAGAACAGACGTACGGCCTCGCGCATCTCCTGCTTCGGATCCAGCGTGGCGATGTTGAAGTTGGTGCCCGGTGTGGAGCCCCAGTCCGCATCCTTCTCTGGGGTAAGTTCATAGCGGATTGCGTAAGCGAAGCCCAACCGCGCCAGCTCCACGAGATGCGCAAGACCAAACTTGATCTTTAGTTCTTCGGCCACCTTCGACGCCTCGATCGACAGCGCTGCATTCCGGAGATCTTCCATCACACGCTCTCCCGCGGCTTGATCTTGGTGTGCCTGGCTGAGACGCGTTCAAGTTCATATTCGGCTACGAGTTTCGATCCCAGGGCTTGTACTGCCGCAGATTGGTCGAACTCGCCCTCGAAAGCGAGCAGCACTACCTGGGAGGCCATTTCAGGCAAGGCTGCGACGACGTTTCGTGTGTGGTCGGCGTCCAGGCGTCCAAACGGTGAGTCCATCACAATTGGGCCCGGAACAGAGGCGCATTGCTGCAAGGCTGAGATGAGCGACAGCGCTACCAGGTGTTCGAAACCGGCCGAGCGTCCCCTTACTACCTCGCCCTTGGTGTCGACGATCTCAAGGCCGTACCGATCATTGATCTTCAGCCGGGTGAAGTCGCGTTCGTGAGAGACCTTGGCGAAGATGGCCGTGGCGGTTCGTTCGACTCGATCCTTGAGCATGGACCGATAGACCTCGATGGACTCGGCGAACAGTGCACCAAGCTGACTAGCCACTCTAACCTTGAGCTCGATGGACGGGTCATCCATGCCGTTCATCTTGCTCAGCTCGTCACTGATCCGGCGGATAGAGTTGTCTTGCTCAACAATTTTCTTCTCTGCTTCGCCTACCTCGATCTTCGCCGTGCGAATCAGGAAGTTCAGGCCATCGCGCTCGGTGGTGAGGCGCCGAACCTCAGCCTGATTGATGCCGCGCAACTGCTCGTCAATACTCTTGATTTCCTGATCAGTGTCATCGAGCTGTAGTTGTAGTTGACGAAGCGCCTTTTCGCGCTCAGCGATCATCCGGCCGTCGACACGCGCAAAAGCTTCCAAGACCCGCATCTGCTTTTGGGTTTGCATATGCAGACTCTCAAGAGCAGTCCGGTGGGTTTCATTCGAGGAGTTCTTAAGCTTCTCTAGCAGGATGGAACGCTCATCCTCGGTGAGTTCATGACTGCATACGGGACACTCCGAATGCTGTTCCAAGTGGAGCAGGTCACGCTTTGCGGCGTGACTGGAGAAAAGAACCCTCTGAGCTTCTTCGGCTTGGCGCTGTAGCGTTTCGAGGCGCTCCCGCGCGGCCGGCGCCAGCACTGCCCGCCAGACCTCATCACCCAGCTCCGCAACCCCTTGCTTGGCCTCGTGGATCGCGATGGCCAACCTGGTAGCCTCGGATTTGGCCATCTGCAGTTGGGCTACGGCACGCTCTGCCTGGCGACTGTCTCCCAGCGCGACTTCAATCGCGGCGATGCGACTTTCGTTTTTCGCGATTTCTACTAGCGCTTTATCTCGATCGGAAGCCATAGTGTCGCGCATGCTTTGCGCACTGTGAAGCGCCCGCCCATGACTTTCGGTCTTGGTTTTAGTTAGTGCAAGAGCACCAAGTTGGTTCTGAGCGGCCCGCTGAATCTTTCCGACATTGTTCCGAGCATTCCGCACTGTCGGGATCCCGAGAATCCGCTCGATTGATTCTTCGAGCTTTTCTCCGGCTTGACCTTGAGTGTCTAGCAGCGCCTCGTACTGCCCGATAAGCTCGCCGTCGAAGAGGAAGAACTGGCTGATGTCACGAGGTGCCACAGTGCCCAATACCTTGTAGCCCTCGGCGTGAGACAGCGGATTACCATCTCGTTGCAGCACCAATTCGGTTTTTGGATCCCGCCGCTCATCAAAGCTGCGGGTGGCCACGTAACGCTTGCCGTCGTGACTGAATTCGAGCTCTACATAAAACGTGGCATAGCCAACCGAGTTGGCGTGTTCGTAGTTTGCCAGTTCCTCCGGCTGATGCTCCGCAGTGCGACCCATAGCCGTTTCGTACAGCGCCCATCGAAATGCGTTGAGTAGGCGCGTCTTTCCTCGGCCATTGTAGCCATAGACAATGTAGACGCCTCTGTCTCGACTGAATTCAAGAACCTGCTTTCCGCGATACTGGCAGAAGTCCTGCATTGTTAGGCGATGGTAAGTAATCATTGCGCCGTCCCCATTTCAGCGATGTGCCGCGAGACCCACTGGTTGACGGCTTTTTCTGTTTCGCTCTGCGCGCGAGCCGGGTCCTCTCGATAGTCATGCTGAAGGTCAAGGATCTTCCGAACAAGCACTGGGTCTAGTTCGATATACCGTGCGGCTCGGATTTCCTCTACCGTAGTGGCGAGGCTATTTTCCGGTGATGACGAATCTGCGGCGGCTGAGCCGGCGAGTGGGGCTGGCAATTCAGTCAAGTCCTTCCATGTCTGCTGACTCCTCGTCGCTTTCGAATCCTTGAGGAATTGCGAGATTGAGCTGGTCGAGTGGCAACCCTAGTTCAATCCATCGCCGACTGAGCCGCATCTTCGCGGATGTTCCGGTAGCCCACTCGGCAAACTCCAATGAGCGTGCAAGCTCTCCGACCGCCAGTAGCCTGGTTGGATCGTCGGGGTCGAGTTTTTCTGGCAAGACAAGAACATCGAGGATGGAGGCGATCGACTTTCCCGGCGCCTGGCGCAACACGCGGCCGCGCCGCTGAATAAATTCACGAGGATTCTTGGAGGAGGCCAAAATTAGTGCATGGGTTGTCGATGGGATATTCACGCCTTCATCCAGGCATCGGATCGACACAACTACTCCGCCCTTTTCTTCAAAGAGCTTCAGGGTGTTCCTCTCGTCTCCCTCCATCTGGCTGGTGTATTTCCAGCTCTGGATTCCGCGGAGGCTTAAAGCTGCCCGCACCTGTTCCAGTTGTGTTTCATTGTCGCAGTAGACCAGCCATCGCTGACTTCCGTCACCATCGAAGCTTCTAGCGATCATCGAAGCGGATTTTTCGATCTTCATTTCCGCGTTCTTTGCTACTCTGGCCCGCTCGATCAGCTTCTTCTTCAGCCTTTCTGCTGAACCTGGTGGAGGGTTCTTCCCCACCGAGATTGCGTAAAGCTTCTTGACTTCGTCTGTCAGGCAGGCCCATCTCTCGTGTTCTGCGGGCGTCAGACTGACCCACTCGGGATCATAGGTATAGGGGACGAGCACCTTGTCCGCGAGCGCTTCACCAATCCCGTATCGGTGGCCGACTCCGTCGAAATAGCGCAGGATCGCGTCAGTGCCGTCTGGATCGCCGGCTCGTTCCGGGGTAGCGCTGAGCCCGAGGCGCGCGGGGACGTCTAGCCGATTCATGATGGAGCGGAACGTGGGACTGCCGATCCGATGCACCTCATCGGCGAGGAGCATCACCCTGTGCTGGATCGGGCGGACCTGAGAGATAAATTCGGGGGTGGCTGCACTGTTAAGTACAGCCACGATAGCAATTGGTCGATCGGGGGTGCCACTCTCAATGCCGGCGCGCACAAGCCTTTGTGGTCCCCACCGATCATTCCCTCCGCCACAAAGTACGACCCGTGATCCAAGAATTTCTCGGATCTCTGTGTTCCATTGCTTCAGTAGCAGATCTGACGGTACGAGCACCACAGGTGTGAGACCGTCTTGCTGCGCCAGCTTCATGCAGTGGAGGCCTGTGCGTGTTTTGCCCGACCCAGTGGCGTGCTCGAAGATTGACCTGCGTCCGTTGCTCTCCCACACTTCGACCGCGGCGTGCTGATGGTCGCGTAGGTCGAAATTGCCTACACTTCGCGCAGGGGTTTTGACTTCACCGCTGATCTTTCCGGTAGCAATGAGGTAGAGAATTTCCTCCACGTCAACACCTTCGGCGATCTCATCGATCTGCTGGCGAGCGGCATTCGGGAGCTCTAGGATTTCGACACCTGGAACAGAGCCTTCCCAAAGCTGGTTGAATCGTGACTTGGCATTAGCAACGCGCTGGCTGTCACGCCCGCCGGCCCAAGACGGCCAAACATCGATCGACTCGATATTGCCGCCAGGAGACATTCCGAGAAGGCTCTCATTCATCGAGCCGCGAAACCCAACATGATTTCCGGAGCTGTCGCCGAAGAGGCCCACCTTGTCGTGAAACATGCGTTTTGCAGAGACTGATGCATCTCTGGCCACTCGTGCGAGCTTCAGGTCGAGAGTCCCAGACGCTACTAGACCGGCAAGAAGCTGCGCGGTGTGCTTGGTCGGCTCGCTTTCCAGCAGGCGTCGCATCTCACGGCTCAGGTATTCTGAGAGTTCATCCTCACTCCGAGCCTTATAGCCATAGACAAGTCCATCGGCATCCTGCTCGGAGAGGCGAGGTGAGCATATGATTCGAATCTTTCCTTCGTTGGCCAGGACGAAGGTGCTCAGCGCCTTCCATGTCAGCAGGAAGGCCGTCGAACTGAAGAAGCCTGTGATGCGGTCGTAGGTGACAGACGCAGACAGGCAAGGGTTATAGAATTCTGTTGCGATATCGCAGGAGTCGCTGACGTACTCTGTTTGTAGTTCCCCAAGTCGAGAGAGCATTTCACCACCCTCCAAGAGATCGGTCCACAGTAGCCTTGATCCGTCGCTTTAGACCTTCAACCAATGCGTCGCTGCGGGCGGCGATGATATTCTCGACAATTCCATTGCGGAGCCTGAAATCACTTTCGGCCACTCCGAGCGCAGCCGCCTCGTAGACCACTTCTGATTTTGAGTAAACGCTATTCGAGTAACTGTATCCGGCGCCGAGATCATGCAGATCGGCATCCCAGAGAATGTATACATTCAAGGGTGCGTAGTAGCCGACGAGAATTGGCAAGATATTGCCGCTTCGGTCGAATTTGTATCTCGCACTCTTTCCGCTCTCAACTGCATCGGCTGGGCGAGTGCTGAGCTGGATCTTGAAGGCATCCTGCTTGCGCTCGCCAGAATTTTGAGTTGCGTTGAAAATGTAGAATCTTAGTTCTCTGGGAAGTGGGGCAAGTCGCAGTGGAGGTGAGAGATTCACTGTGAGTGGCTTCTTGGTCAGCGCCCTCTCGGAGGGTGCATTTGCAAGCACCTCGTTGAGTGAGCGGAGCAAAGTTCGGCCCAGAAAGGCCGTCGAGGTTTTCTGGCGGGGCCCGTATCTTTGCTTGAATTGCTCTTCTGGCATCTCGAGCCACGGCGGCGACAACTCGAGTGGGAGCATGTCGGCGCTGCCATGGATCGAGGACTGCGGTGTCGCTGGTTGGAAGGCATCGCTGGGCCGTGGCATCGGCAGATGCCACACCCCCCTGTTGCTACCCAAGCTTGCTGTCCTCCCAGTCGATCGCGCAGCGCCCCGTCTGCGGCGGTGGTGGGGCCTTGCGGCCGACCATCGACCCGCTCGGGGAGAGGCTGAGATCGAAGCATGACCCTGATGCTGCCAGCAGGGTACGACAGTGGAGGACACCATGGGTGCGGCCTTGACGAATTTGGGCGTTGAGCAAGGCGTTTCCATCAGGGGAGTCCGTTGTTCAGCGGTGATGGAGAGACTGCGTCAGTCCGGACTGGCGGGGGTGAGCTCTGGCTCTGGTGCAGCAGATCGGCTGGCCTACATGTATCGGGAGCCGCACTGATGTTGGAACGACGGGCATGTGGTACGTCGGTGATGAGGTGGCGTTCCAGCACCTTGAACAGTCGCTCCTCGAACGATGCTCCGCTCACCCGCCGCTTCTCAGGGCCGAGGTACTGCCGCCATCGAGACGGGTGGCGGGGCTGGCCAGCGACTAGCCACGCGTGTGGCCATGTCTG
Organism: Kitasatospora saccharophila; assembly: GCF_039529925.1. Taxonomy (NCBI): domain Bacteria; kingdom Bacillati; phylum Actinomycetota; class Actinomycetes; order Kitasatosporales; family Streptomycetaceae; genus Kitasatospora; species Kitasatospora saccharophila. The sequence continues at coordinate 9,123 of NZ_BAAANS010000095.1, read as the reverse complement.
CGCGTGAAGGTGGTGCAGTAGCCAGGCGGCCTGGTGTCTGATGGCGGCTCCGCTGCGGCCTGAAATTCGGCTGGAACCCCAAGCGAGCAGAACCTCATCACTCTCCGCCAGCGTGGCAGTCATTAGATCGCGGGATCTCGACAGGTCTCGGGCTGTGATTGGAAGACGGCCGAGCTCAATCTGATCCTTGGAGGGAAGATCGATCAGATTGACAATTCGCAGGCTTGAACAACCTGTTACAGGTAGAGCGCAGGTGAGATTTCGAAACGAGATTGTCTCTGCTGATGGCTTGAGTGGAGGGTTGAGGAGCACGGCGCACAACGACCGATTTTCTGTGGTCGGGTGTTCGATAGTGGTCATTTGTCCTCTCGGTGCTTCTCGCGCGCGCGGAGTCGAACCTACCGCGTCGTCCACGTGCGCATCGCCTTGGGAGTCGAGGATGCGCTGAGCAAGATCGGGCCTTGGCGAGCCGAAGCTTCGCGCCAAGCCGGAGGACGGCGAGAGCGTGGGCATTGTCGCGGCCGGCGATGGCGAGCTCGGGGCCCCCAAGGCGAGCAGATAGACGAGCGGGGCGGTCACCTTGCGGGTGATCATCGAGACCAGGGCTGCGGCCTCCTCGCGGTCGAGTGCGGGAAGTACGAACGTGTACGTGATGGCGGTCAGGACGATCGTGGAGTAGCCCAATACTCCTGGACGACCTTGAGGTCGGCGCCGTCGCCGAGGGGCAGCATGGCGGCCAGGTGGCGGAGGTCGTGCAGTCGGACTGGCGGCAGCCCGAGGCGCTCGCACAGCAGCTCGAAGCGATCGGTCAGGCAGCCCGGGTGAACGGCCGCGCCGTTTCTCGCGGATGAACACGGATCTTAGCTCGGGCCAGGCTATGCCGGCGTCGGCGGCTTCCTGGAGGGCCTCCTCCTTGCGGTCCTGGTGGTCACGGAGCTCCCTGCAGGGTGTGGCTGTGCAAATGAGGGCTCGCGGACGGGCTGCTGACCATGCTCGACGACGACGGCTACGACTGGTGCAGCAAGTGCCAGGGCTACGCGGTCCGCCGACTGACATACACCCAGCTCTGCTACTACCGTGCCGCCCACTGGCTCCGTTACATCGTCAGAAGCTCGACCCGGCCCTGGGTGGGCATGACTGTCGCGACCTGGAGACGATCACTCAGCAACTGGGCGAGCTCGCCGATTGGTCACCGGTCGGCGAAGACCACTGGTACACCGGCGGAGCGCACCGCTGACGGCGCATTGTTCACGAGCTGCAGGCCAAAGCCGAAGCAGCCGGGCACAACACGCCGTGACAGCTTCCCGCCCTATTGCCCCGCATATGCCGCAGCACTGACAGAGAAGTCATGGACACCCCGCGCTACCTTTGTGTCCTGATGGTGCGGTACCACCGCAGCTGCGTGTTCGGCGACGAGCAGCGCGCTGCCGCGTGCGTCTCTCCGCGTCCTGCCGATGGGGCTCCATCACGGTCACCTCGCCCGCGACAGCTGTGACGTAGTCCGGGAGCCTCTGGAACGGCGAGAACCGGGGACGTGCCGGGGACCACGCGTCAATCACCACCCTCTCCGAGGCGCCTTTCGGCGAACGAATAGCGCGGGCTGTCTACCGTCCGACGTGCAGCGATGGCCATCGCCGGGCGACTGGGGGTCAAGGGGTCGCAGGTTCAAATCCTGTCGTCCCGACTGTGAAGTCGGTTGTGGGAGCCGGTACTTGGGAAACCGAGTGCCGGCTCTTTCTGTTGCCGTCTCAGGTGGCGGTCGCATGGTGGTGGCCGGACCACATGGGCCGGTCGTCGAGGTGCGGGGTGCGGTTGGCGGGGCGTGGTCGGTGGGGACGGATGCGGGGGACGTGGTGATCGCCTCGGAAAGGGCCGGGTGCGTGAGGGTCCGCGCTTCCCGGTGTGCTCCTGAGCTGTGAGCACCGTGCGACCACCGGGCCGGTAGAACCAGCCCTGGCGTGCGGTTCTCCCTTGGCCGGTGGCAAAGGGGGATTCGCGGCTTTCCGCTACGCGGCGCTGCTCAGGTGAGGCGGTCGCGGTGGGTGGCGGCGGTTTCGCGGACGAGGTGGGCGAAGCGTTCGCGGCCACCCCGCACGTTCCCGCACGTCTCCGCGAGCGTGGCACGGCCGACCTGACGCTCCCGTCGGTCCGGTGTCCCCGGACGGCTTCTGGGGCGGGCGGAGTCGGCGGTCGCCTCCCGCCGCTCTGCGGACGCCCGGTCGCTGGAGGCATCGCATCCGGGCATCGGTACTGCCCCAGCGGCGCGGTGGCGGGTGCCCGCTCGATCCGGAGGGGACGCACGGTTGGCTCCGCATCGTGCGTTCCCCCGCGGCCGAGTACCGGGTCGGTCAGAGCTTGTACATCGTGGCGTAGGGCTGGGTGATGCGTTCGCGTCGCGATCCGAAGTCGACGAGCACCGCGATGTCGCTGTCCCCCTCGACCTCGATGGCCCGGCCGAGGCCGTACTGGTCGTGGGTGACGCGGTCGCCGACGGCGAAGTGCTTGCGTGGTGCTTCGGTCCGGGCTTTGAAGGGGCTGGTGGGCAGGACGCGGCGGGCTGCTACAAATTTCTTCATCTCCTGCAGTATGCGCCGAAAATCGCGGCAGCGGCCCTTTTCCGGCGTCTCGGTTTCGGAGCCGCGGCAAGAATGTCGCGCATGCCACCCGCAATGATCACCGATGGTGCCGGTGGGCGCGGTGAGGGCCCGGCGCGGTGGGCCGGGCCCTCGACGGCCCGCACGATCCGCCCGTCCGAGGAAGCCGCCAGCGGGCTCCGAAGGTGCTGCGCCGTATGCCCAACCAGGCTGGGAACAAGGCAGGTTGGCGGTTCTTCGGCCTCGTGGCCGGTGGTGCCCGGCGAGAGGTGTCGTGGGGCCGGGCGCGGAATTTCCGCCCGTTGCGGGCCTGGGCCTGCTAGAGTCTCTCTTAGTTGCAGTAGTGGTTCCCATGAACTTTGTGTGCGCCTGCTGGTGTGTCGCAGGCGCATTTTTCTTTCCCGGGTCGTTTCCCGGGTGGGTGCTCATCGCGGTGACTCGAAGTGCGCGCCGCGTGCTCTTCGGAAAGCCCCTTGAAGGAGATTTATTTATGGCTAATGGCACTGTGAAGTGGTTCAACTCGGAAAAGGGTTTCGGCTTCATCGAGCAGGAGGGTGGCGGTCCTGACGTGTTCGCCCACTACTCGAACATCAACGCCGGCGGCTTCCGTGAGCTGCTTGAGGGCCAGAAGGTCGAGTTCGACGTCACGCAGGGCCAGAAGGGCCCGCAGGCCGAGAACATTCGTCCGCTGTAGTTTTTCTGCTAGGGCACCCGCCTGGCAGCGAGGGGCCCGCACCGCGTACATGCCCGGTGCGGGCCCCTCGGCATTGCATCACCGCGCACGATCCCGGCCGCCCCGGCCCCTGGCTCCGCCACCGGCAGCCCATCCGCACGCGAGACGCTCGGCGCCGCGTCCGGATCGGCGCCCCTGCCGTGACATCCCACGGTTCGAGGTTCTGCGTTCCCGCCTTTCTCGGTGAGCGCCGACCGCAGGTGACGTGCCGCACGGTTCCACCGTCCACGCCCCGCCCGTCGTACTTCTGGGCCCGTTCCCCTGCGGGCTCCGCCGGCGCCACCGCGCCGCGGAGCCGCGTCGTGGCGGGCCGCCCAGGAAGGTTTCCCATGAACCGCTCCAGTCGCTCCTCGTACCAGCACGCCAACTCCCGCTCCGGCACCGGTTTCCGGTCGCGTGCCCGGGGCAGCTCCTCCTCCGACGGCAGTTCCTTCTACGGCGACCGCCCCGCCGGCGGACGGTCCTCCGGCCGGAGTGGCCGTCAGGGCGCCTCCCCGCAGGGCGAGTTCGCGATGCCGGTGAGCACCACCCCGGTGCTGCCGGCCGTCGAGTCCTTCGAGGAACTGGACATGCCGAACGCGCTGCTGGCGGTGCTGACCCGCCAGGGCGTCACCACGCCGTTCCCGATCCAGGCCGCCACCCTGCCGAACTCGCTGGCCGGGCGCGACGTCCTGGGCCGCGGCCGCACGGGCTCGGGCAAGACCATCGCGTTCGGCCTCGCCGTGCTGGCCCGCACCGCCGGACGGAAGGCCGAACCCCGACGCCCGCTGGCCCTGGTGCTGGTGCCGACCCGTGAGCTCGCGCAGCAGGTCACCGAGGCGCTCACGCCCTTCGCCCACGCGGTGCGGCTGCGGATGGCGACCGTGGTGGGAGGGGTGTCGATCGGGCGCCAGGCGCAGGCGCTGAACCGCGGCGCGGAGGTCGTGGTGGCCACCCCGGGCCGCCTCAAGGACCTGATCCAGCGCGGCGACTGCCAACTGGACGGCGTCGCGGTCACCGTGCTCGACGAGGCCGACCAGATGGCCGACATGGGCTTCCTGCCGCAGGTCACCGAACTGCTCCAGCAGGTCGCCGAGGGCTGCCAGACGATGCTCTTCTCCGCCACCCTGGACCGCAACGTCGACCGGCTGGTGCGCACCTTCCTCAAGGACCCGGTCACGCACTCGGTCGACCCCTCCGCCGGGGCGGTCAGCACCATGGAGCACCACGTGCTGCACGTGCAGAACAGCGACAAGGACGCCACGATCGCCCACATCGCCTCCCGCGACGGCGGGGTGATCATGTTCACCGACACCAAGCACGGCGCGGACCGCCTGGTGCGGGACCTCCTGTCCAACGGGGTGAAGGCGGCCGCCCTGCACGGCGGCAAGTCCCAGCCGGAGCGCACCCGCACCCTGGAGCAGTTCCGCACCGGCGCGGTGACAGCGCTGATCGCCACCAACGTCGCCGCCCGCGGCATCCACGTCGACGGCCTCGACCTGGTCGTCAACCTGGCTCCCCCGAGCGACCACAAGGACTACCTCCACCGGGCCGGACGCACCGCCCGGGCCGGTGAGTCCGGCACCGTCGTCACGCTGGTGCTGCCCAACCAGCGCCGGGAGATGGCACGGATGATGACCACCGCCGCCATCACCCCCACCTCCACCCGGGTCCACTCCACCGACGAGGAGCTGGCCCGCATCACCGGCGCCCGGGTGCCCACCGGCATCCCCACCGTCATCGTGGCCCCTGCCGTCGAGCGCCCGAGCCGCAGCGCCTCCTCGCGCCGCAACCGCCGTCGTCGTCCGGCCTCCGGCCGCGGCACGCAGAACGCCGGCCGCCGCCAGGCAGCGCCCGACCGCGTCACCCTCGCCGCGTAGCCCGGTGGGCGTGCCCCCGCTCCGCCGCACGGAGAACGGGCACGCCGACCTCCTGGCAGGAAGCGCCGCACCTCGTGGCGACCGCACACCCCGCCCACGCCGCCCCGCAGACCGGAGCGCCGCCGTCACCGACGGAACCGACACGGAGGAACCGCCCATGAGCACCACCCTTGAGCGCCCGAGCACCGACCTCACCGTCGGGGAACTCATGCAGCCTCCCGGCCTGCAGATCAGTGACGACGCCACGGCGGACACCGCGATGGACGTCCTGCTCAGCTCCGGCACCGGCCACCTGCTGGTCCGCGACGAGGACGGCCGCTGCGCCGGGCTGCTGACCCGCCTGCACCTCGCGCCGTTCCAAGCCCGCTCCTGGTACACCGAACGCACCCGGGTCCGCGACATCCTCCACGACCGCGGCCCTTTCGCCACCGCCTCCATGCCCGTAGCCCTCGCGGCCGCCGCGATGCGCTCGCGCGGCCTCGACGCATGGCCCGTCATCGACCACGACGGCCACGCCATCGGCCTGCTCACCGCTTAGGAGCGCACGCCCGGGCTTCCGGCGCCCGCGGCAGGCTCCGTCCGCTCTGCGGTGAAACAACCTTCGTCCCCCTTGGACGGAAGGCGGGAAACCGGTGGACGGAAGGCGGGAAACCGGCGAAGACGCGGGACGGGCCGTACCGAGCCGGGCAAACCCACCAGGCGCTGCCGGCGAAACCGGCCGGCCCGGGGCGGAAGGAGCGACCGGACCCCCGGTGCGGGTCGGCGGCCCGCACCGGGGGTCCGGTCGTTGTTGTGGGTCTGGGCGCCGGGCACCACCGGTCAGGGGTCCCGTGGCGGTTGTCCGTCTGGCCGCCGGCTCGCGCGGCATCTCGAATCCGGTCGGGGGGAGGGGCCGCCGTCAGGGCCGCGTCGCCGCCCCTCCGGGTGCGGTCGACCCGGAGGGCGGTGAGGTCAGCGGCGGCGGCCGCCGCCGCCGATGTGGCGGTCGTTGGCCAGTGCGGTCAGCGGGCCGTACTCACAGGCAAGCTCGTTCCAGGTCAGGACCTCGCCGCAGCGGGCCGGGAACGTCTTCGGGTCGAATTCGGGCATGGTCCAGGTGCCGGTGCTCCGGTCGCGCAGCCACAGGTCCCCGTCACCGTCGACCACGGTCGGCGGGGCCGGTACGGGATCGGCCTGATCGACGGCGTCCCAGGTGACCCGGCCGGGGTGGGAGGCGCGGCGCAGCTCGGTGGTGGCCAGCCGTGCGGCCAAGTCGCGGGTGGACTCTTCGGTGTCCTTGACCGACGCGAGTCGGTACGCGTCGTCGAGGACGGGCAGGGCTGGATTCTGGCTGCGCTTGGAACTCATACGCCGGCTACCTCCGTAGGGGGCGCCACATCCGTTATGGCACCCCGTGCAGGGACACGGTATCCGAGGCGGGAGCGGTGCCGGTCGCGACCGCCGTTCAGGCGGAGGGGACGGAGGACGCCGGGGCGCCGGGGCCGGGTGGTGGGTTGATCCCGGACATGACGCGACCGCGGTGGTGCGGGGGAGCGGTGCCGTGGGGGCGGACGGCTTCGCCGGGTGGCGGCTGATCGGCCGGTCACGTCACCCGGCCCGCCGGGTCGCCCGTCGGGGCGTCCGCGAGTGCGATGGCGGCGGTGACGCGCTTGCCCACGATCTCGCGGAGGACCTCGAAGCGCCGGCTGACGGCCAGCACGGTCTCCAGGCCGTGGCGGCCGATGCGGGCCGGGTCGGGGGCGTGTGCCATGGGGAGGGTGGGCTCGCTGTCCCACACGCTGATCTCCACGGCACTGTCGGTGATCGTCAGCTCCAGCAGGCACGGCCCCGGCGCGTACTTGCGGGCGTTGGTCACCAGCTCGGAGACGACCAGCTGAACCGCGTCCACGACCCGCTCCGAGACCGCGAGCACGTGGGTGTCGCGCGCCCGGGTCAGGAAGTCCCGGGCGCTTCGGCGGGCCCACGCCAGTGTCTCACCGTCGACGAACACCGTCATCGACGGGTCCGGACGGACCTCCAGGGACCGGATCCCGCTCCTACGCGCCATCTGCCGCACCGTTACCTCTCTCGGAGCAGCCGGAGCTGCGGCGTGCTCATACCCTCCGTCCGGCCCCGCACGCACACCCCGGAGAGCCGGTGGGGCAGGAAGGGAAGAACGATGGTCCGCGGGTCAGGTGCCGGCTGCCGGCTGCCGGCGGTGGTGGCGGTCATCTCGGCGGCGCGGCCCATGGTGTAGGCGGGGTAGTCGTCGTCGAAGCTGCTCGCGGTGGTGAGTCGGTCGGTGGCCGTGGCCACTGCACCTCTTCGAGTGGGGCTTCAGCAACGCTTGGAGGGGCCCCGGCGCCGTTGCGGCTCCGGGGCCCCGAAGGGAACTTCACCATCTACCGGCCCTGGGCCGGTCCTTGTGTCCGCGAACCCTCCGGGGAGGAGGCTCACCGTCCGGTCCGGCGGCCGGTCCCGTTGCCCGTCGTGCTCCACTGCTCGGCTTCGGTACCCCACTGCCGGACTGCCCAGCACGCGCGCCCGCAGTCCGGCGCCTTTGCTGAGCCCCTGCCTACTTCACCTACTGGTGACTGCGGATCAACTACACCTGCCTACTGCGGTACCGCTCGTCGGCGGCCCCTGATCACTGCGGGCCGCCCGGTCCGGCCGCCCGTCCTGTCGCCGTCCTGCACCAAGCCTGGCTTCAGCACGCCGCAACCGCACCGACCTGCGAACTTCTGTGAAACTCCCGCCAGTTCGTGTCTGGCGAGCCCTTCCGACTGCTGGCTACGAGAGAAACACTAACCACGCTCGATGAGAATGTCTACTCCAGCCAAGGTAGATTTTTCAGTGTTCGGAGGGGAGATAATCTTCGGCCTGCGCGCGGACCGGAACACGCCGGGCGCGACCAGGGACAACGCGCGGGAAGGTGAACGGTGGAAGGGACCCGGGACGAGCACACCCCGTAGGCCGGGCGCACGGTCGGGCCGCCCGGCGGGCGGCAGTTTCGGGAGGCCGATCAGGGCGTCGATGCCGAGGTGTTCGAGGAGCAGGGCTTTCGGGTTGCGGCCGTCGATCCGGTACCCGGTAACGGTCGGCACCACGTCCTGCGCGGGGAGCGCCACCTCGACGAGCGCCGGGGGCGAGGTGGACGCAGTACGTTCACGTCCCATGCTTCACGTCCGCGGCCAACTGCGGACACCGCGACCCCAACTCCTTCCCGCTGCTGCCGTGAGGGCTCGTCCCGGACCGCCGGGGGCGGGGCCCCACTCCGGCCGGATCCGGTCCCCCCTTCGGTGCGCGTCCAGCGGCGTGCTTGAACCGGACGGCGCCGCCGGGCAGGATCGGGACGCACACCGCCCTTCGCCCGAAGGAGACTTGGCCGTGTCCGCCGCCGAGCCCACCGACCCCGTGGCCCTGCCCGCCGATGCGGGGCTGCGGATCACCTCCACCGACGTCCTGACCTCCGGCCGCAACCGCCGGGTGCGCGTGGTGCGACTGGAGGGGGAGATGGACCAGTCCCGGCGGCACCATCTGGAGAGGGCGCTGACCGCGGCGCTCGCCTCTCGTCCGGCCCTGCTGGTGGTGGACCTCGGCGCCCTCGCCTTCTGTGACTCCAGCGGCTTGAACGCCTTCGTCCACGCCCGGCGCAACGCCCAGGACACCGGTGCCCGGATGGTCCTGGCCGCGCCCACCGGGCCGGTGCGGTGGCTCCTGGAGATCACCGGCATGCACCAGGTCTTCGACATCCGCCCCGACGTCGAGAGCGCCCTCGCCGAGCAGTCCCGCCCCTGAACCGCCGCGCGCACCGAATCCGGGTGAGGCCCCGGGCCGTGCGGCCCCCCCTGCCGCCCGGTCCTAGGGCGCGTATTTGGTCGTGATCAAGTGGCGATTCTGGTGAGGTCCTTGATCCAGATCATCGCGCCTCGAAGGTGGAGGCCGGCGAGGTAGCTCG
>NZ_BAAANS010000094.1:0-20909 GCF_039529925.1 Kitasatospora saccharophila | reverse complement strand
CTGTGGATCCTGCAGACCGCGGTGGCGCTGGTGGCCGGCCTGTTCACCCGCTGGTTCCACCGCTGGGCGCTGCTGGCCGGCTGGGCGGCCGGCATGGCCTACGGCACCTGGAAGGCGTGGGGCATCTCCTCCCCCGCGACCAAGCACTTCGCCGGCAGCAGCGCGAAGATCCCGGTGATCGAGCAGGTCGGCTACATCGGCCTGACCGCGTTCGTGCTGAACCTGGTGGTGGCGGTGGTCCTGACCCTGGTCCTGCGGGCCGCGAAGGCCCCCGAGGGGACCGACGAGACCTCCCCGGCCGACTACCGCGCGGAGGCCGGCGACGAGGCCGTGGAGCAGGCCCCGCAGCCCGCCGTGGCGCACTGACCCGGAGCGCCCGGTAGCAGCAGAGAGGGGACGGGGGCCGCGCCAGGTGCGCGGCCCCCGTCCCCTCTCCCCGTACGGCGCTCAGTCGACGATCAGCAGGGTGGCCCCGTGCTCGGTGCCGGAGCGGTGCGCCTCGTGCCCGTCGGCGACCTGGTAGCTGCCGCCCCGGGGGGTGACCACCACCCGGCCGTCGTCCAGGGTGGTGGTCAGCTCGCCGTCGAGGACGTAGAGCACGTGGCCCTTGTGGCACCAGTGGTCGGCCGCGTAGCCGGGGCTGTACTCGACCAGCCGCACCCGGACCTCGCCGAAGTGCTGGACCCGCTGGCTGACGGTCCCCGTCTCGCCGGGCCGGGACTCCCGCGGCACCGCGCTCCAGTCGGTCGCGGTGAAGTCGAACCCGTCCAGTTTCATCGTTGTCGGCCCTCCTCGGCCTGCTTCACTTGATCGCCAGGATCCCTTCGAAGTGAAGGTACTTCTGGATGGTGGTGATGCTGGTGAACCCGACCTCGCGCAGCAGGTCGTGGGTCTCCGAGCTGCGCTGGGGCGCCATCACCGAACGCAGGCTGTGCGCCTTCTGGTAGATCTCGTCCGGGTCGAAGCCGTTGTCGAGCTTGAACTCGGCGTACAGCTGCTGGACGATGTCCTGGGTCCGCGAGTCCGGCTCCAGGGTCTTCTCGAAGAGCAGCAGGCCGCCGCCCTCGACCAGTCCGTCGCAGACCATCCGCATCGCCGTGTGCCGGTCGCCCGGCGGCAGGAACTGCAGCGTGTAGTACATGATGACGGCGTTGGCGCCGTTGTAGTCGATCGAGAGCATGTCGCCCTGGCGGATCGTCACGTTCTCCAGCTCGCGGCAGCGCTGCCGGGCGACCCGGACCATGTCCGCCTCGATGTCGAAGCCGATCAGCGAGACGTCCTTGCAGCACTCCTTCGCCGCGATCTGGGCGAGCAGCGTGCCGGTGGAGCAGCCGACGTCGATGATCAGGCCGCCGCGCCGGCTGAAGAACTCCACGCACTGGCTGATCAGGGCGTGGCCCTCGGAGTACAGCGGGACGCTCTTGCTGACGTGGTTGTCGAACTTCTGCGGGGTGCCGCCCGCGAAGGACCAGCGGGTGTCGATCGGCACGATGCCGTCGCCGACGTCCAGCAACCGCGGGTCGTCGGCCATGGCCTTCAGTTCGGCCAGTGCGGGAAGGCTCTCGGTCGCTTCGCTCACGACGTCTCCTGACGGCGGTCGGTACGGGCGGGCCCGGTGGCGGCCGCCTCCTCGGTCTGCGGATCCGCGGGGGGCGCGGTGGTGGGCACGGTGACGGGCACGGCCGGGGGCGCGGCGGGCGCGGCCGGGACGGGCATCTCCAGGCCGAGCGCGGCGGCCCGGGTCAGCACCAGGACGGCCAGCACCGCCAGCGCGACGGCGCCGAGCGCGAAGGTGGAGCGCAGCCCGAACCAGCCCACGAACAGGCCCGCGGTCATCGCGCCGACCGGGAGCGAGCCCCAGGCCAGCATCCGGTAGACGCTGGTGACCCGGCCGAGCAGCTCCTTCGGGATGGTCGACTGGCGCAGCGCCAGGCTGACCGAGCTGAACTGGACCACGGCGAAGCTGGAGCAGGTCAGCGCGAGCGCGGTGAGCACCCGGTCGTGGGCCAGCAGCAGCACCGTCTGGTCGACCGCCTGCAGGCCGACGGCCAGCGTCAGGCAGCCGCGCACGCCCAGCCGGTCGGCGATCTTCCCGGAGACGAAGCCGGCCAGCACGCCGCCGGCGGCCGCGCAGGAGAGCAGCAGGCCGAAGCCGGCCTTGCCCAGGTGCAGCACGTCGTGCGCGTAGAGCACGATCACCGCGTTGGTCGCGCCGGTGAAGAAGTTGATGGTCGCCGAGGAGGTGGCCAGGAAGCGCAGGGTGGCCTCCCGCCACATCCAGCGCAGCCCCTCGCCCGCCTCGCGCAGCACGCCGCGGATCCCGGGCCGGGGCGCCCGCGGCGCGCTCTTCGCCGCGGCGTCGGCAGCGGCGGCGTCGGCAGCGGCGGCGGCCCCGGGGCCGTCGGCGGCCCAGGTGGCGCGCGGCCCGGCCAGCGCGGGCAGCACCAGCAGGCCGGACGCGGCGAAGGAGACGCCGTCCACGACGAACGGCAGCGACACCGCGGCCGCGAACAGCAGGCCGCCCAGCGCGGGGCCGATGAACTCCAGGCCGAGCGTCTCGGCGGCCATCAGCCGGCCGTTGGCCCGCACCAGCCGTTCGGCCGGGACCAGCAGCGGCAGGGTGGTCTGCACGGCGGTGCGGAACACCGTGTCGGCGGCGGCCAGCAGGAACAGGGTGACCAGCAGCAGCGGGATCCGCGCGACGCCGACCAGCAGCGAGAACACGACCAGGGCCAGCAGGGCGCTGCGCACGAAGTCCAGGCCCGCCATCAGGCGGCGCCGGTCGAACCGGTCGACGGCGACGCCGCCGACCAGGCCCAGCAGCAGGTACGGCAGGGTGACGGCGACCTGCGCCCCGGCCACCACGGTGGGGTTGTCGTTCAGCGAGAGGACCAGCAGCGGCCCGGCGGTGAGCAGCACGCCGTCGCCGACGCAGGAGACCAGGCTCGCCGTCCACAGCAGCCCGTACCGGCCGGGGAGCCGGCTCAGCAAGAGGTCACGTCCCGCAGGCCCCAGTCGGTGAGCGAGTCCAGCAGGCCGCGCAGTCCGGCGTCGGACGGGTCGAGGCCGAGGTCGGCGGCGATCCGTTCGACCGGCAGGCCCGCGGCGAGGCCCTCGATGGCCCGGGCGGCGGGGCCGCCGATGCCGGTGAGGGTGTAGAGCTCGGCGGAGCCGTCGAGGCGGACCAGCAGCGCCCCGGGGGCGGCGGGCGCGTCGGCGAGGGAGGTGCCCTCGGGGTCGGCGAGCCAGCCGAGGATCTCGTGCTCCAGCCGGACGACGGCGCCACGCCCGGTCCAGCCGGGGACGGCCGGCTCGTCCGCCGTCGGCCCGTCCGCCGCCGGCCCGGGCCGGGCGCTGCGGGCGATCAGCCGGGCGGCGGTCCGTTCGAGGCGCAGCAGGTCGAGCAGCGGGCCGCTGCCGGGCCCGGCGGGCAGGGTGCGCTCCAGGTGGTCGAGGTACTCGGCGGTGACGGTGTAGACGTACGGGCCGCGGTCGGCCCAGCCGCTGGCCTCCACGTACCCGGCGGCCAGCGCGTCCAGGTCGTGGCCGAGTTGGCGCAGGGCCCGGGCGGTGAGCGGGGCGCCCTCGGCGACCGCGCCGGGGGTGACCCGCAGCAGGCGGTAGCGGTAGGCGTCGACGGCCCACTTCACGCCGGGGCCGTTCTTCGCGTACTCGGCGGCGATCTCGGTCTGCTCCGGGTCGAGGCCGAACTCGGCGGCGCGTTCCAGGACGTCGCCGGCGATGACGGCTTCGGCGAGGGCGGGTTCGCGCAGCACGCGCCGCCACAGCTGCCAGGTCCGTTCGGGGTTCACGCGGGCTCTCCGGGTCCGGCGGTGGTGGTGGCCGCGGCGGGGAGCGCGGTGGTGCGGCGGCTGTGCGGGCCGTAGACCCGGTCCCAGATCAGCGCGGCGCGCTCCAGGTCGCCGAGGATCAGTTCGGCGTCGGCGTGCGGGTCGAGTTCGCGGGTGTGCGAGGAGTGCGCCCGGCCCTGCACCTCCAGGACGACGGCGCCGGGGCGGGAGCGGGTGAGCAGGTCCTCCAGGGTCTCCCAGACCGGTTCGGGCACCCGGGAGTCGTGCCAGTCGTGGTAGACGCCGCCGGACCAGCTGCCGCCGGCCACGTGCACCTCGACCACCCGGTCGAGCGGGAGGGCGTCCAGGTAGGACTTCAGGGTGTACGCGCCGAAGTTGACCGCGTTGGTGTGGATGTTGTGCAGGTCGATGTGCAGGTGGGTGCCGGCCTTCTCGACCAGGGCGGCCAGGAAGTCCGGTTCGGCCAGGTCGGCGCCCGGGCAGGGCACGTAGTACGCGGCGTTCTCGTGCGCGAGCGGCACGCCCAGCAGTTCCTGCAGCCGGCTCGCCCGCTCGGCCAGCCGGTTCACCTCGGCCCGGGAGAACTGCACCGGGGAGCTCCACAGGTCGGACCAGGAGCCGTCCCCGTAGAAGCAGTGGTCGCTCATCCACGGGCTGCCGAAGCGCTGCGCGGCGGGGACGTGGCGCAGCACGGCGGCGGTGCGCTCCAGCGGTTCGAAGCCGAACTCGGCGCCGTAGTTGGAGTGCGCGATGACGGTGGGTTCGGCGGCGACCAGCGCGTCGATCTCGGCGAGCCGGTCGGGCAGGATCACGTGCGGGCTGTCCAACGGGGCGATGACGGTGTCGAGGAGGACCTCGACGGCGTCGATCCGCGACTCGTGGAAGGGGAACCACTCGGCCACTTCGGGGTTGTACTGCAGCCCGATGCCCAGCGGTGTCACTGGCCCGCTCAACGTCCTCACCTTCCGCTGCTGCCCTGCTCGGTGGTACCCGCGTGCTCGGTGGTGCTCGGTGGTGCTCGGTGGTCTTGGCAGTCAAGAACCGCCCGCTCAGGCAGCAGCGTGCTGCCGACGTCTGGGGTGGTGCGGGTGCTTCAGGGGCGCTTGTGGCCCCGGATCAGACGCTGTTTCAGCAGGTCGGGTTGCGGCGAGCCGCGGCCTCGCGGGACACAACGATCGTGGTGGTCTCCATGTGCGTCACCCCCCTCCAGGGATACGACATCACGCCGCGGGCGGTTCTTGACCGTCAGGACCACCGAGAGCGCCGGCGGTGACCGGCGGGTGACCCGGCACGAAGTCCACACCACGGATCTGGCGAGCACCAGTCCTCTCTCGAAGCTCGGCATTTCACCGGGCCTTCACGGTAGGGAAACCGGCCGTTGGCCGTGCGCAACACTCCCGCAACAGTACGGGCGTTGAGCTGCGGCTTCGCTGTCGCGACATCAGTGATCGTCCGGGGAACGGCAGTTCGACTGTGGCCATGACATGTCCGAAAAGCCATCCGTCCGGAGCGCATTCCGGACGGTCGGGGTTTGCGGAACGGACGCGGTGCATTTGCCGGTGATTGCGGCGTTCTGACGGCAGGTCGGGGCGAGAGCGCGGCCCGGACCCCTGGCACGCCGCGACGCGCCCGTGTTCGACTTCGGTGGCCACGGCCGCCGTTCCGGCGCGCCGGGGAACACGCGGCCGAACACCGCGGCGCGCGCGACGGCCGGGCGCCGGAGAGGACGAGGGAACGCATGGACATCGAGTTGGACTACTTCTCCCAGCAGCACTGGAACCGGGTCGCCGAGGCCCGCGGCACCGGATCCTGCGACGTCGGCGCCGAACTGGCGGCCTCCCTGGTCGCCACCGTCGCCGAGGCCGCCCCGCGCTCGGTGCTCGACATCGGCTCCGGCAACGGCGCCCTGGCCACCGCCCTGGCCACCGCGATCCCCGCCGCCCGGGTCCACGGCCTCGACTACTCCGACGCGGCCGTCCGGCTCGCCACCGAGACCGCCCGCACCCAGGCCGCCCCCGAGGTCCGCGACCGGCTCTCCTACTCCGTCGGCTCGGCCATGGAACTCCCCTACGAGGACGGCCTGTTCGACGCCGTCACGATGCTGAAGACCGCCTGGGTGCTGCCCGACCTGCCGGCCGCGCTGGCCGAGTGCCACCGGGTGCTGCGGCCCGGCGGACGGCTGTTCCTGCAGTCCTGGTGCGAGCCCGGGGAGTGCGTGGCGCTCACCCTGAGCGGCGCGGTGCTCGGCTCCGCGATCAACGGCTTCGAGCTGCCCGACGAGGCGATGGCCCCGTTCGAGCTGACCGCCGACCTGGTCACCGCCGAACTGGCCCGCGCCGGACTGCCGGTGACCGACCGCCGGACCTTCTCCCGGGACGTGGTGGCCGGCACCGCCGCCGAGTACTGGGAGAACCTGCGCTCGCTGGCCGGCACCGCGTACTGGGCCTTCGCCGTCCAGCCGCCCGAGTTCAAGGCCGCGCTCGACGCGAGCTGGGAGGAGCTCAGCGCCGAGCACGCCGACCCGGACGGGGTGCGGCGGCTCCCGCTCGGCTGGCACGTCTCGGTGGGCGGACGCGACTGAGCCGCCCGGCGCGGCGGATCGCGGTGCCGGGGCGGGCCGGGCCCGGCGGATTGCGGTGCCGCGGCGGGCCGGGCCCGGTGGCCCGGCATTAGCATGTCCAGCAGCGCCGATGAGCGGTGGCTGCCTTCGGATGGGTGCCCGGCTCGCGCTGACCTTGAGGAGTTGACCATGAGTCTCGACTTTGTCCTGCAGCCCAGTTCGCACCCCGCGCCGGAGGCCGAGCGGGCGGCGATCCTCGCCGCCCCGGCGTTCGGCCGCTACTTCACCGATCACATGGCGTCGGCGGTGTGGACCCCCGAGGCCGGCTGGCACGAGGCCCGGGTCGGGGCCCTGGAACCGTTCTCGCTGCACCCCAGCACCGCGGTGCTGCACTACGCGCAGGAGATCTTCGAGGGCCTGAAGGCGTACCGGCACGCGGACGGCGGCGTCTGGCTGTTCCGCCCGGAGGCCAACGCCCGCCGCTTCCAGCGCTCCGCCGCCCGGCTGGCCCTGCCGGCGCTGGACGAGGCGGACTTCCTGGCCAGCGTCGAGGCCCTGGTCAAGGCCGACGAGGCGTGGGTCCCGGTGCCGACCACCGAGGAGAGCCTGTACCTGCGCCCGTTCATGTTCGCCGCCGAGGCGTTCCTCGGGGTGCGCCCCGCCGAGCGGTGCGTCTACTCGGTGATCGCCAGCCCGGCCGGCCCGTACTTCGCCTCCGGCGTCGCCGGGGTCACCCTGTGGGTCAGCAGCCGCTACACCCGGGCGGCGCCCGGCGGCACCGGCGACGCCAAGTGCGGCGGCAACTACGCGGCCAGCCTGGCCGCGCAGGTGGAGGCCAAGGAGAACGGCTGCGACCAGGTCCTCTACCTGGACCAGGCGGGCGGCGAGGGCCGCCTGGAGGAGTCCGGCACGATGAACCTGTGCCTGGTGACCTCCTCCGGCGAGCTGCTCACCCCCGGTCTCGGCACGATCCTGGAGGGCGTCACCCGGGACACCGTGCTGACCCTGGCCGAGAAGTTCGGGCTGACCCCGGTGGAGCGCTCCATCTCCCTGGAGGAGCTGCGCGCGGGCTGCGCCGACGGCACGATCACCGAGGTCTTCGCCGCCGGCACCGCCGCGGTCATCACCCCGATCGTCGGGCTCAAGGCCGCGGAGTACGACTTCGCGGTGGGCGACGGCCAGCCCGGCAAGCAGACCCTCGCCCTGCGCGAGCACCTGCTGGACATCCAGTTCGGCCGCGTCCCCGACACCCACGGCTGGATGCGCCGGGTGCTGTGACCCGGATGCCGTGACCCCGCCCCGGGCCCCCGGGCGACCTGCCGGTGCCGCCCCCTGGCCGGTCGCCCCGGGCGGCCTCCCCGCCCCTCCCCGGGCCCGTCCCGTCCCGTTCGCCGTCCCGTCCCCCGGTTCTCAGTCTTCGGACAACTGCTCGACAAGCTCACGACAATGGCAGCAGGATGAGTGCCGCTGAGTCAGTTGTGGCCTGTGGGGGGGAAGTTGGAAGACGTACGGACCGACCTCGTCGCGATCGTCGGCATGGCTGCGAGGTTCCCCCGGGCGGCGGACCTACCGGAGTTCTGGGAGCTGCTGATCAGCGGCGGTGACGCGGTGGGCCCGGTCCCGCCGGACCGCTGGAACCCCGCGGACGTGGTCGATCCGACCCGGGAGATCCAGGCCGTCGGCGGCTTCCTCGACGGGGTGGACCGGTTCGACGCGGAGTTCTTCGGGATCTCCCCCCGCGAGGCCGAGGTCCTCGACCCGCAGCAGCGGCTGATGCTGGAGACGGTCTGGCGCACCCTGGAGGACGCCGGCCGCCCCGCCGCCGACCTGCGCGGCACCCGCACCGGCGTGTACATGGGCGCGCTCTGGCACGACCACGAACTGCTGCGCAAGGACCGCGGGGCGGGCGCCACCCAGCACAGCATCGTCGGCAACTCGCTCGACATCCTCTCCGCCCGGGTCTCCTACGTGCTGGGCCTGACCGGCCCCAGCCTGACCGTCGAGAGCAGCTGCTCCTCCTCGCTGGTGGCGCTGCACCAGGCGTGCCAGGCGCTGCGGCACGGCGAGGTGGAGGCGGCGCTGGTCGGCGGCTCCAACCTGATGCTGACGCCGGAGGTGACGGTCGGGCTGACCCACTTCGGCGGCCTGTCGCCCACCGGCCGCTGCCACGCCTTCGGCGCGGGCGCGGACGGCTTCGTGCGCGGCGAGGGCGTCGCCGCGGTGTACCTGAAGCGGCTGGACCGGGCGCTGCGCGACGGCGACCGGGTGCGGGCCGTGGTGGTGGCCAGCGCGGTCAACAACGACGGCGGCGGGGACAGCCTGGTGACGCCGAACCCGGCCGCGCAGTGCGACCTGCTGGAGCGGGTGTACGGCGGCGGCGCGGTGCCGCCGGACGCGCTGGCCTACGTCGAGGCGCACGGCACCGGCACCGTCCGCGGCGACGGCGCCGAGGCGTCCGCGCTCGGCCGGGTGCTGGGCCGGGCCCGCACCGCCGGGCCGCTGCACATCGGGTCGGTGAAGACCAACATCGGCCACCTGGAGCCGGCCGCCGGACTGGCCGGCCTGATCAAGTCGGTGCTGTCGCTGGAGCACGGCGTCGTCCCGGCCAGCCTGCACGCCGAGGAGCTGAACCCGGACATCGACTTCGCGGGGCTGAACCTCGCGGTCGCCCGGGAGCCGCTGGCGCTGGCGCCGGGCAGCCACATCGGCGTCAACTCCTTCGGCTGGGGCGGCACCAACGCCCACGTGGTGGTCACCGCGGCCCCGGACCGGGAGCCGACCCCCGGGGAGGCCGGGGACGAGGACGGCGCGGCGCCGTTCCTGCTGCCGCTCAGCGGCCACACCGCCGCCGCCCTGGAGCGGCGCGAGGCCGACCTGCGCGAGCGGCTCGCGGCGGGCGCCCCGGCCCGCGGGCTGGCCCGGACGCTGGCCTGGCGGCGCGACCACTTCGCCGAGCGGCGGGCGCTGATCGGCCCCGAGCTGGTGGAGGCCGCGGCGGGCCGGGCCCGCGAGGTGGGCCGGGTGGCGTTCGTCTTCCCCGGCCAGGGCGCCCAGTGGACCGGCATGGGCGCGGGCCTGTACGGGCACGACGCCGCGTTCACCGCCGCGATGGACGGCTGCGCCGAGGCGCTCTCCCGCCACGTCGACTGGGACGTGCGGGACCTGGTGACCGGCGCGGCGGACACCTCGACCGTCGAGCGGGTCCAGCCGGCGCTGTGGGCGATGTCGGTGTCGCTGGCCGCGGCGTGGACCGCCGCCGGGGTCCGCCCCGACCTGGTGATCGGCCACAGCCAGGGCGAGATCGCGGCGGCGACCGTCGCCGGTTCGCTGTCGCTGGCCGACGGCGCCCTGGTGGTGAGCCGGCGCAGCGAACTGCTGCGGCAGGTCGCCGGGTTCGGCCGGATGCTGGCGGTGGACCTGGGGCCGGAGGAGGCGCTGGCCGCGCTGGAGGGCTTCGAGGGCCTGGTCGAGCTGGCCGTGCACAACGGGCCGCGCTCCTGCGTGCTCTCGGGCGACGGCGAATCGGTGCTGCTGCTGAAGGAGATCCTGGAGGCCGACGGGGTGTTCTGCCGGCTGGTCGACGTCGACTACGGCTCGCACAGCCCGCAGATCGACGCCCTGGCGCCGACCATCGAGGCCGCCCTGGAGCCGGTGCGCCCGCGCCCGGCCCGGATCCCGATGCTGTCGACGGTGGACCTGGCCGACCTGGCGGGCACCGAGGTGGGCGCCCGCTACTGGGCGGAGAACCTGCGCCGCCGGGTCCGGTTCGCCGAGGCGGTGGAGCGGCTGCTCGACGAGGGCGTGACGCACCTGGTCGAGATCAGCCCGCACCCCGGGCTGGGCGCCGCGCTGCGGCAGGCCGGCGAGGCCCGCCCCGAGCCGCCGGCCGTGCTGGGCACGCTGCGCCGCGGCGAGGGCGCGCACCGGGACCTGCTGGGCGCGTTCGGCCGGGCGTACGTCTCGGGCCTGGACGTCCGCGGCCCGCGGCCCGCTGACGGGGAGCCGGTGGCGGTGCCGCCGTACCCGTTCCAGGGCACCCGGCACTGGGTGCGGCCCGCCCGGGGCGGTGCCCCGGCGGCCGGGCGGCTGGCGCTGGCGCTGGCGCCGTCCACCGCGCGGGGCGTCTGGGAGGGCGGGACCGCCCTCGGCCTGGACGCCCACCCCTGGCTGGCCGACCACCGGGTGCACGACGCCGTGGTGCTGCCGGCCGGCGGCTACCTGGCGCTGTTCCAGCACGCGCTGGCGGACCGCGCGCACGGGCCGCTGGTGCTGCGCGACGTCCGGCTGCCCTCGGCGCTCGCGCTCGGCGCGGAGCCGGTGCGGCTCGCGGTCACCTGGCGCCCCGGCGCCGGTTCGGCGGGCCTGCTGGCGGCCGCCTCCGCCCACGAGGGCGGCTGGACCGGGCACTGCCGGGCCCGGGCCTCCTGGGGCGGGCCGGTGGAGTTCCGCCCGTTCCCCGCGCACCTGCTCGACGCGCAGGAGTCGGACGCCGAGGAGTTCTACCGGCGGTGCGCCGAACGCGGCCTCGGCTACGGCCCGGCGTTCCGCCCGGTGGTCCGGGCGCACGTCGCGGACGGGCAGGCGCTGGTCGAGCTGGTCCGCCCGGCCGGGGCCCGGTCCGGCGAGCTGGCGCAGGCCCTGCACCCGGTGCTGTGGGACGGCGTCCTGCAGGCGGCACTGGCCGCCGGGGAGGGCCCGTGCGTCCCGGTGGCGCTGGCCTCCGCGGTGCTGGACGCGCCCGGGGCGGAGCGGCTGTGGGTGCACGCCCGCCGCCGCGGGGAGCTCTTCGACCTCGACGTCTTCGACGCCGGGCGCAACCCGGTGGGCCGGCTGGACGGGCTGGAGCTGACCGCGCTGCCCGCCGGCCGCCGGGACGCGGACGACCCGGCCGGCGACGTGTACCGGACGGAGTTCGAGCCGTCCGCGCGCCCGGACCTGCCGGCGCCGGCCGGGACGGTCGTCTGCGCGCGCACCGACCTGCTGCCGGGCGCGGCGGGGCTGGACGCGCTGGCCGGGGCCGGGACCGCGGTGTTCCTCGCCCCGGAGAGCGAGCCGGGCGGGGCGGCCGGGACGGTCGAGCGGGTCGAGCAGGCGGGGCTGGTCGAGCTGGCCGGGCTGGTCCGGCGCTGCCTCGCCGAGAACCCGTCGGTCCGGCTCGCCGTGGTGACCCGCGACGGGGACCCGGCGGCGGGCGGCTACCCCGGTTTCCTGGCCGTCCTGCAGGCCGAGTACCCGCAGTTCGCGGCCCGGCTGATCGAGACCGACCTGCCGTTGCCGCAGGGCGCCGACCGGCTGATGGCCGAACTCGCGGCCGGCGAGGACCGGGTGGTGCTGCGCGGCGGCGAGCGCCTGGTCGGCCGCCGGGTCCGCGGCGGCGCCTCCCGCACCCCCGCGCCCTGGCGCACCGGCGGCGGCACCGGCGCCCGGGCGTTCCGGCTGGACGCCGCCCGGCCCGGCAGCCTCGACTCGCTGGTGCGCCGCCCGCTGGAGCGGACCGCGCCGGGGCCCGGGCAGGTGGAGCTCGCGGTGTCCGCCGCCTCGCTCAACTTCATCGACGTGATGAAGGCGATGGGCGTCTACCCGGACGACACGCCCGACCGCGCGCTGCTGGGCCTGGACTGCGCGGGCACGGTCGCGGCGGTCGGCCCCGGGGTCGAGGGCCTCGCGGTCGGCGACCGGGTCGTCGCGGGCGGCTTCGGCGCGCTCGCCACCCACGTCACGGTGGACGCCCGGCACGTGGTGCCGCTGCCCGCCGCGCTCCGCCCCGAGCAGGGCGCGGCGCTGCCGATGGTGCTGGTGACGGCCTGGCACGCGCTGGTCGAGCTGGCCCGGGTCGCGCCGGGCGAGACCGTCCTGGTGCACTCGGCGACCGGCGGGCTGGGCCTGGCCGCGCTGCAGGTGGCCCGGGCCGCCGGGGCCGAGGTGATCGCCACGGCCGGCACCGAGGAGAAGCGCGCCCACCTGCGCGGACTCGGCGTCGAGCACGTCTTCGACTCGCGCGGGCTCGACTGGGCCGGGCAGGTGCTGGCCGCGACCGGCGGCCGCGGCGTGGACGTGGTGCTCAACTCGCTTTCCGGGGCCGCGATCCCGCTCGGACTGGAGGTGCTCGCCGAGGACGGCCGGTTCGTGGAGGTCGGCAAGCGCGACATCCACGCCGACACCTCGGTCGGGCTGGGCGCGTTCCGCCGCTCGCTGACCCTCGCCGCGGTGGACGTCGCCGGGATGCTGCGCCGCCGGCCCGAGCGCTTCGCCCGCCTGCTGCGCACGGTCTGGGACCGGGTGGAGGACGGCACGCTGACCCCGCTGCCCTGCCTGGTGCGGCCCTTCGCCGAGGCCGGGGAGGCGTTCCGGACGATGTCCCGGGGCGAGCACCTCGGCAAGATCGTGCTGACCGACCCGGCGCAGGCCGGGCCGGTGGTGCCGACCCCGCTGCCCGGCGGCCGCTTCCGGGCCGGCGGCACCTACCTGGTCACCGGCGGGCTGGGCGCGCTCGGCCTGTCCCTGGCGGAGTTCCTGGTCGACCGGGGCGCGGGCGCCGTCGCCCTGCTCGGCCGTTCCGGGGCGGGCGACCCGGAGCGGCTGGCCGCGCTGCGCGCCCGCGGCGCCGAGGTGGGCGTGTGGGCCGCGGACGCGGCCGACCCGGAGCGGATGCGGGAGGTGCTGGCCGAGGTCCGCGCCACCCTGCCGCCGCTGCGCGGCGTCTTCCACGCGGCGGGCGTCCTGGACGACGCCACCCTGGCCGGTTTCGACGCCGAGCGGCTGGAGCGCGTCATGCGCCCCAAGGTGGTGGCGGCCCGGGTGCTGGACGAGCTCACCGCGGACGACGAGCTCGACCTGTTCGTGCTCTTCTCCTCCGCGGCGGCCTTCGTCGGCACGGCCGGGCAGGCCGCCTACGCCGCCGCCAACAGCGGCCTGGACGCGCTCGCGGTGCGCCGCCGGGCCGCGGGCCTGCCGGGCCTGAGCGTGCAGTGGGGCCCGGTCGCCGGGATCGGCCTGGCCGCCCGGGACGCCGGCCGCGGCGAGCGCCTCGCCGACCGGGGCATGGGCGGCGTGACGGCCGCGGACTGCTGGCGGGCCCTACTCTCCTTCGTCGAGGGCGACGAGTGCGTGGTCGCCTACGTGGCGCTCGACCCGCAGCGCTGGATCGAGACGTACCCCGCGCTCGCCGCGCTGACCAGCTGGCAGTCGCTGGCGACGGCGCAGCGGGCGGTGGCCGACAGCGGGCTGCGCGACGTCCCCGCCGAGCAGCGGCTGCCGCTGCTGGAGGCGGTGGTCAACCAGGAGGCCGCGCAGGTGCTGCGGGTGGACCCGGACGCGATGGACCGGGACACCCCGCTGAAGGCGCTCGGCCTGGACTCGCTGATGTCGCTGGAGCTGCGCAACCGGCTGGAGACCAGGCTCGGCCTGCGGCTGAGCCCGACCCTGCTGTGGAAGTACGGGACGGCGGCGCGCCTGAGCACCGCCCTGTCCGACCTGCTCGACACCACCGGAACGGGGACCCATGGCTGACCGGCCGATCCTGACCGCGGCGGAGGTCCAGGCCCTGCTGACCGAGTACTTCCCCGACTGGAAGGGGCTGCGCGTCGCCGAGGTGACCGCGACCGGCCTGGTGTGCACCGCGGACCCGGAGGCGCTGCCCACCCGGCCCGGCGGCACCGTGTCCGGCCCGGCGCTCTTCGCGATCGCCGACGTCTCGGCCTACCTCGCCGTCAGCGCCTTCCTGGGCGCCACCCCGGCGGCGGTGCTCACCTCCAGCAGCGCCAGCTTCCTGGAGGCGGTCGAGCCGGCCCCGCTGCGGGTGCGGATCGAGGCGGTGCGGCTGGGGCGGCGCACGGGCGTCTTCAGCGCCACCGTCGAGGACCTCGGGGGCGCCCCGGTGGTGGTGGCGACCCTGCACTTCGCCTTCCCGGGGCGCCGGGCCCGCGGCTGACCGGGCCCGCGACGCAGTGGGGGGCGGCCGTCGGCCGCCCCCCACCACCGCGTTCGCGGGTCAGCGCGGCGGTTGCCCGATGCCGGCGGCCACCGCGTGCAGGCCGCCGTCGGCGTGCAGGACCTGGCCGGTGGTGCTGGCGGCGAGGTCGGAGAGCAGGAACAGGACGGCGCCGACCACCCGCTCCGGGTCGGTGCGGTCCCAGCCGAGCGGGGCCCAGCGCTCGTAGTGGTCGGCCAGCGCGTCGAAGGTGCCGACGCCCTTGGCGGAGAGGGTCTCCAGCGGTCCGGCGGCGACCAGGTTGACCCGGACGCCGTCCGGGCCGAGGTTCAGCGCCAGGTAGCGGGCGACGGCCTCCAGCGCGGCCTTGGAGACGCCCATCCAGTCGTAGCCGGGCAGCGCCCGGCTGCTGTCCACGGTGAGGCCGACGATGCTGCCGCCGCGGGCGCCCTTGGCGAGCAGCGGGGCGAGCGCGGCGGCGAGCCGCTGCAGCGAGTACGCGGAGACCTGGAAGCCGGTCATCGCGCTGGCCGCCGGGGTGGCCAGGAAGTCGCCGCCGACGGCGTCCGCGGGCGCGTAGGCGACGCTGTGCAGCACGCCGTCCAACTCGCCCCAGCGGTGGGTGAGTTCGTCGGCGAGGGCGGCGAACGCGGCCTCGTCGGTGACGTCCAGTTCGAGCAGGCCGGGTTCGACCGGGAGCTGCTTGGCGGCCTTGCGGGTGATCCGGGCGGCCCGGCCGAAGGAGCTGAGCAGGATCTCGGCGCCGGAGCGCTGCAGGGCCGCCGCGACGTGCCAGGCGATCGACTCCCGGTTGGTGACGCCGGTGACCAGGTAGCGGCGGCCGGTGAGGTCGAGGCCGGTGCCGGTGCCGGTCGTGGTGGCGGTGGTGGCGGTCATGGTGCTCCCAGTACCAGGACGGCGTTGTGTCCGCCGAACCCCAGCGAGTTGGACAGTCCGGTGGTGCGGGCGCCGCCGGGCGGGGCCAGTTCCCGGGCCGTCCGGAGGTGGTCGGCCGGTTCGAGCGCGGGGTCGGGCCGGGACAGGCCGAGGGTGGGCGGCGCCCAGCCGGTGCGCACCGCGTCGAGCGTGACGATGGCCTCCACCGCGCCGCCCGCGCCGAACAGGTGCCCGGTGGCGGCCTTGGTGGAGGAGAGCGGGAGGGCGGCCGCCCGTTCCGCGCCGAGGGCCAGCCGCAGCGAGCGCAGTTCGGCCTCGTCGTTCAGCCGGGTGCCGGTGCCGTGCGCGTTGACGTAGTGCAGGCCGGCCGGGTCGGTGCCGGCGTCCGCGAGGGCGCGCCGGACCGCCAGGGCGGCCATCGCGCCGTCGGGGGCGGGGGCGGTGAGGTGGTGGGCGTCCGAGCTGGCGCCGTAGCCGAGCACCAGGCCGAGGATCCCGGCGCCCCGGGCCAGCGCGTCCTCGACCCGTTCCAGCACCAGGACGCCCGCGCCCTCGCCCATCACGAAGCCGTCGCGCTCCTCGTCGAAGGGCAGGCAGCGGCCGGTCGGGGAGAGCGCCCCGGCGGCGGCGAACGAGTCCCGCACCAGCGGGAGCAGGGCGGCCTCCGCGCCGCCGACGACCATCGCCCGGGCCGCCCCGGAGCGCACGGCCCGCAGGCCGTGGCCGATGGCCTGGGCCCCGGCCGCGCAGGCGCCGGACACCGCGAAGGACTCCCCGCGCAGCCCGTGCCGGGTGCTGACCGCCACGGCGGCGCTGTTGGGCATCATCAGCGGGACGGTCAGCGGGGAGCCGGACGCGGCGGCGCCGGCCTCCGGCACGCCGCCGAGGCCGGTGCCGATGACGCAGCCGATCTCCTCCGCCGGGTAGGGCAGCCCGGCCGACCAGCCGGCCTGCCGCAGCGCCTCCTCGGCGGCGACCAGCGCGAACTGGGCGAACCTGGCGTTGCGGCGGCGCTCCCGGCGGCCGAGGTGCTCGCCCTCGTCGAACTCGGTGCAGCGGCCCTCACCGGGGCCCAGGCCGCTCTCGCCCGCCTTGAGGCGGGCGGTCAGGACGGCGGCACCGACGCCGAGCGGGGTGACCGCACCGACGCCGGTGACCGCGACGGCAGAGGTCAACTGGCGGCCTGCTCGACGATCCTGGCGACGAGCTGGTCGACGGTGACCCCGGCGAGCTCGGGGCGCGGGATGGTGACGCCGTACTCGCGCTTGATGGTCGCCATCAGCTCGGCGGCGTCCAGCGAGTCGATGTCCAGGTCGTCGAACTTCGCGTCGGGGGAGATGGTCTCCTCCTCGACCCCGGACTCGACGAGCTCGACGCGGATGAGGTCGAGTACCGCCTCGGCGGTGACAGACATGGTCGTTCCTTACTCTGGTGCGTCAGGTGGGTCGGGCGCGCCTGCTGCGGGGCGCAGGGTACTGCGGGTGCTGCGGAGTACAGCGGTGCTGCGGGGTGCCGGGCTCGGAGCGGCGTGCGCTCAGGGCCGCTGGAAGGCCGGCGACTGGCCCTGCGCCCAGTACCACTGGCGCCAGTAGCTCTCGGCCAGGTCCAGCCAGGTGCCCAGCCGCTCGGAGCTGTCCAGGAAGTGGTTCAGGCTGACCATCAGCCAGCTGTAGACCGCCTGGCTGTCGCGGCAGCCGCCGCAGTCGCCGGAGGTGCAGCAGAACTGCAGGGTCTTGTAGTCCGCGCCGTACACCGCGAAGCCGTCCAGCACCGGGTTGCCGTTGCCGACCCGGAGCTCGTGCTCCGGCATGTCGACGCTGATGCTCGGGCAGACGTCGTAGCCGAACTGCCCGTTCCAGTGGGTGCGTCCGGTGATCAGCGTCTCGATGAAGTACGGGTGGCTGACCACGGTGTCCGGGTACAGCTCCTTGACCCGCAGCGCCTCGGCCAGGGTGCGCTGCTCGTTCTCGATCCGCAGCGGGTGGTCGGAGCCGTGCTCGCTGTAGAAGTTGAACGTCACCAGGTTGCCGTTGTCGCGGATGGCCCGGACGGTGGGCTCCACGTACTCCAGCCCGTCCTCGGACAGCGCGAAGACGAAGGTCACCCGGGGGTCGTCCTTGTAGTGGCCCAGCCCCTTCTCGAACAGGCCGGTGAACGAGGAGCCGTTGGGCCGGTGGGCCCGCAGCTGGTCGTCGAGCGGGCCGCCGCCGAAGAGGCTGATCCCGATCGCCACGTTCTCGTAGCCCTCGCGGGGCAGCGGCCGCAGGCCGTTCGAGGAGATCGTGATGTACGGGAGCTCCTCGACGAACGGGCGGACCCGGTCCAGCACCAGGGTCGGCTCGCCGCCGATCAGGGTGGCCTGGGTGACGCCGTCCGCGGCGAGCTTCCGGGCGAACTCCCGGATCAGGCCCGGGTCGGAGGTCTCCTTGACGGCGGTGTCGAAGCCGCCCTCGAAGTACCAGCAGCCCTTGCAGCGGATGTTGCAGGTGGTGGTGAGGTGCACCTCGCAGGCGCGCACGCGGTGCCCCATGCCGCGGAGCGTCTTGAGCCGCTCCGCGTAGTCCGGCCGGTCGGCGAGCAGGCCGCGCAGGCGGGCCTTGGACTCGGCGCGGGACGGCGGACGGGGGGTGATCACGACAGGGGTGGCCATGGCGTCTCCGGGACTCACTCAGGGACGCGCAGGCCGAGATTGGCGATGCGCGGCAGAACCTTCTCGCGCCAGGCCTCGATGGCCTCGGCATTGGTGGTCTTGCGCAGGCCGTAGCGGACGGCCAGCTGGGAGCGCTTGGTGTTGGGGCTCCCCAGGATGCCGACGAACATCGGCCACAGCCGGTCCAGCGCCGCCTGCAGCTGCGCGCGGCCCTCCTCGGTCTCGGCGAGGTTGCGGCAGACCCGGGCACCGTGGGCGATGTGGATCTTCTCGTCCAGGATGATGGTGCGCACGGCCTCGGCCCACGGCTTGTAGCTGCTCTCCGCGAACTCGCGGAGCATCACCATCGCGGTCTCCTCGCCGATGTAGGAGTAGATCCCGCGCTCGGCCCAGGTGGTGCAGTCGTGCATGCGGTCGTCCGCGAACAGCACCCGCTCGGAGATGGACTGCGTCTCCATGTAGGAGGTGTCGACCCCGAGGTCGGCGAGGATCCGCTTGCCGATCTTGTAGTGGTCGTACTCCTCGGTGGCGCGCTCGGCGCACACCTGGCGCTCCTCCGAACTCGGCGCGAGCGGCAGGAACATCAGCGCGTAGTCGTCGCCGCCGGAGAGTTCGCCCTCCGTGTTGATGGTGATCTGGCTGATCAGCATCTTCTGGTAATCGCGGGGCATCCGCCGGAATTCCTCCGGCGTCCGCACCACGACTTCCTCGTCGTCTAAGATCTGCGTCGTCATGTGCCCTCACCTCTTCGGCTAAAAACGCCGGGAGGGGTGCGCGCCACCCGTTGACCGGACGTCAGGGTGCGGCAGCTGAGCGGGAATTCCCCCCCGGTGGCTCACCCCGACCCTGCCACAACCGGTCGTGTTCGGGCCAGACCCGTGTGATGAGTGATCGTCAAACTCCAGTACTATGAACCGGTTTGACCGGTCCTCACCGCCACTCCCGTCTCACCATGCAGAACAGTCACGGAACTCGTCCTGCGGCCGCCACCGGCGGTCGCTAGACTCCCGCCGGTGCACTCGACTCAGGACCCGGCAAGCACCGCCGGCCCGCTGCGCCGGGCCATGGAAACCATTCGCACGCTGCGCGCGCAGTTGGACGAACGGCGCGAGAACGACCGGATCGCCGTGATCGGCACCGGTCTGCGCGCCCCGGGCGGGATCTCCGACCGGGCGTCCTACTGGCAGGCGCTCACCGAGGGCCGCGACCTGACCGGCGAACTGCCGGAGCAGCGCCGCCGCGCCTTCCCCGGCGGCTGGGACGGGCTGCTCACCCGCGGCGGGTACCTGGAGGACGTCCTCGGGTTCGACGCGAAGTTCTTCGGGATATCCCCGCGCGAGGCCCGCGGCCTGGACCCGCAGCACCGGCTGCTGCTGGAGGTCGTCTGGGAGGCGTTCGAGGACGCCGCCCTCCCGCCCGGGCGGGTCGCCGGATCCACCGGCGTGTTCGTCGGCATCACCGGCCAGGACTACCGGCAGTGGGCCGACGGCGAACCCAACTCCTCCTGGCTGATCGGCAACGGCCACTGCTTCGCGGCCGGCCGGATCGCCTACACCCTCGGCCTGCAGGGCCCCGCCCTGGCCGTCGACACCGCCTGCTCCTCCTCCCTGGTCGCCGTCCACACCGCGGCCCGCGCCCTCGCCGCGGGCGACTGCGACACCGCCGTGGTCGCCGGGGTCAACCTGGTGCTGGCCCCCCGCTCGACCGCCGAGATCGCCCGCACCGAGGCCCTCTCCCCCACCGGCCGCTGCCGCCCTTTCGACGCCCTGGCCAACGGCTTCGTCCGCGGCGAGGGCTGCGGCGCGCTGATCCTCAAGCGGCTGCCCGACGCCCGGCGCGACCGGGACCGGATCCTCGCCGTCATCGAGGGCAGCGGCGTCAACCAGGACGGCCGCTCCTCCGGCTTCACCGCCCCCAACGGGCTCGCCCAGAGCCGGCTGATCACCTCCGTCCTGACCGCCGCCGGGCTCGGCCCCGAGGACGTCGGCTACCTGGAGGCCCACGGCACCGGCACCCCGCTCGGCGACCCGATCGAACTCGAAGCCGCCCGCACCGCGCTCGGCGGCACCGGCCGCCCGCTGCACGTCGGCTCCGTCAAGGCCAACCTGGGCCACGCCGAGGCCGCCGCCGGAGTCCTCGGACTGATCAAGGCCGTGCTCTGCCTCCAGCACCGGCGGATCCCCCGGCAGGCCCAGTTCGAGACCCTGAACCCGCGGATCGAGATCGCCGGCAGCGGCCTGACCGTCCCCACCGCGACCGTGCCCTGGCCCGCCGACGCCGGGCGCCGCGCGGCCGTCAGCTCCTTCGGCATGAGCGGCACCAACGCCCACGTGGTGCTCGCCGCGGCTCCCGAACCCGCGGGCCCGGGCCCGGACGCGGACGCCGACGCCGACGCGCCCGTGCGCGGCTTCCCGATCAGCGCCCACCAGGACGAGGCGCTGCGCGAACTCGCCGCCCGCTGGGCCGAGGACGTCACCCGGCACCCGTACCCCGCCTTCGCCCGCACCGCGACCCACGGCCGCACCCGGCTCGGCCGGGCCGCCTGGATCACCTCCGCCGACCCCGCGGAGGCCCGCGCCGCGCTGACCGCCCTCGCCCGGGGCGAACAGGACCCCCGGGTGCGCGAACTGCCCCCCGGCGAACCCCTCCCGGACGGCGCCCCCGCCGACGACCGCCCGGCCGCCGACCTGCCCGGCTACCCCTGGCAGCGCACCCCGTACTCGATCCGGCCGCTCTGAGCCCACCCCCACCCGCCCGGGCGGCCGGGCCGGCCGGCACGGCACCGCGCACCGGCCGGCCCCCACCGGAGACCGGCGCCCGGACGGGGAACCCTCCCCACAGAGGGCCCCGCCCGCCCGCCGGCCGGGCTGCTCGACGGGCGCGCCGCCCGGGGACCGGTGGGTCCCGCGGCCGACGCGCCCGAGGATGAGCGGCACCGCCGGGGACACCGGTTCCTCCGACCGTGTCCTGTGACAACGAAGATGGACGGTTTGCCAGTGAAGTTGGACTGACGCTAGCTTGCGACAGCGAAGTTGGATCTGTGGGGCAGTCGTCAGGCGG
>NZ_BAAANS010000093.1:0-21386 GCF_039529925.1 Kitasatospora saccharophila | reverse complement strand
GGAAAGTTGCACTCGCATCACGGAACACGGTCTACCGGATCAGGCCGCGCCGCGAGGGCAACTTCCCAGAATGATCACAACAGAATACGAGCCCTAGCGGCCTGGTCGACCTCTGGTCCGCCGCGACGTCGACCACCACCCAGCGGCCCGGACCGCCGCAGCGCCCAGCCCGTCGGCCGCTCGATCTCTACGTCCTTCCGCACCTCGGAACGAAGCTGGCCGTCGCGATCACCAGGGCGGACATCGAGCAGCTGGTGCAGGCCCTCTTCATCGAAGGCCGGCCGAGCATCGCGACGATCAACCGGACCCTCGCAACCTTGAAGCGGGCCCTGGAGTTCGGCGTTCAACGCCGGCATCTTCCGCGCAATCCTGCGCTCGACCTGCGCCCGCTCCCACGGCCAGCAGTCTGACCGGCAGCGCGCCGCGCGGATCGCCTCCGCGCCCACCCGAAGCCACGGACTCCCCTGCGGAGTCCCGATACACCATGAGACCCGATGCGCGACAGAAATAGCGCACCCTACCGGGCAGAAAGAAGGAGTGAATATGAATATGGACGCAACTATTAAAATCCAGGTGATTTATGTCTCGCGTATGGATAGAAGACCGAATTAAGCACGCTTCCTACAGGGCGGCGGTGGCAAAGGCAAAGCCGACGGGTCGGAAGCCTCCGGGCAGGTTCCGAGTCCGCTGGTATGAGCCGAGCGGAAAGCCTAAGATGCTCACCTTCCTGCGGAAGGTTGACGCCGAAGCAAAGCGAACCGAAATTGAAAGCGCACTCGGTCTAGGAACGTATCGTGATCCTCGGGCGGGACGCACCAAGGTTGCCGATGTCGCAGAGGCTTGGTTCGCTTCGAAAGTCGATATCCGCAGGTCGACCCGAAGCCGCTACCGGGGGGTCCTTGACTTCTACGTCATCCCGCGTTGGGGCACCACCGCAGTCGCGGATGTGCAGCACGAGGACATCGTGGTCTGGCTCGGGAACATCATGGCGGACTCCATTGCCGCAGATTCCCCGCTGAGCGCCGCAACAATCCGGAAGATATGGGTTGTACTGAAAAGCGTCCTCGGGTATGCGGTGCGCACCAAGAAGATCGCCCATAACCCCGCCGTCGGGGTGCCGCTTCCGCGGTACACCCCCGCCGAACACGTCTACCTGACGGACGTACAGGTCGAGGCTCTTGCAGAGGCGTGCGGAGAATACCGGGCCCTTATTCTCTTTCTGGCGTACACAGGCGTGCGCTGGGGCGAAGCGACAGCGATCCAGATCAAACACGTCGACCTGAAGACCAGGCGTGTCCGAATCGCTCAGGCGTGGGCCTCCGACAACAACAAGCTGTATCTCGAAGACAGCCCTAAGAATCATGAACGACGATCCGTTCCGATTCCGGCATTCCTTGTGGCCGAACTCTTGGCGATCATCGCCGATCGAGGCCCGGAGGAGTACCTGTTCGTCGCTCCGCGGGGCGGCGTTCTGATGATCCGGAACTTCACGCGACGGCACTTCAAGGTTGCCCTCGTCGCGGCCGACCTGGAGAAGCTGGGGGTCACCCTCCACAAGCTCCGCCACACTGCGGCGTCCCTGGCGATTGCCAGCGGCGCTGACGTGAAGGTGGTGCAGACGATGCTCGGCCACAAGACCGCGACGCTGACGTTGGACACGTACGGTCACCTTTGGCCGGACCGTCTGGACGAGGTCTCCGACCGGCTCGACGCCCAACGCAGCAAGGCGCTGGAGAAGGCCAGGAAGAAGGCCGCCAAGGCGGTGCGAAAGGCTCAGGAACTGGCCGAGCAGCTGGCGGCCCTGGAGGCTGGCGAACTGACCGCTGCGGCCTGATGTGTGCTGAATGTGTGCCGGGAACCGTTGAGGGCCGACACCCCGTCGGGGCCGGCCCTCAACTTCCTTGCCAAATCGGTGAGTTGTAGAGCCCCCTGTCGGGTTCGAACCGACGACCCCCGCTTTACAAGAGCGGTGCTCTGGCCAACTGAGCTAAGGAGGCGCGGTGGCCGTCCGCGGGATCCACGGCGGCACCAGTGGGCAGTGTACCGGGCAGGGGCGCGGGGATGCGGGTGGTTGCGGGGGTGCGGGGGGAGGGTCGCGGAGGGTGGTGTGACCGGATCGATGCGAACTGGGGGGCGGCAGAGGGCTGACAAAACGATGAACTGCCAGGTAGCGTCACGGGGAACCGTGCTCGATGCCAGTGGTCGAGACCAGTGGTCGAGCCCAGTCGGCGCGGTGGGAAACATCCACCTTTACTCGGATCGTCCGGCACGTTCCTGCCGGTGAAGGAGCGAAGCACCATGGCTTCTGTGACGTACGACAAGGCCACCCGTGTGTACCCGGGTGCCGACAAGCCCTCCGTCGACCAGCTCGACCTGGAGATCGGCGACGGCGAGTTCCTCGTCCTGGTCGGCCCCTCCGGCTGTGGCAAGTCGACCTCGCTGCGCATGCTGGCCGGCCTGGAGGACGTGAACGAGGGCGCCATCCGCATCGGCGACCGCGACGTCACCCACCTGCCGCCGAAGGACCGGGACATCGCGATGGTGTTCCAGAACTACGCGCTGTACCCGCACATGACCGTCGCCGAGAACATGGGCTTCGCCCTGAAGATCGCCGGCGTGAACAAGGCCGACATCCGCACCAAGGTCGAAGAGGCCGGCAAGATCCTCGACCTGAGCCACCTGCTCGACCGCAAGCCGAAGGCGCTCTCCGGCGGTCAGCGCCAGCGCGTCGCGATGGGCCGCGCGATCGTCCGCCAGCCGCAGGTCTTCCTGATGGACGAGCCGCTGTCGAACCTGGACGCCAAGCTCCGCGTGTCCACCCGTACCCAGATCGCCTCGCTGCAGCGCCGCCTGGGCATCACCACGGTCTACGTCACCCACGACCAGACCGAGGCCATGACCATGGGTGACCGCGTCGCGGTCCTCAAGGACGGTCTGCTCCAGCAGGTCGACGCCCCGCGCGCCATGTACGACCGCCCGGGCAACCTGTTCGTGGCCGGCTTCATCGGCTCCCCGGCGATGAACCTGATCGAGGTTCCGCTGGTCGACGGCGGCGTCAAGTTCGGCGGCTCGGTCATCAGCATCGCCCGCGAGGACCTGGCCAAGGCCGGCGACGCGAAGAGCGTCGTGGTCGGCATCCGCCCCGAGCACTTCCAGGTCGTCCCGGCCGGCGGCCTCGAAGGCGTCGCGGTCACCGTCAACGTGGTCGAGGAGCTCGGCGCCGACGGCTTCGTCTACGGCACCACCCAGGTGTCCGGCGAGGACAAGGACATCGTGGTCCGCGTGCACAGCCGCGAGATCCCGCAGCGCGGCGAGACCATCCACGTCGTGCCGGTCGGCAACGAGCCGCACGTCTTCACCACCGAGGCCAACGGCGGCGTGCGCCTGAGCCGCTGACGACGGCACCGGAGGGGCGCCGCACCTGACGGCGGCGCCCGTCCCACCGTTCTTCCACGGAACCCCCTGCCCACGGCGGTCGGCAGGGGGTTCCGGCGTTCTCCGGGTCCGCCCCGTCAACCCGATGGAGGGACAAAACGGGACACCCGTCACTCGATGGGGTAACGCGGCGCGCCCGCTCCGCCACGCACCGCTACTCTCCTGTGCGTGAAACAGCTCGTGCGCCGCATCGCCCAGACCGTTGCCCTCACCCTGCCGGTGATCCTGGTGACCACCGGCACGCTCGCCGTCACCCGCGTCCCGTGGGCCCCGCCGACCGGGCTGGACCAGCAGGTGGTCGCGGCCTCCAGCGGTGACGGCTCCATCGGCCGCACCTCGACCACGCCCGACACCGACGGGATGGCCCCGCAGGACGCCCTCCGGGTCGACCTGCTGGAGGAGTTGAAGAACCACAACCCGGGGACGGCGCTCGACCTGCTGGAGCGCACCATGCGCGAGAAGCCCTCGCTGACCCCGTACTGCAGCCAGCTGGCCGGCGACCTCGGCCGCGCCGCGGTGAAGAAGTACCAGGGCGACGCGCAGCGCGCCCGCTCCTTCGCCCGCCCGGTCTGCGACGGCTCGTTCGCCGCCGGCGTGGTCAACTGACCCACCCGGCACGGCCGGTCGGCCCGCCGACACGCCGCGCGGGCCCGCCCCGGCCGGGGCGGGCCCGTTATCGTGGCGCGCATGACAGCAGACACCGGCACCGCCCCGGGCGCCGCCGCCCCCGCCGTCACCCAGGCGGTGATCCTGGCGGGCGGGCAGGGCTCCCGGCTGCGCCCCTACACCGACGACCGGCCCAAGCCGCTGGTGGAGATCCCCGGCACCGGTCGGCCGATCATCGGCCACCAGCTGGAGTGGCTGGCCGCCGAGGGCGTCACCGACGTGGTGGTCTCCTGCGGCCACCTGGCCGAGGTGCTCCAGCAGTGGCTGGAGCGGGCCGAACTGCCGCTGCGCGTCCGCACCGTGGTGGAGGCCGAACCGCTGGGCCGCGGCGGCGGGTTGCGGCACGCGGCGGCCGCCCTGCCGCGCCCCGCCGAGCCCTGGTACGCCACCAACGGCGACATCTGGACCAGGTTCAGCCTGCGCGAGATGGCCGCCTTCCACCACGAGCGCGCCGCCGTGGCCACCCTGGCGCTGGCCCGGCCGCGGATCCCGTGGGGCGCGGTGGAGACCGACCGGTTCGGCAACGTGCTGGACTTCATCGAGGCCCCGCCGTCCCCGTTCCTGATCAACGCGGGCCTGTACGTCTTCGCGCCGGGCTTCCGCGAGCTGCTGCCCGAGGTCGGCGACCACGAGCGCACCACCTTCCCGCAGCTCGCCCGCGACCGCCGGCTGGCCGGGTACCAGCTGCCGCAGGGCTGCTACTGGCGGGCCATCGACACCGCCAAGGACCTCAGCGAGGCCGCCAAGGAGCTGGCCGCGCACCGCGGTTGAGCGGGGGCTCCGGAACGCCGTAGGGCCCCTCCCCGGGCGGGGAGGGGCCCTACGGCGTTCCGGGGGCCGTCAGGCGGTGCCGACGGGCCGCTGCGGGCTCATGCCGAGCTCCAGCAGCGGCGGGCCGCTGCCCAGCAGCCCGCCGATCACGCCGTGCGAGGGCTGCGCGGTGCGCGGGGTGCTCGCGGGGGCGCCGCCGGAGCCGGTGCCCCCGGCCGAGCCGCCGTTGCCGCTGCCGCTGCTGCCCGAGCCGGTGGTGCCGGCCCCGCTGCCGCCGCCGCGCTGGGTCGTGCTGCTCCCGCCCGTCGGGGTGCTCGGGGGCTGCTTCGACGACTTGGCGCCGCGGCTGGAGCCGGGCGACGGCGTCGGGGACGCCGGGGCCTTGCTCTGGCCGGTGGTGGCGCTGCGCGTGGGCGTGGGCGTCGGCGAGGGGGTGGGCGTCGGCGACGGGCTGTTGCTCGGCCAGACCGGGGGGCCGTAGTTCGTCGACGGCTTGGCCGGCGCCTTGGTGTCGCCGGTGCGGACCGCCGCGCCGAGCAGCGAGCCGGACAGCATGGTCAGGCCCACCACCACGGCGGTGACCACGCCGCGCCGGCGCAGCATCCGCCGCCGGACCGCGCCGGGCTCGGTCGGCCCGTGCCGGCGGAACGCCTCCAGGGCGATCCGGCCGTCCAGCGAGGCGAACGGGGCCCCGGCGATCAGCAGCGGGCTCCAGGCCGCGAGGAAGATCAGGTCGGGGGTGTCGTAGACCGGCACCGCCTTCCAGCTCACGGTGAACAGCAGCGCTGCGGACAGCGCCATCGCGGTGCCCGCCGCGAGCCGCTGCCACAGGCCCAGGATGGACAGCACGCCCACCACGATCTCCAGGAAGGAGACCGCGAGCCCGGCGCCCACCGGGTGGGCCATCGCGAGGTCCAGCAGCGGCTGGGCGACCTTCCACGGGTGCAGCGAGGACAGCCAGCGCATCATCGAGCCGCGCTCGCCGCCGTCGAAGTACACCGGGTCGCACAGCTTGCTGAACCCGGCGTACACCGACAGCGAGCCGAGCAGCACCCGCAGCGGCAGCAGCACCAGGCCGAGGTCGACCCGGCGGCCGGGGTACCAGGCGTGCTTGGAGCCCTCGCCGAGCGACGGCACCTCGGGCAGTTCGCCCTCGGGCCGCCAGCTGCGGCCGGCCCCGAGCCGGACCGACTCGTCCAGCAGTTCGGGGACGCCGACGTGCGGGGTCTCCCCCGGGGCGCCGGTCGGCCCGTACTGCCGGGGGACGCCCTGCAGCTGCTGGGTGTCGTCGTCCGGGCGGCCCTTGGCGGGGGCGGGCACGGTGGTCAGCCGGACGGCTTCCAGCAGCTGGGTCGCGGCGGTGTCGCCGGGCCCGGCCTGGCCGCTCCAGGCGGTGACCACCCGGGCCCTGCGGCGGGGCGCCGCACCGGTGACCGAGGCGGCGGTGATCCCGGCCAGCGCGGGCACCGACGCGGCGGGCACCACGACCTGCGGGGTGACGCCGCTGCGCAGGCCGTACGGGTCACCGAAGGCGGCACCGGCGGGGGCGTCGATCATCGGGGCCACCGGGGCGGAGAGCCGGATCCGGAAGCTGGCCTGGGTGCTGCTGAGCCTCGACGGGTCGGACGGCACCCGGACCGTGTTGAGGACCGGTCCGTCGTCTATCCCCGCGGGGCGCTGCCCGAGGCGCAGAGGTGTTCTGGTGTCCACACCCCTCTAACCGGGTGACGGGCCCGGAGGACACTCTCCCGGGTGGATTCCCGGAGGGGATTTGAAGTGATCATGGGAAAACCGATCGGGCCCGACCGGACCCGACCGGTTCCCCCACGAAAACGACGCGCCGGCCCGCGGTCAGCGCTTGGCGCGCAGCCGGGCGGCCTCGTACAGCACCACGCCGGCGGCCACACCGGCGTTCAGCGACTCGGTCCGGCCGGGCATCGGGATCCGCACCCGCAGGTCACAGGTCTCCGAGACCAGCCGGGACAGGCCCTTGCCCTCGGAGCCGGCCACGATCACCACGGGGCCGGTCAGCGCGTCCAGGTCGCCGATCTCGGCCTCGCCGTCGGCGGCCAGGCCGACCACCATCAGGCCGGCCTTCTGGTACGCCTCCAGCGCGCGGGTCAGGTTGGTGGCGCGCGCCACGGGCAGGCGCGCCGCCGCACCGGAGGAGGTCTTCCAGGCGCCGGCGGTCATGCCGGCCGCCCGGCGCTCCGGGATCACCACGCCGTGCGCGCCGAACGCGGCGGCGGAGCGGACCACGGCGCCCAGGTTGCGGGAGTCGGTGACGCCGTCCAGCGCGACGATCAGCGCGTCCTGCCCGGAGTCGGCGGCGCCCTCCAGCAGGTCATCGGGGTGCGCGTACTCGTACGGCGGGACCTGCAGCACCAGGCCCTGGTGGTTGAGGCCGCCGGTCATCTGGTCCAGCTGCGGGCGCGGGGCCTCCATCAGCGGGACGCCGCGCTCGTTGGCGGCCTGGAAGGCTTCCCGGACCCGGTCGTCGGTGTCGATGAACTGCTGCACGTACAGCGCGGTCGCCGGGACGCCGCCCTGGAGCGCCTCGACCACCGAGTTGCGGCCCACCACCAGCTCGGCCGCGCCCGCGCCGCCGCGGCCGCTGCGCGAACCGGCGCCGGAGCGGCGCATGCCCGCGCGGGACTTGGCGTCGCGCTCGCGCTTGAGCGCGGCGTTGGCGGCGCGCTGCTTGGGGTGCCCCTTGCGGGCCTCGCCGGGCGGGGTCGGCCCCTTGCCCTGGAGCGCCTTCCGGCTGTGGCCGCCGGTACCGACACTCGCGCCCTTCTTCGATCCGGCGTTGCGTCGGTTCCTGCGCTGGCTGTTGCCGGCCATGGCTGTACTTCCTGTCTCTGCGTCTGCTGCGTGCGTCGGGGCCGCACCCCTACAAAGGTACGGCCCCTGCGCGCCCCGGGGGGCTACTGGTCCTACTGGTTGATCGTCCAGCGCGCGCCGGACGGGGTGTCCTCGATCGCCAGCCCGGCCGCGCCGAGCTGGTCGCGGATCGCGTCGGCGGTCGCGAAGTCCTTGCGGGCGCGGGCGGCCTGGCGCTGGTCGAGCACCAGCCGGACCAGCGAGTCGACCACGCCGGTGAGCTCCTCGCCCTGGCCGGCGTCGTCGGCCCACTGCTCGTCCAGCGGGTCGAGGCCGAGCACGCCGAGCATCGCCCGGACCTCGGCGAGCCGGGCCGCGGTCGACTCCTTGTCGTCCGCGCCGAGCGCGCTGTTGCCCTGCCGGACGGCGGTGTGCACCACGGCGAGCGCCTGCGGGACGCCCAGGTCGTCGTCCATCGCCTCGGCGAAGGCCGGCGGCACCTCGGGCGCCGCGTCGACCGGGCCGCAGCGCTCCACGGCCCGCTCGATGAAGCCCTCGATCCGGCCGAAGCCGGTCTCGGCCTCGCGCAGCGACTCCTCGCTGTACTCGATCATCGAGCGGTAGTGCGGGCCGGCCAGGTAGTAGCGCAGCACGATCGGGCGCCAGCGCTTGACCATCTCGGAGACCAGCACCGAGTTGCCCAGCGACTTGGACATCTTCTCGCCCGCCAGCGTCACCCAGGCGTTGTGCACCCAGAAGTTGGCGAACTCGTCGCCGAACGCCCGGGACTGGGCGATCTCGTTCTCGTGGTGCGGGAAGATCAGGTCGAGCCCGCCGCCGTGCACGTCGAAGGACCGGCCGAGGTACTTGTGCGCCATCGCCGAGCACTCCAGGTGCCAGCCCGGGCGGCCGCGGCCCCAGGGCGTCTCCCAGCTCGGCTCGCCGGGCTTGGCGGCCTTCCACATCGCGAAGTCGCGCGGGTCGCGCTTGCCGGTCTCGTTGTCGCCGGAGGGCTGCCGGAGGTTCTCCAGCTCCTGGTTGGAGAGCGCCAGGTACTCCGCGAAGGTGGTGACCGCGAAGTACACGTTGCCGTCGGACTCGTACGCGTGGCCGCGCTCGATCAGGCCGCGCATCATCTCGATCATCTCGGGCACGTGGCCGGTGGCGCGCGGCTCGGCGCTCGGCGGGAGGCAGCCGAGCGCGGTGTAACCGTCGTTGAAGGCGCGCTCGTTGGCGTACGCGATCTTCCACCACTCGGTGGACTGCTCGCGCCCCTTGGCGATCACCTTGTCGTCGATGTCGGTGACGTTCCGGACGAACGTGACGTCGTAGCCGCGGTAGCGGAACCAGCGCTGCATCACGTCGAAGTTCAGGCCGGAGCGGATGTGCCCGATGTGCGGCGGTGCCTGGACCGTGGCACCGCACAGGTAGATCGAGACACAGCCCGGCACCAGCGGGACGAAGTCGCGTACCTGGCGGGTCATGGTGTCGTACAGGCGAAGGCTCACAGCGACCAGGGTAGTGGGCGGCGGGGGGTGCCCCGCCACCTTCCGAGCCCTTTGGCGCGCCCTCGTTCAGCCGATGTTGCCGACGATCTTGCGCGGGCTGAGCCGGACCACCACCCGGACGTCGTCCGGCCCGTCGAAGCCGTAGTCCTGGCCCCGGTACTTGCGCGACAGCTCGTCGATCAGCTCCCGGCCGCCCTCGGTGGTCAGGGTGACCTCGCCGCGCGCCTCGAAGTAGGTGTACGGGTCGTCCGCCGGGTTGACCAGCAGGCTGATCCGCGGGTCGCGCGCCAGGTTGAGGTGCTTGCGGCGGCCCTGCACGGTGGAGAACAGGATGTCGTCCCCGTCCCGCTTCACCCAGACCACGGAGGACTGCGGGCTGCCGTCGGGCTGCACCGTGGACACCACCGCGTAACTCTTCGCGTCCAGCAGTTCCTTGACCTTGCCGCTGAGCTCGACGCCCATGTCGCCTCCTACGTCCGGTTCTTGACGATCTGTCGGAACCCAGGCTAGGCGGCGGGGAGTTCGTAGACCAGCGCCGTGGCGATCGCGGCGAGTCCCTCCGCGCGGCCGGTCAGGCCGAGGCCGTCGGTGGTGGTGCCGGAGACCGAGACCGGGGCGCCGACCGCCGCCGACAGCGCGGCCTGGGCCTCGGCCCGGCGCTTGCCGACCTTCGGGCGGACGCCGATCACCTGGACGGCGACGTTGCCGATCTCGAAGCCCGCCTCCCGGACCAGCCGGGCCGCCTCGGCCAGCAGCGCCACCCCGGCCGCGCCCGCCCACTCCGGGCGGGAGGTGCCGAAGTGCGCGCCGAGGTCGCCGATCCCGGCGGCGGAGAACAGCGCGTCGCAGGCGGCGTGCGCGGCCACGTCGGCGTCCGAGTGCCCGGCCAGGCCGGTCTCGCCGGGCCAGTCCAGGCCGGCCACCCGCAGCGGACGGCCCTCCTCGAAGGCGTGCACGTCGGTGCCGATGCCGACGCGGGGCAGGACCGGTCGGTCAGTAGCCATCGGTGGCCCTCCGGCGGGCGAGCACGGCCTCGGCGAGCACGAGGTCCAGCGGACGGGTCACCTTGAACGCCTCCTCGTGGCCGGGCACCACGACCACCCGGCCGCCGAAGCGCTCGATCAGCCCGGCGTCGTCGGTCACCTCGGCGCCCTCGGCGAGCGCCCGCTCGTGCGCGGCGACCAGCCCGGGCAGGTCGAAGCCCTGCGGGGTCTGCACCGCGCGCAGGGTGGAGCGGTCGGGCGTGTCCAGCACCGGCTCCGGACCGGACGGCTGCGGCTCGACCCGCTTGACGGTGTCGGCCAGCGGCACCGCGGGCACCACCGCCGCCGCCCCGGCGCGGACGGCGGCGGCCACCGCGTCCACCACCTCGACCGGCACCAGCGGGCGGGCCGCGTCGTGCACCAGCACCACCCGGGTGCCCGCCGGGACGGCGGCCAGGCCCAGGCGCACCGACTCCTGCCGGCTGGCGCCGCCCGGCACCACCCGGACGTCCTTGCCGTCCAGGCCGTGGCTGTCCAGCAGCGAGACCACCTCGGCCACGCCGTCCGGCGGGGCGCACACCACCACCAGGCCGACCGCCCGGCTGCGGGCCAGCGCCCGGACGGCGTGCACCAGCAGCGGGACGCCGCCGAGTTCGCGCAGCGCCTTGGGGGCGCCGGGGCCGAGTCGCTCGCCGCGCCCGGCGGCCGGAACGACCGCTGCCGCGAGCTGTGCTGAGGCGTTCAGGTTTGGCTCCTCGGTAGTGATGGGTATGGCCCGTGCCGAGCGCGGATTACGCGAGCGGGCAGGCCCCCTTCCTGACTGCACGTTAGTGGAACCGCGCCCGCCGTTCCGCCATGCCACCGACCCCTTCCGGGCATGGCGAAGCGCCCGAGGTGCCGTTCGGGCACCACCGGGCGCTGCGTCACACCTGGCTCAACGCCCCTGGCTCGACGTCATTGCGCTCGACGCCCTTGCGGGGGTTGGAAGATCAGGAATGGACCGACTCCGCACCGAGCGGGTCGGCTCAGGAGGCGAGGACCTCGTCGAGCAGCGTCTCGGCCTTGTCCTCGTTGGTGTTCTCGGCGAGCGCGAGCTCGCTCACCAGGATCTGCCGGGCCTTGGCCAGCATCCGCTTCTCACCGGCGGACAGACCGCGCTCGCGCTCGCGGCGCCACAGGTCGCGGACGACCTCCGCGACCTTGATCACGTCGCCGGACGCGAGCTTCTCGAGGTTCGCCTTGTACCGGCGAGACCAGTTGGTGGGCTCTTCGGTGTACGGTGCCCTGAGCACCTCGAACACGCGGTCCAGACCCTCCTGGCCCACCACGTCGCGGACGCCGACGAACTCGGCGTTCTCCGCGGGAACGCGAAGCGTCAGATCTCCCTGCTGCACCTTCAGCACCAGGTAGGTCTTGTCCACACCTTTGATCTGGCGAGTTTCGATGGCCTCGATCAGCGCAGCCCCGTGATGGGGGTAGACCACCGTGTCGCCAACCTTGAACGTCATGTGACAGGACCCCTTCCGTGGCTTTCCAGAATAACACGCTTTTCGGCTGACTCGAAGGGCGTTTTCGCAGGTCAGGGCGGGTTCCAGGGCTTGACAACCACCCCCGTCGCATGCTGCGACCGGTGTTCGATCCGAGCTTCCCGCAGGTCGGAGGCGGTCTGACCGCGCGACGAAACCTCTGGTCACCGTCCCGAAACCATGATTGGATCTTGAGTTTTTGCCCCCGACGCGCCGGACGCCCCGGATCGTGATCGGACCGCGACACGGGGCCACCCCGTGAGAGCCGGATATGTGTGGTCGGTAGTCTGACCCTCGACCACCGACCGTGATCCGTTTTCCGCTGGATCATCCCCCCATCAAGGAGAAGTCGCCGCCGTGAGCCGGAGCCTTCGACGCGGCGCTGTCGCCGCCATCGTCCTCGCCGCGATCGTCCCGCTGGCCGCCTGCGCCGCGGGCAACGACGCGGGCACGCTGCAGATCAAGCCGGACAACGCGGCGACGGCGATCGGTACCGACGTCAAGCTCAACAACATCGTGGTGGTCACCCCGAAGGGCACCGCCGGCGCGTACTCGGGCGCCGCGAACCTCACGGTCAACATCGCCAACACCGGCACCGCGGAGGAGGTGCTGACCTCGGTGAAGATCGACGACGCGGCCGCCAAGCTGACCGACGAGAGCGGCGCCGCCGTCTCGGACATCACGCTCGCGCCCGGCGAGTCGGTGCTGATCGGCGCCGAGGGCGGCCCGACCGCCTCGATCCCGACCTCGGACCTGTCGGTCGGCGGCTACGCCAAGACCACCTTCACCTTCAAGAAGGCCGGCGAGGTCTCCGCCAACGCCAACGTGCAGCCCGCCGACGGCCTGTACGAGGGCTTCGGCCCGCAGTCGGCCGCCCCGT
The DNA here is from genome assembly GCF_039529925.1 of Kitasatospora saccharophila. NCBI lineage: Bacteria > Bacillati > Actinomycetota > Actinomycetes > Kitasatosporales > Streptomycetaceae > Kitasatospora > Kitasatospora saccharophila. The sequence goes on along the minus strand of NZ_BAAANS010000093.1, from coordinate 8,794 downwards.
CCGCGGCCGCCTCCCCGTCCGCCGAAGCCTCGGGCTCGGCCTCGGCCGGAGCGAGCGGCTCGCCGTCGGCCGGCGCCACCGCCAGCGGCTCGGCCTCGGCCGGTGCCACCGCGAGCGGCTCGGCCAGTGCCCCGGTCAGCCCGTCGGGCTCGGCCTCGGCCCAGTAGGACCCCGTACGACGCCCCGGCCCGACCGGGGCCGGACGCGGAAGGGCCCCGCCGAGGCGGGGCCCTTCCTGCTGGGTGCGGGGGTCGCGGCCTACGGCTCGAACTTGTAGCCCAGGCCGCGGACGGTGACCAGGTAGCGCGGGGCGCCCGGGTCCGGCTCGATCTTCGCCCGCAGGCGCTTCACGTGGACGTCCAGGGTCTTGGTGTCGCCGACGTAGTCCGCGCCCCAGACCCGGTCGATCAGCTGCATCCGGGTCAGCACCCGGCCCGCGTTGCGCAGCAGCATCTCCAGCAGGTCGAACTCCTTGAGCGGCAGGTCGACCTTGGCGCCGTCCACCGTCACCACGTGCCGGTCGACGTCCATCCGGACCGGGCCGGCCTCCAGCGCGCCCGGGGCGGCCGCGCCGTCGCCGCCGCCGTCCTCGCCGCGGCGGCGGAGCACCGCGCGGATCCGGGCGACCAGCTCGCGGGTGGAGTACGGCTTGGTGACGTAGTCGTCGGCTCCTATCTCCAGGCCGACCACCTTGTCGATCTCGCTGTCCTTCGCGGTGACCATGATCACCGGGACGTTGGAGCGGACCCGCAGCTGGCGGCAGACCTCGGTGCCGGGCAGGCCGGGCAGCATCAGGTCGAGCAGGACGAGGTCGGCTCCGTTGCGCTCGAACTGCTCCAGCGCGTCGGGCCCGGTGGCGGCGACCGCCACCTCGAAGCCCTCCTTGCGGAGCATGTACGACAGGGCGTCGCTGAACGACTCCTCGTCCTCGACCACCAGTACACGGGTCACGATCGGGCCTCCGGGGCAGGAAGTGTGGTTGCTGCTTGGTTTTCGGGGTCCTCGACCGGGGCCTGCCCGGCGGGGAGCCGCAGAGTGAAGGTGGAACCCTGGCCCTCGACGCTCCACACCGACACGGTGCCGCGGTGCGAGGCGGCGACGTGCTTCACGATGGACAGGCCGAGGCCGGTGCCACCGGTGAGGCGGGAGCGGGCGGGGTCCACCCGGTAGAAGCGTTCGAAGATCCGCTCGCGGTCCTTCTCCGAGATGCCGATGCCCTGGTCGGTCACCGAGATCTCGATCAGCTCGCCGTCCGCCTCGCCCAGCGCCGCGGCGCTGGAGATCCGGCGGGTGGCGAGGGCGACCCTGGTGCGCGGCGGACTGTAGTTCACCGCGTTCTCCACCAGGTTGCCGAGGGCGGCGGCCAGCTGGCCGCGGTTGCCGACCAGGTACAGGTCGGTGGTGCCGCCCGCCGCGATGACGATCTGCTTGGCCGCGGCGGTCTGCCGGCAGCGGTCGATCGCCTCGGCGATCAGCTCGTCCACCGCGACCGGCTCCGGGTCGACCTTGAGCTGGTCGTCCTGCACCCGGGACAGGTCGATGATCTCCTGCACCAGGCTGGCCAGCCGGGTCGCCTCGACCTGCATCCGGCCGGCGAAGCGCTGCACCGCCTCCGGGTCGTCGGAGGCGTCCGCGACGGCCTCGGAGAGCAGCGAGAGCGCGCCCACCGGGGTCTTCAGCTCGTGCGAGACGTTCGCCACGAAGTCGCGCCGGATCGCCTCGATCCGGCGGCGCTCGGTGCGGTCCTCGACCAGCACCAGCACCAGCCGGGAGCCCAGCGGGGCGACCCGGACCGAGACCGCCAGCGGCTCGGCGGTGCGGGCCGAGGCGCCGGGACGGGTCAGCTCCAGCTCGATCTGCCGGATCTCGCCGTCCCGCCGGGTGGAGCGGGCCAGCGACAGCATCTGGTCCACGGCCACCTTGCCGCCGCGGACCAGACCCATCGCGTAGGCGGCGGAGGAGGCCTTCACCACCTCGTCGCCCTCGCCGAGCACGATCGCGCAGGAGCGCAGCACCGAGAGCACGGTGTCCACGCCCGGGGGCAGCGCCGGTTCCTGGTCCAACTCCGCCGTCGCGCCGGTCCTGCTCGTCCTGCCGGTCCTGCCGCTCCTGTCGCGGGCCTGCTCGCGCTCGCTCCAGCGGAAGGCGATGGAGGCGGTGAGGCCGACGCCGAGCCCGGCTATGGCGCAGGCAGCGGCGGCGGCCACGTTCACGTCCATGCCAGTCAGCGTAAATGGTGCTCGGGCGCGCTCCGTAAGGGTGCGATCAAGGCATCGGCCTGACGTTGCCGAGAATTCACCTTCAAGCTGCCGGTGATTCACCGCAGAGGCCGTGGGAGGTCGCCCGAACGGCCCAGTCTGGGCCGGGCAAGCCCGTGCGGGCGGTGACGCGGCTACCATTCGCGCCACCAGCAGCGGCCGCCCGCGCCCACCGCCCTCCGGCGGACCGGTCCGGGGCGTCCGGTCGGCACCGCCACCGACACCGGTACTGGAGGAGAAGAGCGCATGCGCGACGCGTACCACGAGGAACTCGACTCGATCAGCGACAGCCTGGTCGAGATGGCACGCCTGGTCGGCTCGGCGATGGGCCGGGCCACCACCGCCCTGCTGGACGCGGACCTCGACCTGGCGGAGAGCGTGATCGCCGCCGACGAGAAGATCAACGGCCTGCACCACGACCTGGAGAACCGCGCCATCGACCTGCTGGCCCGCCAGCAGCCGGTCGCCACCGACCTGCGGATCGTCGTCACCTCGCTGCGGATGAGCGCCGACCTGGAGCGCTGCGGGGACCTGGCCCGGCACGTCGCCAAGGTCGCCCGGCTGCGCTACCCGGAGACCGCCGTCCCCAACGACCTGCACCCGATCGTGCTGGAGATGGGGCAGCTCGCCCAGCGCCTGGTCGCCAAGGCCGGCCTGGTGATCGCCACCAAGGACGTCGACAAGGCGCTGGAGCTGGAGGCGGACGACGACGCCATCGACGCCCTGCACCGCGAGCTGTTCTCGCACCTGCTGGACGACCGCTGGCACCACGGCATCGAGACCGCGGTGGACGTCACCCTGGTCGGCCGCTACTACGAGCGCTTCGCCGACCACGCGGTCTCGGTCGCCAAGCGCGTGGTGTACCTGGTCACCGGCGAGCACGCGGGCGACTTCGTGGCCACCGCGGAGCCCGCCCAGTAGGACCCGCCGCCCGGGCGAGGGGGGCGCACGGGGGCCGAACCACCAGCCCCCGCGCGCCCGTTGACGTGCCGTCGACCGAAGGGTTTCACTCGAAGGGACGGGCGCTCCCCTCGGGCTGCCCGGCTCCGCCCGGACGAGGAGGCAGCGCCATGAAGACGACCGGCACCCCGACCACTCCCCCGCCCGGCCCGGCCGCCCCGGCCCGGGCCCGGCTCCTGCCGGTCCTCGCCGCGGGCTGCGGCTGCGGCCCCGGCTGCGGCTGCGGCTGCCAGTCCGGCGCGCCCTGCCAGTGCGGCGGGGCGACCGGCGGCTGCTGCGGCGGCCACTGACGGCGGCCGCCGTCAACGGTGTTGGCACCGACGGCCGGACGGCCGGGCACCCCCTCTGGAAGGGTGCCCGGCCGTCCTGCTTCCTCCCCGGCGTCAGGAGAAGTTGACGTCCATGCACTGGTAGAACGCGTTGCCGGTGTCCGCGATGTCCCAGACCGCCAGGATCACCTGGTGGCCGGTCAGCCCGGAGGGCAGCGTCGCGGTGTGGCTGAGCGTGGCCGGGGGCTGCTTGCCGCCCATCGGCACGGTCAGGAACGGGGTCAGGTTCAGGTTCGACCTGGTGATCTTGGTGGTGGCGTCGTAGCCCGGCTTGGTGAGGAAGTACCGGAACGACGTGGTGGCGTGCCGCGCCTCGATGCTCCAGGTCAGCGTCAGCTGCTGCCCGGCGGTCACCTTGGTGGTCGGCCAGGCGCCACCGCGCGGGTCGTCCAGCTGGGCCCAGCGCGAGTCCGCGCCGGCGCACAGCGTGCCGTCCGCCGGACCGGCGTTCGGGAAGCCCTTCGGCCCCTCGACGCTCTGCGGCTCCCACTGGATCTCGCCGCACTTCTTCACCACGCCGGCACCGCACAGTCCGGCCCGGCTGGGCGGGGTGGTGATGTAGCCGTGCGAGCTGGCCGGGATGGCGGTGGCCAGGACCGCCGCGGCGGCCGCGAAGCCGACCGCGAAGATGTTGCGCTTGCGCATGGTGCTCCTCCGTGGGGGTGGATGGAGTGCACGACCGCGGGCACGCGGGAGGCCGCGTGGGGGGCGACCAAGATTGTCATGCCCGCGCCGACAGTGCTCCCACGCTAGAAGCCCCACCTTCCCTGCGTCAATGGTCTGAACCATTCACGAACCTTAAGAAGGCTTTGCCGAAGCCGAGTTGACGACGCGTCCGATCACCTGACGACCGGCAGTGCGTGCGCCCGGACCCGGGCCGCCCGCCGCAGGCCGGTCAGGTCACCGTGGAAGCCGCCGCCCTCGTTGCCCGCCAGGTTGAGCGGCAGGTCGAGGGTGGCGATCAGCCGCGACTCCAGGTCCCAGGGCTCGGGCCGGACCGTCCAGCAGACCCGGGCGTGCTCCGCCATCCACGCGCTCAGCTCCGCCTCACCGGCCCGGCCGAAGGTCGTCCGGCCCCGCTCGCTGACCCGGCGCAGCTCCAGGCCGAGCAGGCAGCCGAGGCTGTAGCGAAGCGTCGACCCGGCCGCGTTGCCCCGGTAGTGGTAGCGGATCCGGGTGCGCAGGCTCTGTCCGCTGGGCCGCCCCGGCGGCATCCGACGGGGCGCGATCCCGGTGTACAGCAGCCGACCGACCGGCAGCGCCGGGTGCGGGGCGGCGGTGAAGTGCCAGCCGTAGACGCCGGGTTCGGCCGGCACCGGACAGGGGGCGGCCAGCACCTCCGCGGCGGTCCAGAGGCGGTCGGGGTCGGTGAGCGGGGTGTGCACGGGGCCTCCGGCGGGGTGCGGTGGGTACGGCGGGCGTGGCGGGCGTGGCGGCTCGGGCGCGGTGGGCGCGGCTGGCGCGGCGGGAACGGCGGGAACGGCGGGAACGGCGGGAACGGAACAGCCCCCTGGGCCGGGGCGTCGTTGCGCCGGGCAGGGGGCTGAGAGGTGTGGGCGAGGGCGAAGGGGGTGTTACTTCTTGCCCTGGTTCTTCACGGCCTCGATGGCGGCCGCGGCGGCGTCCGGGTCGAGGTAGCGGCCACCGGCGGTGACCGGCTTGAAGTCGGCGTCGAGCTCGTAGACGAGCGGGATGCCGGTGGGGATGTTGAGCCCGGCGATGGCCTCGTCGGAGATGCCGTCGAGGTGCTTGACCAGGGCGCGCAGGCTGTTGCCGTGGGCGGTGACCAGGACGGTGTTGCCCGCGGCGAGGTCCGGCACGATGGCGTCGTACCAGTAGGGGAGCATCCGCTCGACGACGTCCTTGAGGCACTCGGTGTTCGGGCGCAGCTCGGACGGGATCTCGGCGTAGCGGGCGTCGCCGGCCTGCGAGTACTCGGCGTCGTCGGCGAGGGCCGGCGGCGGGGTGTCGTAGGAGCGGCGCCAGAGCTGGAACTGCTCCTCGCCGAACTCGGCGAGGGTCTGGGCCTTGTCCTTGCCCTGGAGGGCGCCGTAGTGGCGCTCGTTCAGGCGCCAGCTGCGGCGGACCGGGATCCAGTGCCGGTCGGCCTTGTCGAGGGCGATCTGCGAGGTGCGGATGGCGCGGCGCAGCAGCGAGGTGTGCAGCACGTCCGGCAGCAGGCCCTCGGCGAGCAGGAGCTCGCCGCCGCGGGCGGCCTCCTTCTCGCCCTTCTCGTTGAGGTCGACGTCGACCCAACCGGTGAACAGGTTCTTCTGGTTCCACTGGCTCTCGCCGTGGCGGAGCAGGATCAAGCGATAGGTCGTGTCAGCCATGGGGCCAAGCCTAGTGGAGGGGGAAATCCGGTCGCTCGGGTGTCCACTCGGCAGGTAATGTTCGCTCATCGGTTTCGACTCTTACCGTTCCACCCGCCCGCGGGCGGCCGCCCCACCCTGCCCGCGGCCGTTCGGGGCCGTACCGCCCGGGAGCCTCCCCATGCCCCTCCTCGCCCGTCTGGCCGCCGAAGCACGCAGAGCGGGCGGCGGGCTCCCCCGCCAGTTCTGGTGGCTGTGGACGTCCACCCTGGTGAACCGCCTCGGCGGCTTCGTGGTCACCTTCCTGGCCATGTACCTCACCCACGACCGCGGCTACTCGGCGGCGTACGCGGGCCTGGTGGCCTCGCTGTTCGGGCTCGGCTCGGCGGTGGCCGCGATCGGCGCGGGGGTGCTGACCGACCGGCTGGGGCGGCGGCCGACGCTGCTGGCGGCGCAGCTGTCCACCGCGGTGTTCACCGCGGTGCTCGGGTTCACCGACGGGCCGGTGGCGATCGCCGCGGTGGCCTTCCTGGTCGGCCTGGCGAGCAACGCGTCCCGTCCGGCGGTCAGCGCGATGATCGCCGACCTGGTGCCCGCCGCGGACCGGGTCCGGGCGTACGCGCTGAACTACTGGGCGATCAACATCGGCTTCGGCGCCTCCGCCGCGGTGGCCGGGGTGATCGCCCTGCACGGCTACCTGACGCTGTTCCTGCTGGACGCGCTGACCACGCTGCTGTGCGCGGTGGTGGTGTTCGTGAAGGTCCCCGAGACGCGGCCGGAGGCCGCGCCGGCCGCGGTGCGGGAACCGCGGGTCGGGCTGGGCTCGGTCTTCCGGGACGGCCCGTTCATGGCCGTGGTCGCGGTGAACCTGCTGCTGGCGCTGGTCGTCCAGCAGGGCTCCACCACACTGCCGGTCGACATGGGCGCGCACGGCCTCTCGGCCGCCCGGTTCGGCCTGGTGATCAGCCTGAACGGGCTGCTGATCGTGCTGCTCCAGCTCCCGCTGACCAGGCTGATGGAGCGGCACGACCGGACCGCCCTGCTGGTGGTCGGCGCCCTGCTGACCGGCTGGGGCTTCGGCCTGACCGCACTGGCCGGTTCCTCCGCCGGGCTGTACGCGCTGACGGTGGCGGTCTGGACGGTCGGCGAGATCGTCACCTCGCCGACCATGATGGCGCTGGTCGCCGAGCACTCCCCGGCCCGGGCCCGCGGCCGCTACCAGGGCGTCTACTCGCTCTCCTGGTCACTGGCCTCGTTCGTCGGCCCGCTCGGCGGCGGCCTGCTGCTCCAGTACGCGGGCAGCTGGGCCCTGTGGGGCAGCTGCGCGGCGGCGGGCACCCTGGCCGCGCTCGCCTTCGTGGCGATCGGACGGCGTCGGCCCCGGCCGCCGGCGGTCGACGGGACGGCCGTCCCGACCCCGGTGGGGGCGGCGGCCTGACGCCCCTGGGCGGGGGCTCGCGCTGAACAAACGGATTGCGCAGAGGCCCCCGCCCAGGTGGGAGAGGCGGTCAGACCTCGCCGAACTCGCCGGTTGCGGTGGCGGCCACGAAGGCTGACCAGGCGGTGGGGGTGAACTCCAGGTGCGGGCCGTTGGGGTCCTTGGAGTCGCGGACGTGCCCGAAGTTGGCGTCGTCCACCTCGACGCACGAGCCGCCGTTGCCACCGGAGTAACTGCTCTTCCGCCACCGCCGCGGCGGGATGGACTCATCGAGGGTGGCTTGCATGCTCGTGTTCCTCCACAGCTTTCATGATCCGGCCGAGGGACTCCTCTTGCGGCAACGCAACAGTCCGCACGAAATCGTAGGCCAGGCGGCATTTTTCAACCAACGCGGTTTCGTCAACCAGGTGACCGACGTTCACGCTCTCCATGTACGCCAGGGGCGGAGCATCCTCGAAGGTCATCAGGCTGATCATGCCTTCGAGCAGAGCGTGCGCCCCCGCCTCGAACTCCACGACCTGAACGACGATCTGTCGTTTGGTGACCAACTCGGCTATGCGCCGGAGCTGCTCGGCCATGATCTCCCTGCTGCCGACTACCCGCCTGAGCACTGCCTCATCAAGGACTGCCCAGAACAAGAGTCTTGTTGGATCACCGATGAGCGCCTGCCGCTCCATCCGACCCGTGAGGCGTTCCTCCAGCTCCTCCTCGTCAAGCAGCGGATTGGCCGCCAGGATGATCGCCTCCGCATACCTCCGCGTCTGCAGCAGCCCAGGCACCACGAGGGGCGCGTACTCCAGGATCGTCTTCGCCTGCTGCTCGTGCTCCGCAGCCTCGACGAAGTAATCGGCAAACTGCCTGCTGCGCACGGCCCGCACCAGTGAGTGCAGCCGTTCGAGGTGGCCGTCGGCCGATAGCACCACGTCCAGTTGGCGCGACAGGTCTTCCTGCGGGCGCCGTACGGCCTTCTCCAGCTGGCTGACGTACGTACCCGAGATGAAGACCAGGTCCGCGAGTTCCTGCTGGGAGAGCCCGGCCTTCTCGCGCAGCCTCCGCAGTTCCGCTCCGTAGAACGCGGCCGGCGACCTGGTCGGGTCGAGCGGTGAAGGACTGACCATGGCTCACCTCTGCGCAGATTGCTTGTCGAGATTTCCCTGCTTCCCAGGCTAGTGCCGGTCCGCGACGCTTGGAGCACGGAACGTGACATTCGTGGATCGAGGGAATGGGTGGTGACCGCGATGGCCAACTCCCTGCTTGACCGGCTGGAGCGGCAGGATCGGGCCTTCGCGCGCAAGGTGTGCGACGGGCTGCGGGAGGCGCTGGGCGCGGCGGGTCTCAGGTTGCCCTCGCTGGGGGTGGAGCGGGCGGCCACGGGGGCGCACCTGGTGCAACTCGGCGGCGTGGCGCCGGGTTTGGCGAGTGAGTTGGCGACGCTGGTCTGGACGGGTGCGCCGTACGTGCGGGCCGTGCGGGGTGGGGAGTTCGGCGGGGGGCACC